>JAVBQX010000273.1:0-8627 GCA_031548645.1 Thermoguttaceae bacterium
ACTTCTTTTTCAGTATATTTTTTTCCCTTTTCAAATATTGATGCGATATTTTGTCATCATGATGACTGGAATTATCTCAATTTTACCTTTGAAATTGGGGATGACTCAAGAAAAAGAGAAGGAAGATCGTCCTGTGCTCGAGTTTTTTGATGTCAATCCATCAGAACGAGAAATTTCTGAAAGAATCACGCAAGTGCTTGTAAACAATGTCGAAAAAGCAAAAAAAAGATATGAATGGTGGAAGGGATTTATAGTTGTAGCTGATATAAGACCTTGGGAAAAAGTGGTTTATGAATCCTCGTTGACAAAATTCAATTATCAGCAAAAGCAAATAGAACTGTACCAATGGCAGTTCGAAACCGTCCAAGAATCCATGACTCGCGAGGAAGCGGCAACGAATCTCAAGGATATTTTTGACAAACAATTGGAAACCGCAGGGGAACTGACGCAAGCGGCGAATGATTCGCGAAAGATCGGTATCATCTTTCCCTACGAATATATTGATTGCGAAACCATGCAGGATCAGACGGCATTGGCCCATAAGCAATTCCTTTTGACGGCAAATCCAACGGAGCAGGATGCCGTTCACAAACAAATCACGCAACTTTTAGAAAACAATATCGAAAAATCCAGGAATATTTTCGACAATATCCATGAGGAAATGCGGTCAAGAGATCCGTCAGTGCGGGGCGTTTATGATTTGTTTTGTGCGGAGTTTTATTCGCTCCTAAAAAATACGGAATTGCTTCGCTGGCGATACAAGATGGCCAATGATGATGACACACGTAAAAAAGTGAAGTGGAATCTCGATCGTCGATATGAAAAACAGTTGAAATCGGCAAAATATCTGGTCGATTTGAGCCATGAATTGAAACATGATTTTCCCATGAGTGAGTGCATTCGTCGTGAAACCATGCTTGATCAAACGGACTTGGATATGTGGAAATTTCACAGGGCGGAGAACAAAAACAGGTCGTATGAATTCAACAGTAACACGGATGCTATTTCGAGAATGCTGGTAAAACAACTTGAGAAGGCACAAAGCATTTGCGAGGATTACGAGAAAGAGCACCAGAAAGACTTGGAAACCAAGAGAAGTCCGCCAAGGACGACCGCGGTCGGACAGAATCAAACGAAGTATTACTTCCAGCAAAAACAGGTGGAACTGTACCATTGGCAATATGAAATTGCAAAAGAACCTGATGCGCGTCGGGAATTCGCGAAAAAACTCATGGACGTTTATAAACAACAATGGGGCACTGCCAATGCCCTTGCGGAAACAGGACGCGAAGCATGGGACATTGGTTTTATTACGATGAAAGACTACCTGGATTGCGAAACCAAGCTGGACCGGACGACGGTGGACATGCTGAAGTTCATGCTGCAAACGGCGGAGTAACCGACGATGTTCGCGAGTACGACATAGCCGCCAAGCCGGACAGCGAAACGGAATTTTTGAAGCAACTGAACCTGACTGATTGAATGACTGCGTTTTCCAGATATCTACATATTTGGAAGGAATCAAGGTCGAATCGAATCCCCAAAAGAAAAACCCATAAGCTTTCGCAGAGCCTATGGGTATGTTTTGTTTTAAGCCCTGTTAAAAACCTAAAACAACATGGAAAGGTCATTATAACATCATGGCAAGTTTGACGCAAGAGAAAAACGGCACGCGAAAAATCCTTTTCCTTTGCCCTGAAACCGGGAAACGCAAGTCGATTCGACTGGGTAAAATCCCGAAAAAATTGGCGGAATCGATCAAAATTCGCGTCGAGGAACTGATACAATATCAGGTTTTGGGCGTTCCATACACCGCTGATTTCGCCCAATGGCTCAATCACATCGAACGGCCCTTGTACCGGCAATTCGTCAAAGTCGGACTTCTCAAGGATAAAATCGAGTTGACGCTCGGCGAGTTCCTCGGCACCTATGTTGAAAACAACCGTCATCGGGTTGAGGAATCCACCGTTTTGACATGGCAAAATCCGATCCGGAATCTCAAGAAGTTTTTTGGGGAGGACATGCCGATTCACAAGATCACCCAAGAGCAAGTGACGGCATGGGAACGCTGGCTCCGCGAAGCGGAAAACCTCAAGCCCATTACGATCAGCCGCCGTATCGGGCAGGTCAAGCAGTTTTTTCATGAAGCGGTGCGGCTTGAGTATTTGCCAAAGAACCCTTTCGAATGTCTCAAACGATTCAGCGTCAATGGCGACGACGGCGAGGGCATTGTCGAGCACGGCACGGAATCAGCGGTTTTCACGGAAATCGGCTACGCAAGTCTTGGCAGCGAGCCGCCGAAATTCATCGCCGGCCATCCATTTTTGTTCCTCATCCGCGAGCGCAAAAGCGGTACGATCCTGTTCCTCGGCCGCGTCATGGACCCGACAAGGAATTAGAATCTGATCGTTCCGTTCACAGTGAAATTTGTTGCAGCGTGGGCACGGCCTCGCGAGCCAGTTCGAGCGTCGCGTCATGACATGTGAGCAGAATGACCTGGATGTGACGCGACAAATCGCCGAGAAAACGCAGTGTTTCCTTTTGCCTCGCCGGATCGAAATTGACAAGCACGTCGTCAAGCACGACGGGCAGCGGTTCGCGATTCTTTCGGAAATTGTCGATATAGGCCAGCCGCATGGCGAGGAACAACTGCTCGCGGGTTCCAGTGCTGAGTTGCGGAACGTCTTTGACCGTGCCGCCGCGTTCCTCGACGAACAGTTCGCCGAGTCCGCCGACCGGCGTGCCGACCCGCATGTATCGCCCGGCGGTCATGTCGGAAAAATAGCGCTGAATCTGCCGCAACGTTTCGGGTTGCTGTTCCCGCTCGAATTTCTCGATTGAATATTCGAGCGTCTTGAGGGCCAGCAGTCGCGGGAGATAACGATGGATCGACTCGGCCAGCTCCTGTCGCGCGAACTCGATTTTTTCCGCCGTTTCCGCCGCACCGTCCGATTGCCGCAATCGCCGCAGTTCGGCATCGGAACCGCCTTTCGATTCGCGAAGTTGCTTGAGCGTTTCGTTGAGTTGTTCGATTTCGCCGGAAAGTTTTTCGAGCAAATCCTCCAATTTCAGCCCGGGTTCAGCCGACGTTCCCGCCGTCACATCATGCCCGAACCGGTGTTCCAGTTCGGTTTCCCATGACGCAATATCCGGCGTTTCGAGAATTGTGACCAATTGCCCCCGCGCGTGTTCGATCTCGTTGACATGCCGCGTTCGCGTTTCGGCCAGGTCGGCCAATTGCGCGAACTCGTCGTCTTCCGTCACGCCTGTTTTTTCGAAAAGCGATTGCAATTCGGCCCGGCGGTTCGAGAGGTTTTGTTCTTCCGAGAGGTTTTTCCGTTCGAGCAAAGCGACCTGGGCTTCAAGAATGCGTATTTGTTGCGAGGCCGTTTCCGAACCTTCGAGCAATCGTACGGCGTGCGCTAGCCGTTCCGACGGCGCGAGCGAAACCGCTTCCGCCGCCGAAGGGACATCATGCAAAACCGCCGCGATTTCAGCCTCGAATTGCCGGATTTGCGTTTCCGCATCGGACAGGGCGATTTGTTCGCGTTCGGTGTTTTGCATCTCTTCCCGAATCTGCCGCACAAGCCGGCACCGGGCCTGCATGGCGTCAATTGATCCGTCAGTGGGCAGCCCCGCGTTTGCGAGCAGTCGACCGGACTGTCGCACGAGCGACTCCCGCGTATCGTTCGCTTCTCGCCAGGTGGTTTGCGCAGCATCCCTCGCCGCGCGCGATTTGGCAATGTCCTGTTCGCACTGCGAAAGTAGCCGTTGCCGTTCCGACTGCCGTTCGACCGCCGCTTTCAATGCCGCGCAAAACGCCTTGATTTCGGGCGTCTCCCAACCTTGCTCTCCATGAAGTAAAGTCCGCTCGAAACCGCCGCCTTCCCCGACCAACTCAATCAAATCACTCGCCAGTTCGTCGGCGCGGCGTTCATATTCCGCCCTGTTCGTTTGCAGCAGCGTGATTTCCGATTCGGCGTCGCGCAATCGGACCGTCTTCTCCCGCCAGTCGTTCCAATCCCGCCGCAGGTCGAGCATCACCGCGGGCAGCTTGACAAGTTCCGGTCGACAGCCCGGCCAAATCGCGAGCCATTCCGCCATGCCGACGTCGAATCGCTTTTGCATTTCCGCCTGTTCGCTACGCAGCGTTTCAAGACGTCGCCGCAAACTGTCGCGCTCCTTGAGCAGTTCTTCGAGCCGCCGCACTTCGTTGACGCGGTCGAAACGCAAGTCGGCCATTGCGTCGGCGTTTTGCACCAGCCGTTCAAACCGGTCGGGAGCCGCCGCGTCTTCCGCCGGTTCATCGAACGCATCGTCATCCTTTCCGTCATAGCGCCGCCGAATCCGCCGCCACAAATTGTCGCGTTGTTCGCGCTGTTGTCGAATTTCATCGAAGGTCGGCGGCTTGCCGGTTTCCGTGTCCAGTTTGCGTATCTCAAGTTCGCACGCCGCGAGCCGCTCGTCGCATTCGGCGATCGCGTTTTCGCGTTTGGCGAGTTGTTCGTCGATCGTGTTTCGCTCCTTTTCAAAACCGCGGATTAAAGCATCGTCGGGAAAATGCCGCAAGACGTCGAACTCACCGCCTGCCGCTTCCGCAAGCCCGAGCCGTTGCACCAGTTTCTCCCGCAATGCCGCGATGTCCTGCCGCTGCCGCTCCGCCGCGAGCAGACGCTTTTGCAGCTCGACACAAGCGTTTTCGTATTGCGGAAGCCCATCGACGAACTGTGCGATGCGATGCCGGTCCGCGTCCCGCAGGGGAGTCTCGTCGCACGATTCCGTTATGCGAATTCGCTCCGCTTCCGATTCGGTGAGTTGCCTTTCATGCAATTCCAGTTTGCTTTTTTCCGCCGTCATGCGGTTCGCATGCTCGCGTTCCTGCGATTGCATATTTTCCAATTCGGCAAGCAAGGCATCGGTCACGAACGTCGCCGCGACCGTCTCACGCGTCGCGCCGGGGTCGAGCCGCTTGAGCAACGCATCGATTTTTCCCTCCAGGTGTCCGAGTTTGTCCCGCTTTTCATCCAATTGCCGCAAGCGGGATTCGTAACCGCTTTGCCGGTTGTTCAGCCCGTGCAGCGGCAGCGAAATTTTCAGCACGTCGTTTCGGCACTGTTGCCGGTGCAGGTCGATTTCGCGATTCGATTGCGCGATCTGTTCCGCGTTGCCGCCGATGGTCTTTTTGCTTTCCGCGATCGTGTTCCGCAGATTTTGATATTCCGCCCTTCCGCCGGTGGGAAATTTCGCCGCACGGTCGTCCGATTGGTCGATTTCCGTCAAACGCGACCGCGCGTGTTTCATCGCCAGGTAATGCGCGCGGCTTTTTTGCAGTTTTTCAAGACGCCTGTATTCACGGGTTTTCACGGCGCAATCGCGTTCGAGTCGTTCGATTTCCTCCGCCTGCGTTTTCAGCCGGTCCTCCAGTTCCGCGTATTGACGCCGATCAATTCCCGCCTTGCCGAGTTCGTCCAGCAGTTCCGCGATTTTGGCGGCGCGAACCTGTACCTCTTTCGTCCGGCCCTGCGGCGTAAAACAGTTGTCCGCCTCATCCCGCAACTGCTTTTTCAGCTCGTTGACGCCGCCCGCGCGAAAGGCCGTCGAGTACAGCACCTGGGCCAGGGGGCTGTTTTTTTCCGCCGCCGGATCGGCGTTGAGAATCGCCTGCGTAAAGCCGAACACGTTCTCGTATTCGTCACGGTCGGGCAGGTTGAGCCGTTTTTTGAAGCCCGCCTCGTCGAGCGGCTCGCCGTCTTCAAAGCGACCGGTCAATACGTTTTTCGTCCCTTTCCGCCGCGTGATTTCCAGCCGTCGCGGGGCGGCGTCCGGCGTCGCCCCTTGCAGTTCGAGCAAGGCCCGCATCTGCATTTGCATTTTTTTCGGCACGTCGCCCCATTGATACGCCGAGTTATTCCGAATCCCGAACAGCAAATCGCGCACCAGGTTGAGAAAGGTCGATTTGCCCGACTCATTGGCCCCGTGCACAACGACCAGACTTCCGGTGTCGAACTCGAAGTCTCGCCCCGAAAAATGCCCGTAATACTCGTCGTTGGAAAGCGAAATGCGTTTGATTTTCATGGTTCGGAAAAAGGGTGGTATTGTATTACGGCGGACATGGCGTGACCGTCACCATGGCAGCCGGGAACGCAGCGCAGCGGAGTGACCGGAGTGAGGAGCCGCAAGACGGAAAGCACTCCGATTACTGAAAGATTCGAACCGAAAACGCCAAATACGCTCATCCAAACGGACATGCCCCACGCCGGTCACTCCGTTCGCTGCGCTCGCGGCTGCCATTCTTGCACATTGAAGGGAATTCACAAAATTAGCTTTGGCCAGGTACGACCTTTATACTCCGCGCTCACTTCCGTCCCAGTTCTTCGAGCAGGCGGTCGGTCGCGTACACCGATTTCAGGGCTTCGAGGATCGCCGTCGAGCAGACCGAGACCGAACGGATGTACTCGTCGTCGTAAATGAAGCTGCGTGCGTGCGCGACCCGGTTGCCGTCGAACAGGATGCCGACGATTTCACCGTCCGCATTGATCATCGGGCTGCCCGAGTTGCCGCCGATCGTGTCGGTGGTCGAAATCGTGTTCATCGGCGTGTCGGCCTTGATGGCGTCGCGGGCCTTCATCCACGAATCGGGCAGCGTGTACGGCGCGATGAACTGGTGGGCCTCACCGTGTTTGAAGGTGTCGCCCATGACGGTCCAGGGCGGGTTGACCCTGCCGTCCGGGTCGGTCACACCCTTGATTTGCCCGTAGGTCAGCCGCAAGGTGAACGTCGCGTCGGGATACACCGTCGTGCCGTCCAGTTTGAAACGGGCGTCGGCGATTTTCGTGTAAGCCTGCCGCATCGGTTCCTCGACCCGCGTTTCCATCGCGGTTCGCAGTTCGCGGGCCCGTCGGTCGACGGCCAGGGCCAGTTCCACCATCAGGTCGTCCGTCGCGATTCGCCCGGTCGTGACGGACGAATCAAACAGTTCCACCCGCTTTTTCGCATCGGCCAGTTGCGTTCCCTTGATCAGTTCGAAGGCCCGGTTCTGCGGCGATTTGCTGGCCATGATCTGCCGGACGAGCGGGTCGTCGGCCCCCAGTTTTTCGATGAGCAGCGTCAGCGAATCGCTCAATTTGGCAATCTCGGCCTCGACGTAAATCGGCGATTCCGTTTCCAGCGAAGCGCGAAGTCCCGCGAAATCGGCGGGCAAGTAACCCTTCAAACGGTTTTCGTCCGGCTTTTGCGATTCCTGGGCCGTGCGAACCAGCGTCCTTGCGTAAGCGAACAGCGGCGTGTTGAACCCTTCGCCGAGTTCCAGCAAATCGTGCGCGAACATGATCGTTTCCCACTGTTTCAGCGCCTTTTCAATTTGCAGCCACGGCGAAATTTCGTTCGGGTTGAGCAGCCGGGCCCGCGTGATCCGCTCGCGCAGGGATTTTTCCTCCGCCTCTTTCCGGCCCATCAGCGACGCGTCCTGCAGGCTGGTCAAAACGCCCAATCGCACCTTGCGGTAGTTCGTCCAGCGGAAAATGTCCGTTTGCGCCTGCCGCAAATTTTCGGCGCTCATTTCGGCGTAAGCCTTCATGGTCACTTCCTTGCGGTACACTTTTTCCATGCCGTAAGGGTTGAGCGTGTCGCGGTAGAATTTCAGTTCGGACACGGTTTTGAAACGGTTCGTGCGTCCCGGGTGCCCCGAAACGAACACCAGCTCGTCGTCGGCCGCGCCGTCCGCACTGAATTTGAGGTAATTCGGCGTTTCCGCCGGCGCGTCGTTTTCATAAGCCCGGAAAAACGTCACGTCAAGGCAATAGCGGGGATACTCAAAATTGTCCGGATCGCCGCCGAAGAAGCCGATCTTTTGTTCCGGCGCGAAGACCAGCCGGATGTCGGTGTATTTTTTGTAGCAGTAGAGGTGATACAGCCCACCGTTGAAAAAGGCGACCACATCGCATTTCAGGCCGGTTTCCCCGTTCGCCTTGCTTTCGATTTTTCCGATGGCCGCACGGCGGGCCTGTTCCGCCGCGTCGCCCGTCAAACCGGGCCGCACCGCCGCATGCACTTCGGCGGTCACGTCGCGAACCTCCCAGAGCACGTTCAATTCGACGCCGGGGCATTTGCGTTCGTCGGCCAGGGTTTCGGCGTAATACCCTTTTTCGACCAGATCGTCGTCCGCCGTGCTCATTTTCTGCAGGGTCGAAACGCCCACATGATGATTGGTCATCAGCAAACCTTTCGGCGAAACAAACGACGCCGACCCGCTGCTTGCGAAACGAATCGACGATTTTTGCACATGCTCAAGCCATTCCGGCGTCAGCGTCACGCCGTATTTCTCGGCGATGTCCCCCGTCGGCGGATTGGTGAACAGCCACATGCCTTCTTCGGCAAGGGCCGCTGAACTTCCGAAAACTCCCCAAATTGCAAGCAGGATCAACAGTTTTTTCATGAGCATGTCCTTACATTTTTTGCTTGTTTTGCCATATATGTCAATACGACAGCGCGACGAGGTAGGGCGGTCTCGCCGAGACCGCCGCCGGAATTGCGAGTGAAATCGGATTTAAGGCATCGTTGGTTTTTTGGTGAAATATTTTTGGGGGGCATTCGATCTACCAATATCTTGTCCCTGCGGGACAACAATA
>JAVBQX010000295.1:0-8265 GCA_031548645.1 Thermoguttaceae bacterium
GCGAAATGCGTGACGAAACCTTCCCGCATCAGCCGCACAAGCACCGGGGCGTTGCCGGCCCGCAGGACATGGGCCCCCATCATCCAAAGCACGGTGCTGCCGCGTTTTTTCGCCGCGAGTATCAGTTTTGCCAACGCGTCAATCGACGGGTGTTCGAACGACGTTTCGGCGTCGGGGTCGATCATCACCGATAAATCCAGGTCGTGCTCCCGTTCGGCGAGCGGTTTCAATTTCAGTTGGCTGCGATCAAAAATGGGAAATGGCATGATATGATAATTCATTCGTGTAAAATTTTTTGGTCGTTTTCCACATACCGTCATTCCGTCTTCATTCCGGCTGTTGTTCCCGAGAAAATATCTGCTGTTCCAATTTTGCAATGTCGGAATAATCGGGGATGATGAGATCGGCCCCCGCGTCGATGAGCCGGTTGCGTTTCCATTGATTGACGCCGCAACGCTCCGATTCGTTCGTCGCGACCCCCACCGCGAAACCGCCGATTTCACGCACGTTTTGTATTTCGACATATCCGTCGCCGAAACCGACCAGTTCGTGACCGTCCAAATTGTTTTCGCTGATGATGCGTTGAATGACCTGGGCTTTCGAGAAGGTTTGATACTTGTCCTGCGCCCCGAAAATGCCGCCGTCGAAATAATCGGTGACGCGGAGCAGGGCCGCTTCCTCCTTGACGAAAATTTCATCCGTTCCGCTGGCAAGATACACCCGCAATCCACGACGCCGCAGCATTTCGAGCAAATCATACGAGCCGGGGACGACATGATTGATCGGGTCATCGCCCGACTGGAGCGCATGAATCCGGTGTTCGATATGTGCCGACAATCGCCGGTGATATTCCTGCTTGTACTCCAGCGGTTCCAACGTCGTTCCGTTTCGCTTGGTCACTTCTTCCGCCAGGCGAATGCACTGGTAGATCGTCTGTTTGCCCGTCAGGAAATCGACGAAATCTCGCACGCACCGCTCAAGTTCCCGCGGCGGTTCGATTTTGCCGAGCGGCGTTTCGCCGAGCACTTCGATGAACAAGGGAATCATGACCTGGTGCCAGCCTTCGCGAATCAGGCTGATCGTGCCGTCAAAGTCCAAAATGGCCGCACACGGTTGCGATTCCGGCCGTGGTTTCCGGATGATTTCAATCGAAAACATATCGCGGTTATTTCAATTCGAAGAGAATAATACGGGTATTACAATAACAAAAAGGTGTGTTCATTTTTATATGAGACCCGTTCCATTGTCAAGGCTTTCACTGGAATATGAACTGAAAGAATGCAACGGAGTGACCGGGAAAACGCAGGCCGAGCGCACCGTCAGGCCGCTCAAAATGGAGGCAATCTTCGAGAACCACGATTCAGGAACCGGTTTGACGGACTATTCCTGCAAAAAGATATTCATGACCTCCAGCGAATCGATCGTCCTTCGCGTCGGCTTGGGATATTCCGGATCGCGCGGTTGCACGATGATCGACTGGACCAGGTGGATGTAGGTTTCGCGAATGACGCCGGTTTCGTCGAAGGTCAGGCGTTTTCGGAGTTCCCGCCAGGCCTCTTCCAGCGTTTCCAGGGCCAGGGGGTCGCCGAACAGGGCCCGGGCAAGGAGCGAATCCAACTGGCGGAGTTCCCGTTCGTATTTGGGAAATTGCCGGGCGAGTCGTACCTGCGACGCCGGTCGGGAATTGGCCGCCGGCTGTTTTTCCGCCGGCGACACCTGGCGAAGCTTTCGGGAAATTTCCTGTAAATCGGCTTCATTGATCACGGATTCGTCCGAACCGGGGCCGGAATCAACATCCGAAGTTCGGTCGTCATGGGAGTCGTTTTCCGACGAAAAACGCGCGTGAGAAAAATCCCCGCGAAGAAACCGGTCCTCATCCGGCATCATGCCGCCGTCCGGCGAATCGTTCAGGGGAAGTATCTCTCCCGTCAGGCTTTCATCGGAGATTTCGTCCCCGTTCCGCTCCCACTGGTCGAGCAATGCTTTTCCCATGCGATTGAGCGTGTGCCAATCGGGCGTTCCGCGCCGGGTTTCAAACGAACAGTGTTTCAGCTTGTCCTTGATGCACCGGATGAAAAAGTCATAGTCCCCCCGTTCGAGTATCCGGTAAACCAGGGTCGCCCAGTCCTGCTGGGCCAGGAGCCTTTCGCGGAGTATGTTTTCATCGACGTGTACGATGTGAAAAAACGGAATCGCATAGCGTCGACAGATATCCAACGCGTTCCGGCTGTTTTCGTGGGCCGCGATCAACCGGATCGGCCGCAGGGCCGAAAAATGCAGTGAAGACGCAAACGACAATTCCGGGCGCAGGGCGATCGGCAGGCACTGGATGATGCCGTTGATCAATTGAATCGACGGCGACAGCCACGTGAAGATCGTACAGACCGAACCGACGGACGACGACAGCACGTGGGCGAAACCGGCCGTTCCGGGATAATCGCGAAACGCCTCCAGCAATTCCGTGTCGATGACGGGGGCATGTCGAACTCCCATGTCGATGGGGGACAGGGAAATGTCCGAAGCTTCGACAGGCCGTTTGGGCGAAAGAAACCGGAAGTCCGAGCGGGAAAGCAATGCCTGGTGCAGTGCCAGGATATTGTTGTGAAACGCCCGCAAAAGTCGTGGCGTGACGATCAGGCAATGCGAAAACATGCTGACCGAAGCGGTGTCCGGGTCGCGGAACAGCGACAGTTGACAAAGGGCGTAACAGCCGCTCGGCAGCGGGTGAAAGTAAAGATGCGGCTCGACTCCCAAAACATCCTGCCCGGTTTCCGTCAAGTGCGGCGATTCCGACGATTCCACGGCGGTCCTGGAAATATCGCCCTCATAATCAAAGGCCCAACCGAGCAATTCCTCTTCGTCAATCGCCCTGACGGCGGGCGTTTTCGCTAAAAACTTACCCGAGCTCGGGTTGCGATGATCTTTGAGGTAAAGAATTGCCTGTTCGACGGAATCCATTTGCAGCACCGTATAGCCAGTAATATCGAAATCCGTTCGAAAATACCCCAAGAGGTTGGCCCAACCTGTTTTTTGGGTTCACAGGCCGGATTTCGGGAAAATCGCAACGGAATATATCAGTAATATTACCCCATTCCCGACGTTCAGGCAAACATCTGTGGCAAAAATACCGGCAAAAATATGGTGCGGTACAAGGTTTTCCAAAAAACATTCGTCGAATCACGATATTGCACAAATATCAATCTCTCGGCGCAACATCCTGTAACCGGGGGTGAGGTCGCCAGACCGATACCCCCGGAAAGAGGTTCACGAATTTGCCATCACGCAAAGCCCATGGTTTCACGGACCTTGCCGACGGATGGCACGATCTCACACGGCCGGTTTTTGCGAGCGTTTTTTGCTTCGCACGACGAGAAATCCGACCAAAACGCAAACGGCAGCCAGCCCGGCCGTGGAACCGAGGTCTTTCATCCGTTGCGACGTGGCGCTTGTCACGCCGCTGACGCTCAATCGGTTTTCCGCCTGCGGGGCGGTGAAGAAATACACCTTTCCCGTTTGAGGAATTTCGATGTCCAGGCTCGCGGACTTCACGGCCATCGTCGCTGTCATCTCAGACGGCTGCCCGGCGAACGGCGTTTCAACGGCATCAATGGGGGAACAGGCCGCCACGTCGGCGGGTTCAACGACAGGAACTTGACCGAAGCTGCTCATGCCGCCTCCATATCCACCGCCGCTGCCAGCCCTGCCATCGCCCGGGCCACCATACATGCCGCTCATGCCGCCACCACTGAAACTTCCGCTCGCTACACACATGTCAGCTTCTTCCCTTTCGCGTTCCTCGCCGGCAACACGTCCCATGGCGCCGCGAACGCCGTAAGTCGATGAACTTTGTCTGGCAAGTTCTTCTTGCGGCATATTCCGGTAGCTGTCGGAGGATGACGTGCCAGAAGTCATGGCCAAGCTTATCAACGGGTTTTTTGACGGCGCCGCGTTTTGCTGGGCGAGGCGATTCTGGTAAAGCGCGAGGTCATCAGTCTGCGGAACCGCCTGCTGCCCGGACATGTTGCTTTGCGGCATTATTGTTTGCGGCACGGGTTGCGACGCGGTCGTTGCTAACTGGGACGCATAAAAATTCCGCTCGCCAAGCGATGCTGCCGCTTGATTGTTCGAAAGCTTCGACGCAAGATTCCGGTCGCTGAGGCGCTCTTGCTCTTTCAGAGATTGCGCCGGGGCCTGTTGCGCCGGAACCGCGTCGCTCACACGCGACGAACGATCGGCGTAATAATCCTTATTTGTATCATTTGACCATCCATAGACAAGTCCTGGTGCTTCCTGTTCTTTTTTATCAATGTCAATTGTCTCCGTCCGGCTTTGCAATTCCTGCATTCGGAGTATTGCCTTAGCCTGAGAAAAATCCTTGGCACCGCTTTTGCCGCTTTGGGGATTTTCAAGCCGGTTGCTGCTGAACCACTCGTTGTTGAACTGCTGCCCGGACGCATCTGCCGGCATTCTCGTTTGCGGGGCCTTGCCCGCAACTTTCGAAGACTCCTCAAGGTCCCAGTTACTTTTCGATTGCAAAACGACGTTCTTGCCACGGTAGTTGCTCTGCGACTCGAACCGCTGTTCCAACTGCATGGAGTTGGAGTACGGCATAGTCCGTGCGTAAAATGTCGTTCCCGCTTGGGCTTGGGGAGTTCCGGTTTGCTGCGTTTCATAACCCGGGCGTCTTCCCTGGTACGGGACGGGTTGCGTGGTCGTTTCATAAACGGGCGTGGCCACCGTGTATTCCCTAGGCTTGGGCATGATGCCTTTCAGGCTGAGGTTGTTGATCGCCCGGGCCTGTTCGAAGGGGGAACCCGTTTGTGCGACCCGCTGCAAGTCGGCGTTGATCTTCTGGTCGTATTCCGAAGTGATCTTCGAAACGGCGGCCTGGTCGGACTCGCGCATCGTACCGTCGAACCGGAATTTATAATCCTCCGGCAGATGCAGCCGCGCGTACGAGGCCCCGACCGGGATGTTGAGCACTTCGATGAAGGGAATGTCGAGTTTGACCGCCCAGCGAATGGGGTCGCACTTGCCCGCGTACACGACCCGCACAATATAATCGAGATCACCGACCTCGGTTTTGATGATGGGAATGCGAACGCCACCGGGTTCCGGCGTATTGGGAGCCATTTTATATTTTACACCCGGCTTTCTGATGAACGGCAAGATTGTCGGTTTGACCGGCTGGCCGAAATCGCCCGCGGCGCCCGATTGCTTGGCTTCCCATTCCCGGTTGGTGAGCAGACGCACGGCCCAGAGTTCGGCACCGTCGGGCAATTTCAAATCGAGAAACTGTTCGGTCTTGTTGTCGATCCGGTAAATCTGCTCGGCGAGGTAATCGCCGTTTTCGCCGAGAACGACCCGCGTTTCGGCCAGCCCGATGCGAGCGCCGGACATTTTGACCGTTTCGCGCCGCTTCATTTGGAACGAAAGTTTCGGGGCCGACTTTTCCGCGACGAGCCAGGCTTCGGTCGCGTTGCCGCCGAGAATCGCGGCCAGGTTGGCCCATTCCTTGTGCTGGCGGCTGATCTTTTGCATCCCGGCGATTTTCGCGGCGTCGACCTGCAATTCGTCGAGACTGCCCGCGTTTTCGAGCACGACGAACTGGTGCAGCACCGTGCCGGTCGAAATTTTCGGGATCGTCACGGGGTAACTTTTGCCGGACGTCAGCTCACGGTTGTTGCGGATCAGCACGCGAAACTCGTTCATGATTTCATCCTGCAAATGCAGGGTCACGGTGATCGTTTCGCCGTTTTCGTTTTCCGCGATTTCCTTCCGCTGCAACAGCGGGGCATCAATCCGGGCGTCTGCCATCGACTTGGGCAGTTCGAACTTCACCGTGCGGATGCCCGCGTTTTGAATGTTGAAATCCAGCAGAATCATTTCCTCGACGCTGCGGCTGTTGACCTGCACGTTGGTGATGCTTTCGCTGGAAATGACCGGCTCACGCGCGATCAGCGACAGCTTCGCCGAAGGTTTGTCGTCTTTGCCTGATGTCATAAAAGCGTCCAACTGCCGACGACACAACGGTCGTTGCGAGGCCGTAATCCAGTCCGGAGTTGCCGTCTGCATCAGGCTGCAATGTGCCATCGCCTCGACGGCGACATCGAAGGCCGGGTCGGTTTGGATCACGAAATACTGTCGGACCGGCTCTGCCGTTTGCACCACGATCACCGGCAGGTCCGCCTCGCCTTCCGGCTCGCGCATGATCGTCCCAAGCACGTTGAACACGACACGGCGATCCCGCGGGATAACCGACCAGATAACCGTCAGTTCGGTTTCGCCCGATTCCAGCGGTTTGAGCGACCACTCGATCGGCAATTCCGATTGCACGGCGTCCAGGTGCAACCCGACCGGCAAAATCATCCGTTCCGAGAACCGGTCTTCCGATTTGTCCAGAAGGTGCATCTGCCAGTTGCTTTCCAGTTTGATTTCGTGCGTCGACAGACGGACGATGTTGTTGATGATGGAGTTCTCCGGCGTGTCCCGCGTGACGCTCACCGTCAACGGCAGCCGGTAATTCTCCGCCGTGAAACGATACGAGCGATACGGCTTGAGACCAAGCGGATTGTCGGACAGCGTTTTGCGCGACGCGGGATTGACGTTGCCCGTGTCCGGCAGGTCGGTCATGCTCGCGTTCGAGATTTCGCCCGTTTTGACCTCAAGCCGCGGGCTGTTTTGGAGCGTGACGCGGCCGTGATGCATCGCCGCGCCGATGACGCCGACGTTCGGCGTCGAGACGGCGACGTCGCTTGCGTCGGCGAAATCGGCCTTGCGCATGAGCACGATGGCAAACCGTTCCGTCGCTTCGGCCTGGTGCAAAAGTTCGACGTCGATCAACGCTTCGTCCGGCGAATCCGAATCGGCGTTTTCCCAGCCGCGGACGTTTTCCCCACCGATGGAAACGACGAGGTAATCGGCCGGAATCCGCAGACGGAACGATTCGTGCTTGCCGCGACGGAAGGCCAGTGTCAGGTCCCAGTCGAGCACGAGGGCGTCTTCCTGCAGGTTGAACCGCAGTTCCGATTCCGCCGTCAGGCTCTGATCGACTTCCGCTTCGGTCACCTTCGAACGCCACGACCAACGAAATTGCCCGCCCTGTCCGAGCGAGGTTTCGACCGTCTGCCCCGCCGATTCGGCCTGCCATTTCTGCTGGGCGTACACGTCGTTGCATCGCAGTTCCATGCGATCCTCCGGCAGTTCGAGCAGCGTTTTGCCGGCCGGAAATTCCGGCAGTCGTCCCGCCGCAAGCCGCCAACCGCCCTGCCGTTCGACCTTGAATTTCGCGGTGAAATCAATCGCGTGCTTGCCCTTCCCGTGCACCTGCACGACGAACACGCCGCCCGAAACGGGTTGCGATGCCGCCTGCTGTTGCAGGAACGCCGATTGCGGGTCGGGCTGCGGTTGCGCCAATTGCTCCGACGGCCGCGGCTGCAACGGGGTAGGCAAAACGACCTTGCGTCCCTGCGGGGAAACCGTCTGGGCAGGCGGCGCTGGCGACGGAACCGGGGTCATGTTCGAAATCGAAACTTCGGCATTCTTCCCGTCGACGTTCAGCGCTGTCAAAATGCCCCGGCCGATCGGCAGCGGAAACAGCACCGGGCCGTCGGCGAGCACTTCGATTTCCGCCTTGCCGTTGACGGCCAGTTCGTCCGTCGCGGCGAGCGTCGCGCGATATTTGCCGAAAGTCGTAACGTAATCGACCGGCGGCTTTTCCACCGGCTCGACCTTTTCGCCCGGATGCACGAGGTTCCAAAGCTCGACGTATTTCGCATAAGGCACGAGCATTTTCTGGCCCGGCTGCGAGAGCATTTTCGGATCGGGCAACCCGTCTTTCAATAGCGGCGTCACGAGCAACGTTTCGGCGTCGTAAAACGCGACGATCGCGTCGTCCGGCAGCGAAATCGGCCGTTCCCCGGCGTCGTCCGCGCGGGTCGGCCCGACGCACAGCGCCGAAGCGAGCAAAACGAGCGCAGTTGACGTGGGCAACGCATTCTTCACTCTGCGCTTTGATCTTTGCGCCCTGCGTTTGATGCCGACGATCAGGTAAATGACGAAAACCCAGAATCCCGCCTTGACCGCCTCGTCGAACAGTCCGGCGAACATCTCCAGCCGGGGCGTCAGCACGAGCAGCGTCCCCAGCCCCATGACGGCCAGCACGTAAATCACGCGCACACGCAGCGTCGCTCGCAGCAGGCACAGTCCGGCGCACAGGACGCCGCCCCACACCAGGTAAACCCCGAAGGTCACCAGCCGCGTGTT
>JAVBQX010000149.1:0-22184 GCA_031548645.1 Thermoguttaceae bacterium
CGTGAGGAATTCCGGGCTTTTCACACTTTGCAACGGGTCGCGCCGGACATCGACGAAAACGTGCTCGCCTCGCTTCGACGCTTCAACGAACGCAAATCGCATCAGGCGGAACACGAGCATGACGTGGACGCCGCCTGTTGCTCCGCTCTGGAAAACTTCCCGCAAGCCCGCGAACACGGAAAAATCTCGCAACTCGAATTCATCGACGAACCTGTCGCCGTTGACGACGACGGCATGATGATGGCCATGTGCGGCGGCGGTGACGATTCCGGCGGTGATTCCGGCGACTGCGCCATTCATTTCAGCGGTGGCCCGACGGGAGCGCCGCCCACGACGCCTCCCATTATCGACGTCTATCTTGCAGCCGATAACAATCCGGCGGCGTCGGAAACCATTTCGCTCAGTGAATATTTTTGCGGTTGTTGTACCGAGGGTGGCGATCTGTCTTATACCATTGCTTGTGGAGGCGGAATTGCAACGGCATCGGTAAGCGGCCAAAGTTTGACGATCACCACCACGGGCACATCCGGCATGGAAACCGTCACGGTGACAGGCGCAAACAATCACACAAGCGCTTCCATGACGATCGCGGTTTATTCGATTCGCATCGTCGGTTTTCAGATTGAGGAGCGTGCCTGGGGCGAAGGGACGGGCGATTCAGGCTGGCATGTCGTCGAGGATAAAGGAACGAATTGGCAATTGCTTTGGCAGGAAAACGAATATCGCTGGAAGCCGATCATAGAACCCGCGATTGCCTCGGCCGGCGCGACAAGCGGCTTGAAGCCGGAGAATATTTACGGCGTGCGTTTTTCGGTGTCGGGCGGGAACGGTAATTTTGCGGCCGCGAATTACGGTCCGCCGTCTTTCGAGTCGGGCGGCGGGCCGGATGATGGCGCGATTCAAAATCCGGCGATTCCGCATTGGCCCTATGCGACGGGCATGCCCGGGCCGGGCGACCATCGCATCGCGTGCAGCATCACCGTCGGCAACGCGACAATGGACGCCCACGCCGTCACCAAGGTCATCACCATGCCCGTCTCCCCCACACCGACAGCAAACCAACCAAGGGTGGGCGTGACAGGGATCGCGAGTGTCCAGTGGGTGACACGGGCGGAATCCGGGACTCGCAATCCCGGCACGCAGACGGCGGCGGATTTGGCGAAATTGGAATCCTACGGCGGCGCGTATCGGACCTTCCCGGAACAAACGTCGCCGACAAGTCCGAACTATGACAAGGTGGAAGCCCGCGTCACGCTGGCCGCGGCCATTCCCATCGGCATGGAAGGCACGGTGCATCTCAGGATATTTGATCCCAAGAACGCCCATGCAGAAACGGCACCTGACGTGTTTGTGCCGAATTACGGTGATAATTTTGGTGCGATGTCATTTTCCAGCGGCGGCAACAAACTCACGTTTATCGCTTCGGATGGAACGATGAAAAGTAAGGGCTTTCAAATCACCTCGGCCCATGCGGGCGACAATTATATCGTGGTCGCGCATCCGAATTCCGCAGGTGTGGACAATTATCGGTGTTACTCGGAAGAGGCCGCCTTGCTTTCCGGTTGCACCAGTGCCAACATTCCGATGAACAAAATTTACACCTGGCTGATGCGTCCCAACCCCAATGTGACCACCACCTCGCCCGGCAATCCCCCCGTCGGATATTCCTGGCTCGACTCGCAACACCAGACTGCCATACTCACCGTTTGGAGAACGCTGAATGTGGAATGCGATGCACTAAAATATTATGTTAATAACACTTCAGTTGAAATTTCTCCTCCATCGCCATTAGATTATTTAAACGATTTTGTAGTTACTGAACTTGCCAGGGCTTGTGTTGTACCTCGTAACTATACCCCAAATGAATATCAACCAAATTTTACAAGCCATGATCCCCTAAGTGTTCCTTTTATCGGATGGTCAGAATTCGATAAGGTGTGCAAGTCCAAACCCGGCACAAATACTCCCTTTGAGCCAAATCCCAGTATTTCAAAGCAAACAAGTGGCCGTGACATGGAATTTTCTTGGAATACAAAGAATTTCTGGACGGTGAGAATAGTCATGATTTCGTCAATTGATAATAAAATATATGGCGCGTTTGTTCCTGGAGTAAACACCATTCTACTGTGTTATCAAGAAATGACTAAAGACATGGCGAAATGGAATTCGGCTTATACCACGGAGCAAATTACAACATTTATTCGCCACACTCTTTTACACGAAATTGCCCATGCATTGATTACTGAGTCTGATGGAACAAGCGGAGTACGAGCTGGAACAATTTCACCTGCAACAAGTTTGATTCCGGATAACAATAAGTTTCTTGATGTTGATATTCAGCAAATACAATTTCATTCACGGGCAAGGAATTAGGAGTTTGATCATGATATTAAATGTTTTACTCACATGCTTGCTTGGCGTAACGAGTTCAGATGTTGTTGAGTATCCATATCCTCAATTCTCAATGAATTGTCACCCTGAAGTCGTCAGTCCAGGCGATACATTATATGTCACAATTTATGCTCATAATCACCATGAAAAAACTTTATATATCCCATGCAAATATTTCGATGATGGATTTGGATTGGCAACGGTGCGTTTTTGTCTTCAAGGCCCTGGCATTCCATTTCTTTTTGAAAAATATTTTTACGTAGAATCTCTCCGTTCTCTGGTACATACAGAATTACTTCCTGATCAACAACGTATCATCGGTGCGTATTCGCTATCAATTCCGCCACTCGAAGATTTATTCGATTCATCTTGGCAAAAATGGGCTCAGGATATTCCGCCAGAAGGAAAAAGTATTTCATTAAGAACAGCAATTAATACAACAGTGTCACAAGGACAGTATGCGGATTATGAGCAAGCAATAATTAACCTAGACTATGATTTATTTCTTTGCAACCGTAATAACACAGAGTCAAGATTGATTGAAAAATGGCACCAAAATACTCCTAAAGATTTTCTTCCTAATGTGATTATGTATCAAGATCAGCCTAATATTAAAATTTGGACATGGAGGACAACAAATCCTGATTTTCAGAAAAAAATCGAGTCTAAAATTTCTCTTCAGAAAATGATCGTATCATTGCGTCAAGGTAACCGTTATCCCGGCCCCCCCAACACCCCGGAAACCTGGCAGGGTTGGAAAGAGCTTGAAGAAAGCATCACGCCGAGCACGATGCGTGACGAGATTCGCCTGACACGGATATTGATCCAGTATTGCGACACGAAGGACGAAAAAGTGCTGGACGAACTGAAGGAATGGTTCGTCGGCATGAACGAAATCCAGCGCACCTGCATGGCGAAAAGCATTTGCGACAGGGCACGCGGGTGCTACGGAACAGAGTTGCTGGCTCCTTTCCGCGAGTTGTACAAAGCGATCCGCGAATACGACATCGCCGCCAAATCCGAAAGCGAAACGGAATTTTTGCAGAAACTGGGCCTGATTGAATGACCGCGTTTTGCCGACCTCATCACGCAAGCAGGAACAGGCGGCTCCTGTTTGCGGGTGGGTAAGTCGAAAACCCCAAACCGACCCGCAAGTGGAGTGAACCTCCGCCCGGGTTTGAACCTTAACGCAACCGCTTCATGACTGTCGCGGCTCTGATTTTCGTCCCTCGCTGACGCTTCGGGCTCCGGTTGCGGCAATCACGGCGCTTTGATTCCGGCGCAGGGGGGCAGCATGCCCTTGACGTTCATCGGGATGCCGAGAAACTTGTCGCGCGAGGTGACGTACAGGATCGAAAAATCCGGGCCGCCGAATACGCAGTTCGACGCATACGGAATGCCGTATGCCGCGTCGAGGTTGCCGATGTGTTTGCCCGTCTTGTCATAAATCCTGATGCCGTTGCCGCCGCAGGTGACGTACAGGTTGCCTTCCGCGTCGAGCGTCATGCCGTCCGACCCGCCGGCATCATTGACGAAAACCGTCTCGTTGGCCAGCTTGCCCGGCCCGAGCACGTCGTATTTGTAAATATTCGTCCCGCCGTTGTCGCCGATGAAAAGCGTTTTGCAATCGGCGGTGAGCAGCGCGCCGTTCGGCTTTTTACATACCGTTGAAACACGGGTCACCTCGCCGTCCTTCGAAACGTAATACACGTCCTCCTTCATGACGGTTTTCTGTCCGCGATGCCCGTAGTTCGGGTCGGTAAAGTAAAAGCCGTTTTCAAAATCAATCGCGAGGTCGTTCGGTTCGTTGAAATGCGTGCCGTCGATTTTATTCGCAAGGACGCGTTTTTTCTTCGTGCGCATGTCGAATTCGACGATGCGATAGGCGGCCCCTTCGACGGAAACGAGTTTGCCGTCGCGGTTGAACATCATGCCGTTGGCGTCGAGCGAATTGCCGACGAAAATCTCAACCGGACGGCCGTAGGCGTAAAAGTGAATCGAGTTTTTCATGCCGTCGGAAAAATAAATGTTCCCGACGGCGTCCGCGGCCGGGCCTTCGCAGAAACCGTAGCCGGTGCCAAGCACAACGGCTTTGGCTTCCGGCGAGACGAGATCGGAAAGCTGAAAGGCCGCTTTTTCCTGACCCAAAACCGTTCCGGTCAGCAGGAACAGCCCCAGAATCATTGCGGTGACGTTCTTTTGCATCGGATGCTTCTCCTTTTGTGATAATTTTCATGTCCCTCGCTGACGCTTTGGGCTCTGGTTATGTCACGGCGTGACCGCCCTACCCTAATTACGGTCGCGCGATGTCCGGACGATTGGTCGTGATGCTGACGGCGCCGGCCTTGCGGAGTTCCTTCATGCGAACCGGATCGTCGACCGTCCAGCACCAAACGGTAATGCCCGCGTCGTTGAGCCCCTTGATCACCGCGTCGGACATGTGGGTATGAGCCAGATCAAGCATGTTGGTGTCCACTTCTTTGGCGCCCGCGACGAGAAAATCGACCAGTTCCTTGTCGCTCTTTTCCCATTTGTCGCCCCACAGCCAGGCGACCGGAAACGTCGGCGCGATTTTGCGGATTTTCTTCACCACGTCCTTCGAGAAGGCGATGATCACGGTCCGGTCTTCCAGTTCGGCCTTTTTCACGGCGTCGACGACCTGTTGCTCAATGCCGGCCTGTTTGATTTCGATGACGGGCCAGCAGTCCGATTTTTTCAGCACGGCGAGCATTTCGTCAAGCGTCGGGATTTTTTCACCGGCGAATTTCGCGTCTTTCCAGCTCCCGGCATCCAGTCGGCGAATGTCCTCAAAGGGCAATTCGTTGAATTTCACCGGCTTGGCCTTGCCATCGACGATTTCCGATTTGACGTCGGTCGTGCGGTTGAACGAACCGTCGTGCATGGCGAAAATGACGCCGTCGCGGCTACTGTAAACGTCGAGTTCACAACCTTCGGCTTTTGCTTTGATGGCGCCGCGGGCCGAGCTGATCGTGTTTTCCGGATATTCAAACGAAAATCCCCGGTGTGCGACCACGGCCAGATTGGGAATTTTGAATTCTTTGGAGGTGACCTTGTCGGCGGCTCGGGCTTGCCCGAACAAACAGACGGCTATCGCCGCGGCCAAAAGTGGAATGCTGCGTTGCATCTTTGAACCTTTCACGTATTTTAAATTCAGGTTTTTGTATTGTAGGAAACGGAATGTCGTTTCTTCAAGCACGATGATGAGTGTCATGCAACCTGACATTTTACACAAAATGCAGGAAGAAATCACCACTTTCAGGGCGGCGGCACGCATTTTTTTGCCGGTTTCAGCGATTGACGAAAAAGGGCCCCTGGAATCAGGGTTTTCCAATGTTGAAATATGTTGTTGGTTTGGGATATTTTGTTATAATATCAATTGCCGGATTGCATATTAATTGTCGATCTTAAATCAAAAACATCCCGGGAGAAGGCGTACGCATGAATTTTGTGGGGGAATGGATCAGTGGCCGTGTCTTTAACTACGTACATGGCAATAACTTAGTTTACAACACCTGCTGGGAGGACCCGCGGCTTGACAAGACCGCGCTTGAGCTAACTTCCGACGATTCGTTGCTGGTCATCACTTCGGCCGGCTGCAATGCCCTGTCCTACGCCCTGACCGACCTGAAACGCGTTTACGCCATCGACATGAACCCGCGGCAAAACGCCCTGCTTGACCTGAAAATGGCCGGGATTCGCAGCCTCGATTACTGGACGTTTTTTCGCATGTTCGGGATCGGGCGGCTCGATGGTGTCAAGGCGATTTATCGCGCCAAGTTGCGCGACCAGCTTAACGATTGGTCGCGGCGCTATTGGGATAAACGCATCAAGCGGTTTTTCGCGGGTAAACGCCGTAGTTTCTATTTCTGCGGAACCTCCGGGGCCTTTGCCCGGGCGTTCAATGTTTACATCGACCGCGTGGCCCGGTTCCGGCTGGCGGCCAACGATCTGTTCGAGGCCGAATCGGTCGAGGAACAGCGGAAAATCTGGTACGGCCGCATCCGCGAAAAACTCTGGTCGCGGCTGGTCAAGTACATGATGGACCGCGACACGACGCTTTCGATGCTTGGCGTGCCGCGGGCCCAGCGCATGCAGATCGAAAACCAGTACGAAGGCGGCATCATCAAATTCATCCAGGACGGCCTTGACGCGGTGTTCGCCGAACTGCCGATTTCGGACAATTATTTCTGGCGGGTTTACGCCACCGGAAGTTACACGCCGACCTGCTGCCCGGAATATCTCGAAGAGAAGAATTTCGAGGCCCTCAAGGCGGGACTGGTCGACAAGGTTTCGACGCACACCGACACCGTCGAGGGGTTCCTGCGGAAAAATGAAGACGTCACCATCTCGCGTTACGTGCTGCTCGACCACATGGATTGGCTGTCCGACCGTTATTACGATGCGCTGGTTTCCGAATGGGACGCGATTATCAAACGTTCGGCCCCGAACACGCGCATCCTATGGCGGAGCGGCGGCCTGCGGACGGAATACATTGACACCGTGCCGGTCGAAATCAACGGCGAGAAAAAGCAATTGCGCGACGTGCTGTCCTATCACGAGGACCAGGCCCGC
This sequence comes from Thermoguttaceae bacterium, assembly GCA_031548645.1. Lineage (GTDB taxonomy): Bacteria > Planctomycetota > Planctomycetia > Pirellulales > Thermoguttaceae > WRMR01. Next base: position 6,985 of record JAVBQX010000149.1, read on the forward strand.
GAATTGCACCAAAAATGCCGCGTACACACCTATGGCAGCTTTTACATCGCCGACCTGAAAAAATGAGAGGCGGAATCGTGCGGTTACGTTGCGTTCAGCGATAATGCCACCTCAACAGAATCGTCGGGCAAAGGGTAAAGGAGTGCCGGGATGAACAGCCGGAAACAGAACGAGACAACATCCGTTCCCTGGGGGCTGCGGTTGGCTTCGTGGTGTTTCAACCTGGGTTACCTTCTGGCCCTGATCGCCCTCGGTCCGTTACTGTTATATCGCTCGTTCGCACTCAAAAAGTACCGCGAAGGCTGGCGGACCAAGTTGCTCGGGCACGTCCCCGGGTTTCCCGACCGTTCGGATGAAACCGCCGAAACGAAACGCGTCTGGCTGCATGCCGTCAGCGTCGGCGAAGTCAATCTGCTCCGACCGCTGATGCGTCAGATCGAAGAAAAACATCCCGGTTGGCAATGCGTCATCTCGACCACCTCGTCGACCGGGCTCGCCGTGGCCCGAAAACTATACGCCGAACGACACACCGTCTTTTACGCGCCGCTGGATTTCAGTTGGGCCGTCCGCAACGCGATAAGCCGTCTCAAACCGGACATGCTCATTCTCGCCGAGCAGGAAACCTGGCCCAACCTGATCATGTACTGCAAGACCTCGGGCATCCGCATCGCCCTGATCAACGGCCGCATCAGCGACGGCAGTTACGCGCGTTACCGCATCATCCGTTCGTTCTGGCGTTTGGTCATGCGGCAACTTGATCTCGTGTGCGTACAGGGCGAAACCTATGCCGAATGGTTCCGCAACCTCGGGGTGAAACCGGACGCGGTGCATGTGACGGGGTCGCTGAAATTCGACAATGCGCAGACCGACCGGAACAATCCTGCGACGCAAACGCTCCGGCAACTGGCGGACATCGCGCCCGGCGAAACCGTGTTTCTCGCGGGCAGCACGCAGGACCCCGAAGAGGAACTGGCCGTCAATACGTGGCTGGCATTGCGGAATTCTCACCCGAAACTGCGGCTGATTCTCGTCCCGCGTCACCCGGAACGTTTCGACGCCGTGACGCAAATGCTCAACCGTCGTGTCGGCGAATCGCCCGCCTGTTGGATTCGGCGGTCCGAATTGCGTCCCAACCCGGCAATGCCCCCGGACATTCCGGTAGAACATCAACAACGGACCGTTACCGCGTGCAAACCGATTCTGGTCGATACGGTCGGGGAACTGGGGGCCTGGTGGGGCATGGCCGACATCGCCTTCGTCGGCGGGAGCATGGGCACACGCGGCGGCCAGAACATGCTGGAACCGGCGGCCTACGGTGCGGCGGTGAGTTTCGGTCCGAAAACGAAGAACTTCCGCGACATTGTTTCGCTCATATTGGCCGATCAGGCCGCCATCGTCGTGCGGGATGGAGACGACTTGACGTCATTCGTCAAACGCTGTCTTGATGAGCCCGAATTCGCGGAATCGCTGGGGCAGAGAGCCCGGCAGCTCGTGCGACTTCATCTGGGGGCAACGGACGAAACGTTGTCGCTCCTTGAATCGTTGCTGACACGTGACGTGTCATAAAAAAAGGCGGTTACGATGTAACCGCCCTTGTATCGGAAATGAGTTATGCCATGTCAACCAACGTCATGACCGCTCCATCACTGTCGCGGCTCTGATTCTTGCCCCTTGCTTACGCTTCGGGCTCTGATTGCGGCATCACCCCGCGCTGACGCTTGGGGCTGGTGTGTGCCTTATGGGAAATCAGTCGAGCCGATAGCCCTTGCCTTTGCATTCGCGGTATTCCGGCTTGATCAGTTCGACGACGCCGGCGGTCTGGACGTTGTTGGTCACCTTCAGGTTGACGGCGTCCCATTCGATCTTTTCGCCCATTTCATTGGCTTCGCTGGCGGCCCAAACGGCGAGGTTGCCCAAGAGAATGGTCTCGGTGAGCGGACCGCCGTTGTCGGTGTAGTTGGAGAAGCAGATCGACGGATCGTTTTTCTGGATGGCTTCGAACAATTCCATGGAATGGGCCACATCGTTGTTGCCGATTTCATCGATGAACGAGTTCGGGCGATATTCGACACCCGGAATGTCCTCAACGCCTTTGGAATACTGGCAGGTGCGGCAGTAATCGTCGTAGGTGTAGAGGGCGCCTTTTTCGCCGATGATCAAAGCCCCGCTGATGCGCGGATTCTCGAACCCGTAGGAGTTCAGCAACTCGGCGTCGGGCAGATTTCCGCCGTCATACCAGGTTGCCTTGACGGCCGAACGCCAGTCGTTGGCCGGGAATTCAAAGAAAATTTTCGAGCGCGACGGGAAGCTGTCGAAATTGTGCCCGCTGGTGACCGCCTGGACGGAAGTCGGGTTGCGAAGGTCGCAGGAATAGTAGGGCATGTTGAACGTATGGCAGGCCATGTCGCCGAGGGCGCCGCTGCCGAAGTCCCACCAGCCGCGCCAATTGAAGGCGTGATACTGGCCCGGATAGAAATCACGGTATTTGCCGGCGCCGATCCAGAGTTCCCAGTCGATTTTTTTGAAATCGTCTGCGATCTGATTTTTCTTTTCGGCAACCATCTTGGCGATGTCCATGGCCTTGCCTTCTTCAACTTCATCCGCGTCATCGGATTTCATCAACTCAGCCTTTTGGGCCTTGGCGTCCGCTTCGAAGGTTTGGAGGGTCGGTCGGGCAATGCCTTGGGGCCAAACCGGACGGTTGGTCCAAACGTGCACTTCCTTGATGTCGCCGAGAAGCCCGGCGCGAACTTGGGCGATGGACTTGCGGGCGTTGGGGAATGCGGAGCCCTGGTTGCCCATTTGGGTACAAACGCCCATTTCCTTGGCGACTTCGCCCATCTTGCGGGCTTCATAAATGGTGCGGGTCAGCGGTTTTTGGACGTACATGTGCTTTTTCATGCGCATGGCCATGAGCGCGGCCGGGGCGTGCATGTGGTCCGGCGTGCTGACGACGACCACGTCGATGCTTTTATCGAGTTTTTCAAGCATTTCGCGGTAGTCGAGGAAGGTTTCCGCAGATTTGTAGGTGTTTTTCTTCCCGGCAAGCCGTCCTTTGTCAATATCGCAAAGGCCGACCACATTGCCCCATTGCGCGGCGTTGTCGACGTCGCTGCTGCCTTTGCCACCAATACCGACGGCGGCGATGCCCAGCTTTTCGTTCGGCGAATCGGCGGCTTTCAACGAATTGCCCGCGGCGACCCAGAAACCGAGACCGGTGACGGCGGCCGATGTTTTGATGAAATCACGACGTGATGATTTGTTGACCATCTTTATACTCCTCAAGGTTAATTGAACTTGGAATGTGAATATTCAGAATGATGCGGCAAGGCGGCAACCGGCTCGAAACGAGACGGAATAGGCGCACTACAAGCCAGACTCGTCTAATACGACAATCAAAATTTTACCACATTACCAAACCAGTTTCCAGTAGCACCCGGAAATTGTGAACAAAGAATCAACGAAATATTTCATTCCTCATGAAAATCAGGTCAAAACAAGTTCGCGGCGCTAATTGCAGTATTTCAAATATGATTAGTGTGCCGCAACTCCAGTGGGTAATGGTTACTTGATACGTAAGGTTTTCGCCGAAAAATGATGCGTAAGGACTGGTTTATTTCTCCTTCTTTTCCGGCAAAGGAATTCGGAAAAAGATCATATAGAGGCAGGGCACGACGAACAGGGTCAGCACCGTCGCGAAAATCAACCCGAACATGATCGCCGCGGCCATCGAGTTGAACAGCGGATCGCGCAGCAGCGGCATCATCCCGACGATGACCGTCATGGCAGCCACGGTGACGGGCCGCATTCGTTCGATCGACGCGTCGACGATCGCATCGTAGGGCGAATCGCCTTTGGCCAGTTCCGTGTCGATCTGGTCCATCAGCACGACGCCGTTGCGCACGATCATCCCGAGCAGGCTCATCGTTCCGACCAGGGCCATGAAACCGAAGGGCATGCCCGTCACGAGCAGCCCGAAGGTCACGCCGATCAAGGCCAGCGGGAAGGTCAGCACGATGATCATCGGCTGCCGCAGCGAATTGAAAAGCATGACGACGATGACGCCCATGAAAACGAGGGCGATCGGGAGTTGGCCCATGAGGATCGTCTGGGATTCGTTCGATTTTTCAAACTGGCCGCCCCATTCCATCGTGTATCCCGCGGGCACTTCCATCGCCTCGATTTTTTCGCGGACGCCGCCGAACAACTCGTTCCAGGTCGAGCCGAATCGCGCGTTGCAGCCCACGGTGATGGTTGGTGTGCCGTTGCGGCGCTGAATTTCGGCCTCGCGCCATTCGATTTCGTTCGACGAAATCACCTGGGCCAGCGGAACACTTTGCGGGCCAAGCCCCCAAATCGGGATGTTGGTCGCCTGTTCGATGCTGTTGCGTTCCTGTTCCGTGCCGCGCAAAAGGATCGGCAGCAGGTTGTCCCCTTCGTTGTAAACGGCGGAGGGGATGCCTTCGGTGGCCCATCGCAGGGCGAGGTTCATTTCCGTGCGGCTGATCATCGTTTGCAGGCCCTTGGCCCGGGAATATTCCGGCACCCAGGTCGGGACGCGTTCGCGCCAGTCGTCCTGCGGCCGGGCGGCGATGGGACTGTCACGGAAAATCGCCTTGGTTTTTTCCGAAAGTTGCCGCAACACCTGCCCGTCGGGACCGGCGAAACGCACCTCGACGTCGTTTTTCGTCGACGGCCCTAGGCTGAATTGCGAGACCTGCGTCCGGTCGGGGAAATTTTTCGTCAGCCATTCGGTCACCGGCAGGATCAAATCGACCGTGTCCCGCATCTCCCTGACGTTGATCAGCAGGCAGCCGTAGCCCGAGTTGACGATTTCCGGCTCGTAGGGCAGGTAAAAACGCGGCGGTCCGCAGCCGATGAACGACGAAACCTGCGTCACCTGTTCGTAACCGGCGAGGTACTGTTCGATCCGTTTCAAATCGTCCGAAACAGCGCTGATCGACGCGCCTTCCGGGAGGCGGTATTCGACGAGAAATTGCGTCCGCTGCGCCGGCGGAAAGAAAATTTTGCGCACATGCCGAAACATGACGCCCGAAATGACGACGGCGATAACCATCGTGACCAGCACAACGGTTTTGTGGTGCAGGGCCAGGTTGAGCAGGCGGCGGTAAGTGCGGTAGACCGGCCCGCCGTGCACACCGTCGGACGCGGGCGGTTGGTCCGGAATGAACATGAAATAAGCCACCGGCGTTTGAATCATGGCGACGAACCAACTGATCATCAGCGAAATGGCGATCACGATGAACAGGTCGCGCGCGTATTCGCCCGTCATGTCCGGCGAAAGATAGATCGGCCAGAAGGCGAGGGCTCCGACGACGGTCGCGCCGAGCAGTTGTTTGCCGACGTGATGCGCCCCATCGATGCAGGCCTGTTTGCGCGGAACGCCGCGCTGCATATTGACCAATATCATGTCGCCGACGACGACCGCGTCATCGACCAGAATTCCGAGCGCGATGATGAACGAACCCAGCGAGGTGCGCTGCAGGACGACGCCCATCGGCATGAGGATGCAGAGCGTCCCGAGCATGACGATCAAAAGACTGCTCGTGATGATCAGCCCGCTGCGCCACCCCATGGCGACCAGCACGACGAGCGTGACGATGAAAATCGCCTCGCGAAGATTGTTTTCGAAGGCCTTGATCGAAACGACGACGTTGTCCGGCTGGTAACAGACCGTATCGACCTCGTAGCCGACGGGAAATGTTTTGAGCACCTGGTCGACGCGTTCGCGGACGAGTTCGCCCATTTTAATGACGTCGCCGCCCGCGACGGGCGCGATGGCCAACACGACGGCCGGCTTGCCGTTGGAACGCATGATTTTCGAGGGCGGATCGACGTAGGTGCGGCGGATCGTCGCGATGTCCTGCAGGCGGATCGGTTCGTAAGCGCGGCTGTCGTTGCCGAGCAGTTGCTGGGCCGTCCCGGCAACCTGCGGCGGAATGACGGGGGCCAGCGCGCCGGTCGTTCGCCGGAGCATGTTGCCGCTCAGGCTGTTCGGGATGATCAGGTTGCCGATTTCCTCGACGGAGGCGAACTCGCCCGAGGGTTCGATGCGGACCCGCTGCCGCCCGAGCGTCATTTCGCCGGCGTCGAACTGCAAATTGTGACCGGCCAAAGCATACATGATCATGGCCGGATGAATCGCCAGTTCGCTCATCCGGGCTCGCGACATTTCGACTTCGATACACTCCTTCCGTTCGCCCCAAAGTTCGACGCGACCGACCTGGTCGACGCAGAACAGGTGATTTTGCAGTTCCTTGGCGCGCTGGTGCAGTTCGGCGTCGGAAAAACCGTCCCCGGTCAGGGCGAGCATCACGCCGAACACGTCGCCGAAGTCGTCCTGCACGATGGGCGGAAGCGTTTCCGGCGGCAGTTCGGTTTTGACGTCGCCCATCTTGTTACGCAGATCCTGCCAAGCGTGCGGCAGTTGTTTCGGCGGCATGGCCGTCAGCAGGTCGACGTAAATGATCGAAAGTCCGGGCCGCGAAATCGAGCGGATCGTCTCGACGCCCTTGACCTTGCGGATGTATCGCTCGACGGTCGACGTGACACGGTCTTCGACGTTTTTGGCCGTCGCGCCGGGGTAGATGGTCACGACGACGGCCGTTTTGATCGTGAATTCCGGGTCTTCGAGGCGTCCCATCGAGCAATAGGACCAAATGCCGCCCAAAATGATCAGGGCGACGCAAAAGCCGACGGTGACCCGGTTCTCAACGGCAAATTTCGAAATCATGAATGCTCTCCGGCGGGAAACAATGGTATTTCAAAAACTGATTATACCAGCAGATACGGTAAAAGAACAGCGGAACCAAATGCGGGGCAGAGATTGATGGCGGCGCGTAAAAAAAAGACACAAGGGTTTCCCCTCATGTCTTTCATGCACTGCGATTCAGGAAAGTCACAAAAACCCGAAGGCAGTCGCTTTCTCGTACGCCGAAACGCCATAAATGGCGGCGGACGTCTCAGGAAACGGCGGACGCACTCTGCTTTTTCCGGGACGGTTTTTCGTCGTCTTTGTCGTCGCCATAACCGTATCCATAGGTGTTGCCATAACCGTAACCATATCCATAGCCGCGTCCGTAACCATATCCGTAGCCGTAACCATAGCCATAACCATAACTTTCCCGGGAGTCTCCGTGCGTGTTGTAAAAGCGATGGCTTCGAAAGGTGTTGACCGCGATCCCGCAAATATTGGCTCCGACTTCCCGTAGCAGGTGAACGGCGTGCATGACGGAAGGACGACCGTTCTTGACGGCCCGGACCGTCAGCAGGACATTGTCGACTTCGGACGCCATGATACAGGTGTCGGAAACGGCCAGCACGGGCGGTGTGTCCAGGACAACCAGGTCAAATTTTTCCTTGGCTTCATCCAGGAATTTCTTGAATAGCGGCGACGAGAGGACTTCTGCCGGATCCTTGCAGTTGGTGCCCGCGGTGACGAGCGTCAGGTTTTCCACCGGCGAGGTCAAGAGGATGTCGTCAAATTGTTTTTCCTTGTGCAGGTAATTGGACAGGCCGGTGCCGTTGGCGATTCCGAAAATCGAATGCAGGTTCGGGGAACGCAGGTCGCCGTCGACAAGCAACACGCGTCGGTTGGAGTTGGCGATCGACACGGCCAGGTTGGTCGCGATCGTCGTCTTTCCGTCGTGCGGATTCGTGCTGGTGACCTGGAGGATGGTCTGGTTTTGCATTTTCATGCCGACCAGGAGCGAGGTCCTCAAACCGCGGAACACTTCCGCTTCGGGCGACTTCGGCTTGTGATGCGTGACCACCTCGGACGCGATGAGTCCGAGTTTTTTCGGCGAACGCAGCCATTTGCGTTTGCGTTGGATCGAGTGCAGTTTCGGAAGCTGGGCCAGCACGGGCGAGCCGACCATGTTGCCGATTTCCGCGGGGGAATGGAATGTCCTGTCCATCAGGTCGACCAGGTAGGCCAAGGCACAACCGAAAAACACGCCCACGACCCCGGCCAAACCGAGAATGATGATCAAACTCGGCCAAACCGGTTTTTCCGCCAGTTTCGGTTTTTCAATCTGGTCCACATTCAGGCCGACGGACGACACGATTTTGTCCATGTCGTTGATTTTGGACCCGGTCTGTTTGAGCATCTCTTCCATGATGGACCGTTGCGACAGGAAATTCTCAAACTCCAGTTCCAAGGCGCCCTGCTCGACGAGCTTTGCGTTGAGCGTGTCTATGGAAGCCTGGACGTCCAGCAATTGCTTCTCATGGCTGGCGATCATAGCGCCGGTTTTGGTTTTCAATGTGTCCAGCAGGTCGAAATTGGACGTGATAAACGGTCGGATGGCGGCCTCGCGTTCCTGCTGTTTGATTTCATCCAGCTTGCCTGTCAAAAAAGCGATCTGGGAATTGAATTTCCTGATTTGCGGACTGTCTTCACCGGCAACGCCTTCCGCCAGGACATGCTTCTCCATCTGTATATTGAGCAAAGCGGAAAAAGTTGCCGAGATTTGGGCCTTATAAAACTCCGTTTCCTTCTGCACTTCGGTATTGGAAGTGAAAAGCGATCCCTGGATGATGTCCTTCAGGAGGGAATTGGTCGTATCCGTCTGGGAAATATTGGCCAGGATGACGCCGATCAAATCACTTTCATTGCCGCCGGACGCCACTTCGGAAATTTTCTCAAGTGATTCCAGTTGCGATTTCAATTCCGTCAGCTTTTTATTGATGGACTGCGCTTCGGTCATGCTTTGTGCAAGGAGGTGCTGCGTCGTCGTGGTTCCCGCCGAACCGGAAAGGGACAGATAATCCGGGTGATCCTTTCGGAATTGCGCCATGTCTTCCTGGATCTTTTTGAGTTGTTTGTCAAAATCCCCTTTCGACACCTTGTGGAGTTCGGCGATCTTTTCCGTCGGATCGCTGTATTCTTTTTTCACATAATCCATGTAGGTCTTGACTACCGCCGACAGAACCGCCTCCGATTCCTGCGGAGATGCGCTGGTGAACGAAACCGTGATGACCATGGCGGTCTTCAATCTTCCGTCACCGCCTTTGGACGTTTCCAAATTGTCCTTGATGTACTTGATGACGTTTTTCTGCTCGTAAAGACGTTGCAATTCCGGATTGTTTTCCGCTTTCAGTGCCGCATAAGCCTCGGAAAGAAGCTGGGAGGATTGGAGAATCATGATATGCGACGACAGGAGACTGTCCTGAACATTGGAGTATACGGAGGACGCTCCCGGATCAACCGCCGCGCCGGCGTTTCGTTCAATAACGAACAGTTGCGATTCCGATTTGTAAAGTCGTTCGGCCTTTGCGTAGTAAAGGATGCCGAGAACGATGAAAAACAATATGCCGAAAACGATAAGCCCCCATTGTCGCTTCATGATCGTCAACAGATCAAAAAGACCGAACTCTATCATGGGATTATTGGGCTTGGCGGCGGGAGAGTGCTGGGAATAAACCGGACTCTCCGGGGCTGAATTATTATTGTTCATAACCATAATTGTGTGACTTTCGTAACAAGGATTGACAAGCCGTGGATGTCAAAATTCAAAATTGTGAAAAGCGTTTGTTATTCTATGAAACAAACATTGGTTGATCAAAAGTCGTAAAAAGTGAAATCTCTGCACTTTCGACAATCGTCATTGCCCTGGCAATGAATATTTGGAATATTGATTATTGACGCATATACAAAAAGATTTTCAATCTACACGTGAAAAGTAATGTCTAAGCAAATCAAATGCCAAATTGTCTGATAATATCCGCAAAACGTGCGAATCACGAAAAGTGCATACAGGAAGAGAAAAACTTTTACATATGCAAAAATCGGGCAATATGAGAGAATTCTTTAATGCAAGCGAAATAAAACGATTGGATAAAATACGGCATATCGGAGAAAAAGCCGCAGCGAACCCCCCCCAACGGAACTGCTAATAACAAAATTTATCGAACTAATCAAAAGTGCATGTTTTTGGGATTGGAAAAGGAAAACACTCTGTGTTGTTTTCTTGCTTGATTGACATATATTATATGCCATTTGGAGGGGCACGGTAGACTTGAACATCAGGAACTTTGTTTATAATCTGAAATTTTCTTCATTCTTTCTAAAATCACACCCATTTACGACATTTGTAAGGATTATTTCGGTTTTGCGGCCGATAAGTAACACACGCGATGAGATTTTAAATATTCGTTTCTCATCACCATGTTGCTTATTGGCAACGAAATAATCAACCCGAAATTTGTGGAGCAATATAAAAATGTTGCGTCTTATCTCTTTTTGCGTACTTATGTTATGTGTGGTCGCATTTTCTGGATGCAGAATGTGTGCCTCGTACACGGATATTACCGGAAGTCCTGTTGCTAACGCAACTTCAAGTGATTTTGGCCGTGCAGGATCATACTACGGCGGAAGCACCGGTGGAGGAATTTATACGGACGGTTATCAATCCACCGCAAATCCGCAACGGGTGCTCAATAGCGAATTTTCCCGACAACCAAGTGGCGCCACAAGCATCCAAACGACACCACCTTCCACGACTCGATACACTCCTGGCGGAAATGTCGCGCCGGCAGTCATAACTTCCAGTTATTATTCCGCTTCCGCACCGATGGCCAACCAGAGATAATGTAATGAAATTTTTACAATTTCAACTATTGGCGTGGTCACAGAATTGAATGTCATGCAGCGGATTGACACAAGTGCAGTAATTAGAGACAATTGTACATAAAGTTACGCTGAAGCTTGTGAATATTTGGCCAGATCATTGTGAAGCATAATCCGTTTTCGACACGAAAAACAAATCCCGGGAAAATTCCTTTTCTGTTCGGAAAGGAATTTTTTTTCGTTTTTCAAACGGATCGGCTGAATCGTCCGAGTGACGGTCTTTTTTCTCAGAGTCATGCAGATTCACAAGAGATTTTTCGTGAATTGTATGATATTTACGAAAACTTCGATTACAGATCACAAATCGTCGGCGGTCATGGCACGGGTAAGACGACCTTTCTGGTTGATTTTGTGCGTTTTCTTTTGGAAAAAGGTCATGCCGTCAACCACTTCAGCTTGCACGACGGCCAAAAGTTTCTGTCGCATGAATTTTGGGAACGGCAAATCAGTCTTGTTTCACAATTCAAAATCGGGACGCCGGCCAAACCTCCCCTTGCCGTAGTTGACGGCTATGAACAACTGGCCTGGACGCAAAAAATGCGACTGCGCAGAATTTGCCGAAAAGGCGTAGCGGGACTTTTGATCACGACGCACAAGCCGGCCTGGAGTATGCCCGTGCTGGTGAAAACCGGGCCGACCGTCGAAACGCTCCTGGCGGTCGTCGCGTATCTGTTCCGCGATTCGCCCGACCTCGAACCGCCGGACCCGGCCCTGTGTCATTCGCTTTTCGAACGCCATCGCGGAAATATCCGAAACGCACTGTTCGAGCTTTACGATCATTATGAAATGACAACCGACGCATCAATGGAAAGGCGGTGACGCATGACGATCCGTGAAGATGCGTTTTCGACGAACGGCAAAAAACGCTTTTCAGGAAACAGCAGCCGGAATGGAGCGAAACGCAATGACGGTATCGTGAAAATCTCGTTATGCTTTTAGGCTTTCGCCAGGAAACAACGTGCAAAAATGGCAGCCGCGAACGCAGAGAGCGCAGCGACCGGTGTGACCGGTGTGAGGCGTGTCCGTTTGTGACAATTCTATTTCACGTTTTCCGTGTTGCGGCTTATCTCTCCGGTCACTCCGCTGCGCTGTGGTCGCGGCTGTCATTGCGGCGGTCTCGGCGAGACCGCCCTACCTGGAACACACAAACTTAGCCTTGGTGAGGTACTACTTCCCGTAGCGCCCTTCCAGGTCGGTGTCGGCGTAGACTTTAGCGATTTCCGGCAGGAAATCCTTGAGAAACTCACGGGCGGCGTTGAAACTGCCCGAATCGGTACCCGTTACGGCTTCGACCTGCATTTTCAATACGAAAGGATAGTTCGCAAGTTCGTTGCGGGGGTCTTCCCTGGCCCACCATCGTTTGCCGGTTCCCAGCGAGTAATAGACGACAATTTGGTAGTCCTGCGAAATCTTGTTGGAAATGGGGACCCGCCAGAAAGCGTCGCCCGTTTCGTTTTTCGCGGAAGAATCACCGTCGGCTTGCGAACCGCCTTCCGGAAAAAACTCGCGTTGACGGCCCTCGCGGATCGTGAATCCCTCGCCGTTCATACAGTGTTCCGGCGTATGAACGCTCAGACGCCCCGTCGGGCCGATCAGGAACGACACGTTGACCTGGTCGCCCGTTTGCGTGTTTTCGTAGGTCCAGTGTTCCGCGTGGCTGACTTTCAACTGCTCCACGGCATACCACGGCAACTCGGACGTTTCCGTGCGTTTCCAGGGACCGAATTCCTTCGGAATATCCTGCATCAACTCCACATATTCCGTGGCGCTGTCCATCAATTCGGCCTGGTAGCGCGACATGGAATAATTGGCCGCCAACGTGATGGCGACGATAAACGCCAGGCAAATCAGTGTTCGGGTGATCGTCATATTATCAATCCTTCCCTTCCGGGTGTGCGGGATGATTTCGTGTTGTCATTTTTCCGGAAACGCGTCGAGCAGTTCCCGGGTGTAATCGCGGTTTCGTTCCGGCAGCAGTTCGATCTGCGGGACGAGCAGCGTCCGGATGGCCGCGAATTCCTTTTCCGCAAGGTCTTTTTGGCCTGCGCGGAGTTGTGCGACGGCCAGGTGCAGGCGGAAGATGATCGACTGGTTCGACAGCGAGACGGCCTTCTCGAACAGCGGCACCGCTTCGGCGGGAAGCCCCTGCGCCATCACGATCAGTCCCTTCGTGTCGATGATCATCGCGTTGTTTTCCTCCAGGTTGACCGCCTTGTCGATCAGGCCGCGCGCTTCGCGGAAATCGGCGTCCTTGACCGCCTTGTCGTCCGATTTGCGGAACGCGATCAAATAGGCCAGGTCATTCAATATGGTCACGTTGTTGCCCGACAGTTCGTTCATCCGGCGGTAAAACGGCAGGGTCCGGTCGTTCATGCCCCGGATCAGCCAATACTGGACGTACTGGAACAGTTTGGCGTTGTCCGTCGTTTTCGACGGATCGAATTCACCGACGAAGGCGTCATACGGCTCGACCCAGGCGGGATCGTAATCGTGATCCCGCATCAGTCCCAGCGCGGGCAGCAAAAAGGCTTCCGGCGTCTGCGAGCGGGTCATTTCGTCGTAAACCATCTGGATCGCCTGCTGCATTTTCCCGGTTTGGGCGTAATACTTGGCCAGCGGCAAAACCGTCTCGCCGCCCGCCTGGGACGATTCCTTGAAATACTTCTCCGCCGTGGCCAACTGGTCAATGTTGAAAAAATTCTGCCCGATGATCGACCGGAAAATGGCCAACTGTTCCGGCGGAACGTTGTTCTTTTGCGCGAGCGTGATCCATTGTTCCGCGATTTGCCTCGCCGAGGTTGCGTCTTCACGCCGGATGGCACGCAGGAAATCCAAAAACAGGGCCTGGTAGGGCGGGTCGAAACGGAAGTGCATTCCCGTCATGAGATTCGGGAACAACGCGGCACTGCGTTCCATGGCTCTTTGGGCTTCGGCCGTTTGCCCTTTCCGCCCGTACAATTCGATCAGGTCGCGGTGCCGCATCGGGTCGCGGTTTCCGGCGTCAATGGCCTTGACCAGCGAGTCGATGACTCCCTGTTCGTTGCCGACCTTGTCTTCGATGTCCGCCGCCAGAATATACGTGTATTCCCAGTTCGGTCGTTTGGCGAGCAGGGTTTTTTGCCGGGTGCGGACCATTTCGATTTTCGGGTCCCTGGCGTCCGTCGCTTCCTGGAGCAGGCGTTCGGATTCGAGGAACAGCGAGAGCGTCCCTTCGTTGCCTTCCAGTTTGCGAAGTTTGGTCGTCAGCTCGGCGACCTTCGTGCCGTTGCCGAAGTCCAGTTCCATCAACCCCTGCTCGAACAGCGTCTGGATCGTCGGATTTTCCGTGTTGGTCTTGCGCAGTTGTTCGAGAATCTGCCGTTCGCGGACGAGGCTGTTCACGTTTTCCTCAAGAGACCGGCCCAGGGATTCGCGGACGGTCAGGAAAATCTCTTTTTGTGCTTCAGGCAATTGGGCCAGGGCCTCGTCGATCAGCCGCTTGGCTTCCAGCGAATTGCCGGCCTGGTCGGCCCGCATGGCTTTGATCAAATACCAGTACGGCAGCCCTTCGGGAAAGGTGCGGATCTGTTCCAGGACGCGATCGCAGTCCTTTTGGGCGTTGAAATTGTGATACGTTTCCTCCATCGCGACGAGGAAGTTCAGGTCGCCGTTGAAACGGTTTTCCGCGAGCCGGAGCGGGATGAGCACTTCCTCCAGCGAGGCCGTCGAATGCCTGAGTTTCTCCCACGTGACGCCCGCCTGCAGGAAATCGACCTGCCAGGGGGGGGTGATGCGGAACTGTTCCTGGTGCAGGATGTCGAGCAGTCCGGTCAGCTCCGTCCAGTCGCGGTGATCCGTCGGCTGCATCATGATTTGCCGGAACAGGGCCGTGGCCAGGGTCATACGGACCGGCTGGTTGTCCGGCTGCTGCGCGAGTTCCTTCCTGAGGAATTCGATTTGCCGACTCAAAACCGCGGCCAGTTGTCCCATCTGTCCCAGTCGTTCCAACGCGTTGATTTCCGCGAAATACGTCCGGTCCATACGGGCGAAATTCATCGCATCGGTCATGTACGTGTCCGATTCAAGATATCGCAGCGTCTGCTCGTAAATCACGACCGCCGAATCCAGGTTGAGCGTTTCGGCCAGTAATTGGGCGTAAACCATCATCGAATTGTACACGAGCCGGACGTCGACCAGGTGCGGGATGGCCGGTTCGAATACGCTCTTGAATTTCGCGATCGCCTCCATTGGATGGTTGGAAATGGCCAGCGACTGCCCTTCCAGCAGCGAAGCCATCTGCAAACAGGCGCGGATGCTGTCCTGCGAGGTGACGCCGCGACTGCGTTCGACCCAGTCGTGAATCTGGCGAATGCACCTGTTGGCGTTCTCGGCGTCGTTGTTTTCCAGATAGGCCAGAATCAGCGTCACGATGACGGTCAGGTCGCTCGACCGCATGGCCTTGTTGGCTTTTTCCAGAATTTCGATCTGCTTGTCGCGCTCGCCGTCCATCGCGTAAAGTGCGGCCAACTGGAGGTAGCCCAACGTCTTGTGCGGCGTGGCGGCGATCATT
>JAVBQX010000186.1:0-5066 GCA_031548645.1 Thermoguttaceae bacterium
TTTCTTGTCGCCGCGTTTTTTAAGCTGGTGGCCCTGGTTCGGCACGCCCGCGACGATCAGCCCGCTCTGGTGCAATTGGCCGATGAAACTCTGCAACTCCTCCAGCGTGATCTTCTGCGGCGGGAACTCGGCCTCGAATTTTTCCTTGACCTCGTCGAGGCTTCGCGTGCCGTCGAGCATGCGCAGGATGGCGTATTCCTCCTCCTGGAAGCGGTAATATTTCGAGCCGATCGGATCCTTGACGATCCAATAGCTGCGGCCGAGATACTGCTGCTTCTTGCCGACGACGTCCGGGCGCACCCGAATCGGCAACTTGCGTGCGGAACTGGAAACAAGACTGTCGGCTAAGGTAACCATGCTGGATTAGGGATTAGGGATTAGGGATTAGGGATTAGGGATTAGGGGGTGATTACTAGCCCCTCGCCCCAAATACCCCGCCCCTTATAAATGAATAACCACATCGACAAAATCGCCTTCCTTGAGCAGCCAGGAGCCGTTGACGAGGCGGTTGTCCACTTCGATTTCCACTTCAAAACTGCGCTGCATGTCCCTGAAACTCGGGGCGGCGTAGCGAACGAAACCTTCGAATTCCTCGACCTGTCCGCCGGGGTTCTTGATCCGGATCGTGACTCGTTTGGCGTCAACCTGTTCCTGCGTGACCAGTTTGCCGTCGACGTTGCCGATGACCTTGAGCTTGTCAAGCTGGGCCACTTCGGCGATCGGGTCGCCTTCCTTGAGGTAGTTGCCCACCTGGGAGATGACGTTGACGACCATGGCGTTGAACGGCGTCTTGACCCTGCGCAGGTCGAGCTGTGTATTGGCGACTTCGACTTCCTGCTTCTGGACCTTAACGCTCTCCTGTTGAATTTCGCGGTCGATTATGGCCTTTTCCAGTTGCAGCCGGGATTCGGTGACCTTGAATTCCTTGACCTCCAATTCCGCCGTGGTAACGGCTTTTGGCGTCCGCTCGGCAATATCAAGGCTCCGCCGATAATCACTTTCCGCAGTTCTCAAGGACGCCTCCGCGTATTTGATGCCGACTTCCTGTTTTGCTTCCTTTTGGGCCACGGCCAGTTTGGTGACCGCCACTTCATACTGAGCTTTGGGATAACGATCGTCCAATTGGGCGACCTGCTGGCCGGTGAACAGGAGAACGCCGCGCTGCACGTCGATCATGATCGGCTGCCCGTTGGAGCCTTTCATGACATTACCCTGGATGTCGCACTTGACCGTTTTCAAATCCAGGAGCAGGCCGCCGACCGAAGCGCTGAGTTTTGCGATTTTGTCGAATTCCACCCTGGCCCGGGAAAGGTAAACCTTGTTGCCCTCAATCCGGGTCGGGCCGGAATCGACTCGCTGCGAAGAGTAACCCGCGACCGGGTTACCATTGGCTGTCGTCGCATGCGGCCCAAGGGGAGTGGGATAGCTTGCCGGCGGCACCGATGACGGCATCGGTATTGCGGAACCCGGCGCGGCACCGCCCGCAATATCCGGGTCGGCGACGCCAAGATTGAAAGTGCCCGTTCCCGCGACCGGCGCCGGTCCCGACGGGTGTTGCAACGGCACAGGTTCATTCGGCACGGTCATTGTCGGACCGGTCGGCGGGGCCGGCTGTTCGGTCGATTGCGCCGTGTAGGACACCGGAACCGTCGCGACTTCCCGCCAGGGCGAATGACTCAAATCGTTGATCTTCGCCCCGCTTTGCGGATCGCCGAACTGCATGGCCGTCACGAGAACAAGGGTCGGGATAATCATCGTTGATTTCCTATAGGGGTTAGGGGTTAGGGGTTAGGGATTAGGGATTAGGGATTAGGGATTAGGGATTAGGGATTAGGGATTAGAGGCTGATTACTAGCCCCTCGCCCCTAATCCCTAGTCCCTTCCTCCCAATTTACTCATCAAGGACGCGAGCATTTTGCTGATTTCATTCGACTGTAACATCATTTCATCGAATTTTTCGGATAGCAAGTATTGACGCCGATTGGCAATGATCAATTGGGTTTCGACTTCGGCAAGCGAGCCTTTTGCGATTGACAAAAAACGTTTAAATTCCTGGGGCGATCTGCGTGCATGGCCTTCAGCAATATTGGATGGAATCGATACTCCCGCACGACGGAGCTGGTTGGCAAGACCATACATTTCCTTCGAAGGAAATGACTCCGTAGCATCATAGATCATATCCACCAAGTTCAGGGACTTTTGCCATACAATCAAATCCCGATAACTCTTCACTTCCATCTTTCACAAACCCCTAGCCCCTCGCCCCTAATCCCTCGCCCCTCTCCCACATCAAAACCAGAAAAACACATGCTTTTGCAGGTATTCGACCGCCTGGTGGAACATGACGTAGCCGACAGGCTGTTTGCCGCAATGAACCCGGGCCGTCACGCTCACGCCGGGGCGGAGCGCTTCGGGCAGCTTTTCCGGTTCGAGCAGGCGGACCTTGATCAAAACCGTGTTGCCGTCCTGACCGCGGACCTCGGCCCGTTCATGGATGGAAATGACTTCGCCCTGATGTCGCTCGTTGGGGGTCGAAGCCAGCACGAAATCCACCTGGAGCGGCCCTTCGTTGTTGGCGTCGAGTTTCTTCTTGTAGTTCAAAACGTGCCCGATCTGCTTTTCCGGCATGAGCAGTTCCAGTTCCCACGGCTTCGAAAGGTCGGCGATTTCCATCAGCATTTCCCCGCGGCGCACGGGCCGGCCCATGAGCTTGTTTTCCAGGTTCCAGTCCATCACCTCGCCGGTGATCGGGGCGTAAACGTTCAAATCCTGCTGCTGCATGTCGAGGTATTCCAGTTGCTGGCCGTAATACCTCAACTGCTGCTCGCAAATCAAAATCTGCGCGTCATATTTCATCCTGTCCTGCGGCGAAAGCCCGCTCGACCCGGTCGTCAGGTCGCGGTAAGAGGCCAATTCCCGCTCCACCTTGTCGCGTTCACCGTTGAGGCTGTTCCGCTTCATGTCGAGGTCCGTGCTTTTCAACCGGACGAGTCTCGTGCGGGGAACGAGCCTCCCCGTCGCGGTGTCGAGCACCGGTCCTTCGACTTTCATGCCGTGCCGGGCGTTCATTTCGACGACGTCGCCGTCGGCCAGGGCGTAAACGGTCGATTTCACGGACGGCTCCAGCGAACCCGGCGTGTGCATGTTGAAATCCCAGGGGAAGACGCACAGAAACACGATCAGCGCGATCACGAGTACGGACACGGAAATCGTTTTCGGCAGCATGCGCGCGGTGAAAAGCAGCTTCGACTTGCCGATGAGCCGCCAGAGCGGCATGAGGAAGATGCTGTTGTAGTCGATCGAGTTGCCCATCGCGGAACAGGCGTGGTCGGCCACGATTTCGATGCGTTTCCGGGTGCGTTCCGGGATGCGGCTGTCTTCGATCTGCTCGACGATCAATGCCCCGAACGGCGCTTCGACCTTGTCGCGTTTGTTCGGGTCTTCGTATTCCTGGTCCGCGTCGCTCAGTTTCTGCCGTGTCAGGGGGAAGACGGCCACCATTTTCGTGTGCGATTCGTCGACGTATTCCTCGACCGCCCGTTCGACCTGCGGAGCCAGGTTCGAGGTGTCACCCGTGTACCAGACCGGCTCGTTGCAGCGCACGACAGAAGTCGCCAATCGCCCGAGCAGCTTGACCGTCGTCGAGCGCTTGTCGACGATGTCCTGCCCGCTGACCGCTTCGATGCGGCATTTGTTCCCGCGGCGCAAGGCGACGCTGACCCGGTCGCATTCGATGAGCCGGCGACCCTCGTTGGCGATCGTGTAGGCCGTTTCGGCCTTGTGCAGGCTCTTGTGAATCGTTTTCGTGAATTCCTCAAGCTGGGCCCAAAGGTTTTGGCGGTCGCCGAAATTCCGCAACTGGCGGTTCTTGTAATAATCCGACGCCAGGTTCGTCATCTGCTCCAAAAAGCGGAGATAACCCTTTTGCGTCGTGAGGCTCGTGTCCGAGCGTTGCAGGATTTCGATCAGCCCGACGGTTTCCAGTTCCGTTTTGATGACGCCGAACACGAGCAGGAAATCGGTCGGATTGCCGGCTTCGTCGTCGCCTTCGGAAACGGTGTGCGCCGGGACGAGGTTCCCTTC
Organism: Thermoguttaceae bacterium; assembly: GCA_031548645.1. Classification (GTDB taxonomy): domain Bacteria; phylum Planctomycetota; class Planctomycetia; order Pirellulales; family Thermoguttaceae; genus WRMR01. The sequence continues at coordinate 4,084 of JAVBQX010000186.1, forward strand.
GCCGGAACGCAAAATGCGGTAAAGCAGGCGGCTGTGACGCTTGTTGGCGTCTTCGTCCTCGTGCAGCTTGGCCTCGCGCATGTTGACGTGATAGGCCAGGCCGAGCGAACCGGCGTCGTCGAGCGTCCAAAGCGCCCCCCCCACCGCGGCCAGCGCCGAAATGACCCGCGGCAGAAACTCGCCGTGAAATTCCTCCGGGGCGATGTCCGATTTCGACAACTGCGTGATTTCATTGACCAGCGAACGAATCTGCTGCTTCGTCTGCTCAATCAGGTGGGCATCAACCGATTGCTCTGTACTCATGTCTTTAAACCCGGATGGCCTTCAATCGTTATTGAATAATACTTTTAATTCAATTATTTTAGCAAAAAACTCAAAAATATATATGACAAGATCAAAATGAATAAAATGATTTATTGAAACAAATTCATTGATTTAATACATCGAATGCTTCCTCGTTGTATCCAAGTGTTTCCCTCATCGGCATCGGCGTTTGGGAAATATTTTCATAAGCGAAAATAAATAACGTACCTTTATCTATTTTTTCGTCAAAAGTGGCAGTTTTCAATCAGCGGCGCGAAAGTGGCATGGAAAATCGTGCCATTTCTGGCAGAAAATAATGGCGTTTATTCTGCATAACTTTATGTTGTAAAACGAGTAAGGAAATAAACCACAAATTATTCCCTGCTGGTGTTCACCTAGTTATGCAATAACGATGCCAACGGTCATCAATCTTATGGTACAAAAAATTCAACACAAAAATTTATGAAAATGGTGTTGTTTTGTCGGCGTTTTTTTTGCATCATTCGCGTATGTCTCACGAATTATACACGAAAAGCGTCAAAAAATACTGACCTGCAAACATTTTTTTGACATAAGACAAAACTGAACATGCGTTTATCACTCAAAACGATCCTGGCCTATACGGACAATCTTTTCGACGCGGAGTATCGCCCCGTGATCGACAAACGCATCGGCGAAGA
>JAVBQX010000063.1:0-55266 GCA_031548645.1 Thermoguttaceae bacterium
GCGACGATGGGTGAGACTGGGAAACGGACGACGACATGACACCTCCAGAATGATACGAGTTTCGGGTAATGGAAAAAACACAAGACTCATATCGGGAGAAATGGCCAATAAATCAATACGGCATTGCTGGAAGTGATACCCGAAATCAGACCGTGGTTGGTATAGGTCAGGTTGACCTGCTTTTTCTGGCCGACATAAAGCAGGTCGGAGAGGTCGATGTTCGCGTTGTCCAGCGTCACGACCGGGGCGGGAACGTTCATTTCGAAGATCGCTTCGAGATTGATTTCGTACTTGTCTTCAATCGTCGTCGGCGTCACCGTCCATTCGTACCTCACGGTTTGACGCGGCAGAAACGCTTCCAGATCGTTGTCGCCCGTCTCGACGTAAATCGTCGCCATGTACGTGTCGTGCTTGTCGCATTGCACCTTGACGTCATAATAACCTTCGGGGAGTTGGGCAATCCGGAGTTTTCCGCCGGCGTCCGTCGTTCCCGTGGAGACGAGTTGCTTCGTCACGGCGTCGTACAACTGCACGCTCGCCCCGGCGAGAGACGGTTTCTCTTCCGTAAAGTAGAAATATTCGTCGACCGCGTGAATGACCAGATCGCCTTTGGCCTCGGACACGGCGCGGAATGCGAACGGCATCGAAATGCCCGTGCCTGAATATTTCACGACAAAGGACCCTTCGTATTTCGTGAGCTGCATTCCTTTCGTGGGCGAAAGCAGGAGGGTGACCGTCGTCGATTCACCCGGCGAAAGCGACGGGAGCGTATTTCCCGCCATGGAAGTCATCCAGCTCGTTCCGTTCGGGAAAACGAATTCAATCGGTCCGGAATCGGTTCCGCTGTCATTGGTCAACGTGAATTCGACCTTCTTTTGCGATCCGGGAACCATCGCGGTATTCAGCGACTTGACGGAAGCCGTCAAGGTGGGAACCGCCGAATAAACGTTGACCGTCAGCGGAATTTCGACGGCCGGCGCTTGATCGGAGAGAATGCGCAACGTCATGTTCGCCGCCGGGATCGACATGTCATTTGCCTTGACGGTGACATTGACCGCTTTTTTGCTGAACACGCCAAGCGAGTCTCCGACCCATTCGACCTGGACCTCGACATTGTCAGGTTTTCCGACGATTTCATAACGCAATCCCGTCACGGCAACGTCCGCGGCATTGCTGATCGTAAAAGTGCCGGTGATTTCCGAGCGTTCGACGACATGGAACGTTCCCCGGGTCGGGGAAACGTCGATTTTCATCAGCGTGAAATTGTCCTGGACCGGGGCACTCGATGCGCCGGGATGCGCGGCACCGATCGTATAGGCCCCCGCTTCGGATTCCAGCGGAATAAAATCGGTTTTCCAGTTGCCGTTCTGGTCGGTGATCGCGGAAATGATTCGCGTGATGCCGCGATTCGTGACATGGATGCTGACGGGAACATAAGGAGCCGGTTTTCCATCAACAGCGCTGACCGCCGTGCCGGATAACGGCACTTTCGCAACGAATCACTCCCCATCACCACTTCGGACAGGAGCAGGGAATCGGAAGTCAGGCGATTTTCGCGGGAAAGATAAATTTTATCCGTCCAGGTTCCGAGCACGGAAACCTGGCCCTTGTTCGTGACGACCCATGAAACGTCGAACGGCATTCCCAATTCCGTCGTAAGCGGAGGAAAATCATTGGGAATCGAAATCGCAAGGTCCGGAAAATGAAGCGTGACATCCCCGACAAAGATATCGGAAGCCTCTCCGTTGATTTGATTGTTATTTTGGTTCATGAGGTTTCCAAGCCGGTTCCGCACATCCGGGCCGACCGTGACGCGATACGTTCCTTCAAGATAATCCTCCTGATTCAGGTAAACGCGGAACGTATCATTGGCATTGTTAAGGGAAACGACGGATTTGGCGGAAATCGTCTTGCCTTTCGGATCGACGACGACAAGATCGCCTGTCGTGAACGTCGATGAGTTCATGGTTTGGTTGAACACGACATCGAAAAACGGACTTGAGCCGGATTTCGGGGAATTATCGCCCGGATTCAATGCGACGACTCTCGCCCCGGAAGAAAAACCGACCGTGAAAATCAACGTCGTCGGCGTCAAATCCGGATACAGCTCCGCGACGTTGCTGAATTTCAAACCGGCATACGACGGAGTATCCTCGGTTCGTGAACTGAACGTCAAAACCTCGAAACTGACATCTTTCGAAGGCGTAAAATAGTTCTTTCTGAAGAGCTGAACTGTCCCATTCAATGTCGCTTTGCCATAGATTGAAATAGTGTCATATTGTGATGATTTGTTGTTCCCGCCGATTTCAAATTCCAGGTAACCTGATTCCGCAAGGACAAAATCGCAGTTGATGGTCATATTTCCGGTCGGCGCAATGGTTCCAGCATTCACGAGCGACGCATTACTATAATGTCCCCACGATCCCCGCCCCCGGACCGTGATGCTCTTTCCAATGGTCAACGTCACGGGATTGTCCTGCGTCCCGTCATAAATGTAGAAGTATCCTCCCGCCATCACGATTTCGCCCGTGCCGGAAATCGTCTGGCTCCCGCCGCGAAAATACACGTAGCTACTATAACCGGAGGTATCCGTCCATGTCCCATTTACTTCAATGCCGTTATAGATATTAAGCGAATAATACGTATGACGCATCGTGCCGTCCAGGCGGACGCCGTCCAGCGTTCCACCATAGGTCACCAGCAGTTCCGTGCCATTGAGCGTGCTGATCGTGCCGTCCTTGATCGTGCCGCCGTAAAGTTCCCAATCGCCCGTCGTCGCGTTCAGGGTCAGGTGCGTGTCCGTCCAGGTCCCCGTCAAGCGCACCGTGCCGTCCGTCCGATTGATCGTTCCGAGCGTCGCATACGTCAGATTGTTCCCCCCGAGGTTCAGCGTCGAAGCCGTCGAAACGACGCTCCCCGTGTTCGTCCAGGCGTCCTTCGTCTTGTCGTAACCGAGTTCCAGAAGCGTCGCGTTGGTCGCCGTGATCGTCGAGGCGTTCGTGAACGTCCCGCGAAGCGAAAGCGTTCCCTTCCCGGAAACCGTCAAACCCTGGTCCACCACGTAATCCGTCCCGCTGATCTGCAACTGGCTGTCCTCGCCGACGATCCGCATGTCGCCCACGTTGCCCGTCAGGCGGTTGACGGTAAGATAACCCCCGTTCTCAACGCGGACCACCCCTTCGTTCAAAAACGCGCTCGTCTCGGTATTGCCGTAATGAACGTAGAGATAATTGTTTTTCACGTCCGAAACGATCGTTCCCTTGTTCACGATCGTCGCGTAACTGTCGTAACCGAAGGTCCAGTAACCCCGGACAGTGACGTCCGCCCCGAGCGTCAGCGTCACAGGAGCGGACTGCGTCCCGCCGGGAACGTAGATTAAGCCTCCATTTAGTACAATCGTGCCCGTCCCGCCCAGCAGTGACTGGCTTCCTTGAAAAATGATCGTACCGGAAACGGTCAACGTTCCGTTGAAATCCAATCCGTTACGGACATTAAGAGTGGATTTTACCGCCAAATCCCCTTCAAGGTGCATTTCTTCAAGCCAGAAAGAACTCCCCCGTTCCAAAAGCTTCGCGCAGTCCTCGACAAGGATCGTTCCTCCGCGAATTGTTCCACTCGTCCAGTTCCATTCATTGATCGCCGTTTCGTAATTGAAAATTCTGCCCGTATTGATAATCACACCGGAAAAATTCAGAGTGCCGCCCGTTTTGGAGATCGTTCCCGTAGCCTTGTTATCAATGGTCGCATTGATATTGAGTACCCCCTCTTCGTTTCGGATGGTGCCGTTGTTGACGATGGAGGCGTTGGTCGTCGTGATTGTTTTAGAGTAGCGGCTTCCTTTTCCCGAAATACTGACGGATTCACCGATGGTCAACACCGCAGGGGTTTCCGCCATTCCCTCAATGTTCATATAGGCATTAATAGTCGATGGTGAATCCAGTACGAGGGAGCCCGTGCCGCTGAGCGTTTGGGTTCCCGTGAATTTTACCGTGCCTTTCTCCGTCAACGTCCCGCCAAGAACAAGACCGCCCGCCACATTCAACGTATAGCCGGAATTGACCTGACCAACGCCGCTGAAGGAAAGCGTGTCAAACGTACCGCCTGAGATCAGGAATTTTTGAAGTTTCTGTTGTTTCCCACTCTCCGTTTTTGAGGGTTCCGGCACGCAGTTCCAAATCCTGCTTGAGAAGAGCTGTTCCGGAAACTTCCAGCGTTCCGCCGGTCATGACGATCCGTTCGTTGCTGGTCAGGCTCTTGATGGCAATATCGTTTCCGGAGCGAATTTCGATCGTCGGATCCAGCGCCGACAAATCAATGGTCACGTCGTCATTCTGCGTCGGCAAGGCGTTGCCCGACCAGTTCGCGGCATCGCCCCATGATCTACCGTCACCACCGCCGTCCCAGGTTACGATCGCCAACATTTGACGTTCTTCCAAGGGCTCAAACAAAAGGTGGCGCTGTTTACGCGACTATTGTGTTAATTTCAGAGTATTTTTGTTGCCGGTAAGATTGCGAAGAATGTTGGACATTTTCGCACCCCAAAAATGGGAAGGAAATTCATAGAGATAATACGGCAAAAATATCTTATCAAAATGGTACGGTTTTTCAACGATTGTGATAAAATTGTTATAAAAATTATTTTTTTCTGATCAAGTTTTTGTCCAAAACCCCAATCTTATCACAGTCCAAGCTCCGCAAGCATCCTATTCGTTCGGTAATTTTCGCGTTCGTCAAATACTTCGAACGCGGCATCAGGGAAAATCTCGCCAACACGGCGTTGATCCATCTGAATCAGATCAGCACGGTCGAGTTGTGCCACCGCAACGGCTGGAAGGCGTTCGTCTCGCACCGCAGCGGCGAAACGGTTGGCAGCTACATTTTCGACATGACCGTTGCGCTGAACGCCGGACACCTGAAAACCGGGGCACCCTGCTGAGGAGAACTCGTCGAAAAATACAGCCAATTGATGCGCATAGAATCCGAACTCGGTGACGAAACCGTCTACGCCGATCGAAATGCCTTCGCGAGAACGGTGGGGAAATGACGTCTTTGCTCCCGGGCCCCCAAAATCAAACCATATCCCTCAAGCCGTTTGAAAATTTCCTTGCAGCCGTCCGTTTGCCCCTTGGGAAAACGGACTCCCGGGACACGGAGTTCGGGATTTTTCAAACGGCTTAGTCCGACAGCGCAACAAGTTCTTATCGAAAAATGGCAGCCCGGAGCGTAAGAGACGGGGTTTTACCGTTCCCCAAGCGTTACGGTATATGAATTTTTTTGGGAAAGGATTTATCAAATGGAGACGAACTCGAATAACAGCTTTTAATCCGTCGCTTACGCTCCGGGCTGCCATGAGAAACAGACTGGTCATAGCGCTGCCGAATTAGGCCTTCGCCGGAAAATGATGAGCAAGAACAGCAGCCGGGAATGAAGTGAGTGCAACGAACGGAGTGACCGGGGAACACGTTCGCCATTTTGTGCAGGATTTCAGTTCCTGCGATGCTCCTTGTATGAGCCGGGAAATTGAACATTTCCCCGGTTGGAAAATCCTCACCCCGGTCACTCCGCTGCGTTGCGTTCCCGGCTGCTGTTTTTGCGAAGAATTTATTGGCGAAAGCCTTAGTTCATCAAAATATGATCAAGTACTTTGCAAATCAAAGTGTTTGGAATTATTGATGAAAAAATCCGTGAAAATCAATGTTCATCCGTGCCTGAAAAAATAACTGAACAATACATACAGCGTGAACGCGATTTACTTGCGCAAGGCGTCGGGGTGTTCTTCGGCCAGGTGCAGGAGGATGGAATTCGCGATGTTTTCGCCGATCAGCGGCATATTGTCGAGAATCCATTTCGAGTCGACTTCGTTGTCGTGGAACGCGATTTCGATCAGCGTGTTCGGGGCTTCGGCGTTTCGCGGCTCGAAGAGCGTGGTCGTCGATTTGACGCCGCGTCTCGGACCGTCGTAAATTTTGAGCAATCCCTCGTACAACCGCGTGGCCACCCGGATGCACTCTTCGACGCCGGGACCTTCCTCTTTGTGGAAGGTTTCGACGCCGCGCACCTTGCCGCTGCTTTCCCCTCCCGCCGCATTGCTGTGAATCGCAATGTGGACCGACGGCTTTTTCTCGTTGCTTTCAGCGACGGATTCGCGAAGCGACATGCCGACCCTGTTCTGGTAAACGGTCACGCCGTGTTCGACGAGCACCTTTTCCGTAATGGCGGCCACTTCGTGCATGCGGTCTTCTTCCGTGCCGTAGTCACCGAAACCGATGTTCGCCGGCTGCAACGAAGGGTTGAGGTAAACGGACACGGTCCCTTCCTTGAAATAGTAGGGCGACTTTTCGCCCGTCGTTTTGCCGTCTGCGCCAAAGAGCGTTTGCAAACGGTCGGCCAAACCGCCGCGATTGTTCGCGATGGACGGCCAGCCGAACAGAATCTGGCCTGAGACCGCCGGGTTGGCCCGGTTCATTTCGATCTGTCGCACGATTTCGTCGCTGCCTTCCCACGGCGTGCCTTCCTTTCCGCCGACGCGGTGCGCCGCCTGGCCGACGTACATCCGGACATTGGGATTTTTCGCGACAAGGGCGGACCACCACTTGAGCAGTTTTTCGTAATCGGCGACCTGATAGCCGATGTTCCAGTAGAGTTGCGGCGTCACGTAATCAATGTCACCGTGCTCGATCCAGAATTTCGTGTCGGCGTTGAGCGCGTCATAGGATTGCAGGCCGCTCGTGTCCGAACCGTCCGGATCGTTCGCCTTGTTCCGCCAGATGCCGAAGGGGCTGATACCGAATTGCACGTCCGGCTTGATCTTTTGAATGCCGTCGTGCAGTTCCTTGATCATGAGATTGACGTTGTTGCGCCGCCACGCGGAACGCTGTTCCTGCGCGAAAGCGTTTTGCAGCTTGTTTTCGCGGATGAAATCGTCGCCGAACGCGTCAAACGATTTGTCGTCCGGGAAAGGCACGACGACGTCCTTGCCCTCGGCGTTTTTGGCCGACGCGGGATAGGGATAGAAATAATCGTCGATGTGAATGCCGTCGACGTCGTATTTTTTCGCGATTTCAACGCCCGCCGCCACGATGTATTCGCGGCATTCCGGGATGCCGGGATCGAAATACATTTTCTTATCCGCGTAGGCGATGACCCAGTCGGGATGCTTCTTCGCCGGGTGATCGTCCGAAAAAAGGCTCATGTCCGGTTTGTCGCCGCCGCCCCGGTTCGAGAGACGGTAGGGGTTGATCCAGGCGTGCAGGTCGATGCCGCGCTTGTGCGATTCGTCGACCCAGAAGGCGAGCGGATCATAGCCCGGGTCTTTTCCCTGCGTGCCGGTCAGACATTGCGACCAGGGGAAGTAATCCGATTTGTAAAACGCGTCCGCCGTCGGGCGAACCTGGAAGACGATCATGTTGAAACCGAGCGACTTGGCTTTGTCGAGAATCGCGATGGCCTCCGCTTTTTGCTGCTCGACGGTCAGGCCGGGCTTGCTCGGCCAATTGAGGTTCGAAACCGTCGCAACCCAGGCCCCCTTCACCTCGTCGTCGGACGACTGACGCAACATAGGCGGCTGTTTTGCGAAAGCTGAAACGATGGTAGAAAATACGATCAACATGGCGAGCACAAAACCTGCGCCGCGAAAACACAATCTTTGGTGTGACATAAAATGCAATCCCGTAATAAAAGTTCCCATGACAACCCATGCGGAAACGCCCGCAATGGTTTCGATCCGTATTGAGACGCCGGAAAATATTGCCGGTGCAAATCCGCCGCCTATTTTCCCACAATTGCCGTGACGGATTAAAAAATTGTAGCGTAAGAACTTTTACCCTGCAAGCAGAAAGAAAGATTTTAGAATATCGTTGCAATTCCAGGGCCAGTATCACACTGGAGAGTTTTTGCCTTTAAGCTGATAAACATAGGCGAGAATTTCCGCGACCGCAGCGAAATGTTCGGCGGGGATATGCTGATTGATTTCGACATGCTTAAACAAAGCCTGAGCCAGTGGTTTTCGCTCAAGAATCGGAACGCCGTGTTCCAAGGCAAGCTGTCGGATGCGTTTGGCGATGACTCCGGCCCCTTTCGCAACGACAATCGGGGCGGGCATCGTCGCCGGGTCATACCTGAGAGCCACGGCCAGATGCGTTGGGTTGGTTACCACAACATCCGCCTGCGGAACGGATTGCGACATGCGCTGCTGAGCCATTTCGCGCTGAATCTGCCGACGTTTACTGACCAATTGCGGGTCACCCATCATTTCCTTCATTTCGTCGCGCATTTCCTGGGTCGTCATTTTCAGGTCCTGCTCGTGCTTCCATTTTTGATAAGCGTAATCCAAAATCGCAAGGATCACGAGACAGACGGCGATTTTCAGCGCAACGGATAACAAAAGTTGCAACATGTAAACGGTCGATTCGCCTTCATCCATGTCGACGAGTTTGAGGATATTCGACAACTCATTTCGCAGCGCATACCATGCCACACCGGCGCAAATGGCGATTTTCAAAAGTCCGAAAATCAAACGCATCAGGCTTTGCAGCGAAAACATGCGTCCGAACCCCTTGATGGGGTCAATTTTTTTGAAGTCGAAGGCCAATTTGTTCGGCAGAAACATCCAGCCAACCTGCAGGTAGTTTACCAAAATTGCCGCAGTGACCAAAATTAACATAAATATTCCGACCGGCTTCAAAATCAGAAAAGTCGCTTGAAACAAGTGCGCGTAAATCGTGCTGCCATCACTGGTAAGCCAGGCCTCTTCGCCGAGCGTATGCCGGCTGTAGGCGACCAGCACGTCGACGATTTGCTTGCCCGTTGTCATGAGCAAAATGATCGCAACGAGCAGCACGACCGACGATGCGAGGTCCTGACTTCGCGCAACCTGCCCCTCCTCGCGGGCCTTGGTCCGCCGGCGTTCGGTGGGTTCATGCGATTTGTCGCCGCTTTGTTCGGCCATAAGTACATTATTAAAAAAGCGTTGCGTTCACAGAAAAAACTGCGTCAGTTCGATTGACACAAGAATCCGGGTTGCGTGATTGTATTATTTTTTCATCATTTGTACAATGTGTATTTGCGGTCGCGTTTATCCAAGGTAGGGCGGTCTCGCCGAGACCGCCGCATTTCGGCCTGCCTTTTTGAAAAACAACGGACAAACACAAATATGCAACAACAGGAAAAATCGACTGACGGCAAGTCATCACAACGTGGGGTGCGTGTCATTACCTGGCAGATGCGCTGGTGGTACACTTTCTGTAAATTTCTGGTGCAGGTGGTCATGATTTTCTTTTTCCGACTCCGCACCTTCGGCGTCGAACACACGGAAATCAAAGGCGGCGCGCTCATCGTCTCGAACCACCAGAGTTATCTCGACCCGCCGGCGATCGGCGCGCGAATTCGGGGAAAAATCAACTATCTCGCGCAGAAGGGGCTCTTTAAATTCAAGCCGTTCGGCAAACTGATCGCCTCGTTCGACGCCATCCCGCTCAACAAGGACGGCATCGGCTTCGAGGGCATCAAGGAAACCCTGAAGCGGCTGAAAAACGGCGAACGCGTACTCATTTTTCCCGAAGGGGAACGCACCACGAATCCCGACGGCGAGATGATGCCGTTTCATCAAACCGTCATGACGCTGGCCCTGCGGTCGAAAGTGCCGATCATTCCCGCCGCGATTTCCGGCGCGTTCGAAGCCTGGCCGCGCCGCCAGAAACTGCCGAACCTGTTCCCCGACCGCAAGAATATCATCCGCGTCATCTTCGGCGAACCGATCCCCTACGAGCAAGCCGCCGCCATGGGGGAAGCGGAACTGAACGTCTATGTCGAAGGCCGCGTCCGGAAACTGTACGAACAAATCAAAAACATGTCCTGATGGGACGAAAACACCAACCTTAAATCACGGCATTGCTCCGGGATTGGAAATGAACGACACATGACGCAACAGAAAATCAAAATCGGACTGTTCGGCATCGGGCTGGACACCTACTGGCCGCAATTCGACGGGCTTCGCGACCGCCTTGTCGGATACCAGCAGACGATCGCGCAACGTTTGACACAACCGGAGGTCGAGGTCGTCGACTGCGGATTGGTCGACAACCCCGTTGCAGCGCAACAGGCGGCCGAACGGTTGAAACGCGAAGACGTGACCCTCATCTTCCTGTATGTTTCGACCTACGCCCTGTCGTCGACCGTGCTGCCCGTCGTTCAGAAGGCGAAAGCTCCGGTCGTCGTGCTGAATTTGCAGCCGGTCGCGGCGATCGATTACGCGGCCTTCAACGGAATGGGCGACCGAACCCGCATGACCGGCGAATGGCTGGCCCATTGCCAGGCCTGTTCCGTGCCCGAAATCGCGAACGTCTTCCTGCGTGCCGGCATCGCGTTTCAACAGGTGACCGGCGTGCTGAACGACGACCCGGTCGCGTGGGGTGAAATCAACGCCTGGGTCGAAGCGGCCCGCGTCGCGGCGGTCATGCGGGCCAACCGCGTCGGCCTGCTCGGGCATTATTACAATGGCATGCTCGACATTTATTCCGACCTGACGCAACACGCGGCGCAGCTCGGCTGCCATTTCGAGATTCTGGAAATGTGCGAACTGAAGGCGATTCGCGAAGCGGCCGCCGAAAGCGAAATCGACGCGAAAGTCGCGGAAATCCGGGAGCATTTCGACGTGCAATCCGACTGCGACGCGGCGGAAATCCGTCGGGCAGCACACACGGCGGTCGCGCTCGACACGCTCGTCGCGAAGCACCGGCTCGGGGCGATCGCCTACTTCGTCAACGGGACGGGCGATGAGCAATACGTCGACCTGATCAGCTCGGTGATCGTCGGCAATTCGCTGCTGACCGCGAAAGGCGTGCCCGTCGCAGGCGAGTACGAAGTTAAAAACGTTCAGGCGATGAAAATTCTCGACGCCTTCGGGGCCGGCGGTTCGTTTACCGAATTTTACGCCTTCGATTTCAACGACGACGTCGTTTTGATGGGACACGACGGCCCCGGGCATACACGCATCGCCGAGGGCAAGACGAAACTCAAGCCGCTCAAGGTGTATCACGGCAAGGTCGGGCACGGACTCAGCGTTGAGATGAGCGTCAAGAACGGGCCGGTCACGCTGCTCTCGGTCGTCGACGCCCCGGACGGCGTGCTGAAATTGCTCGTCGCCGAAGGCGAGTCGGTCCCGGGCCCGATTCTCGAAATCGGCAATACGAACAGCCGTTACCGTTTTTCGACCGGCGCCCGCGGGTTTATCGACGCCTGGTGCGGACACGGCCCGGCGCATCACTGCGCGATCGGCGTCGGACACATCGCCGCGAAACTCGAAAAACTGGCCGTTCTGCTCAACATGCCGATCATCCGCGTGTGTTGAATTTCACGGAGCTGAAATTGCATTGGCGACAAGGTGTCGCCCCCTGAAGTTATTCAATCGTGACAAAGTGGTCGCAAATTCGTATTTCCTGGAAAGGACAAATCTGTTAGAATAAGGAGATTAGCGAGAACATTGCCGTTCATGACATCAAGTTAAGGAGAGCAAGATATGCCGATTCTGCCGCCAACAAGAAATTTCAAATCAGGAATCCGGATCACGATGCTGCTGCTCGCGCTGACGGCAGGGCAGGGCGGTGTCAATTATGTTTGGGGGCAAACGGGGCCGGGTGCGATGGGCGGGGCAGGGCGGGGCGGAATGCAACCCCCACCGACAAGAATGCAGACGCCAGGATATTCGGGCGAATCCGGTACACAGCCAACGCCATCCTTTACCCCTCCGACACAGGGAATGCCTGGTGACGCTGGCTCGGGATTTCCCGCCGGAACGCCGGCAGCAGGTTTGTCTGGCGGGGCGCCACTTCCCGGAGTATTTCAGGATAATCCCAGCAACCCATTGTCGAATCCCGTGTCCGGCGGGGCAGGGCAGGGCAGGGCAGGAACGCCGCCAGGTGCCGTGTCGAATAGCGATGCAGGGCAGGGGCAACCGAACCCACAGTCAATGCAAAACGTTGCGGACCAACAACCTTCGCTTGGAAGCGGGGCGACTGCAAGTGCGGCGGGAAGTCGTGAAGAAGATGCTCAAAATTTGAAATCCCTTCAGGATCAAGCCCACCCGATTTTCGATATTATCGTTTACGCCAAGAGAGCCCCCGCACCACAGGGAACGGAAAAAGACGTTTATTTGTACGAAATACTGTCCGGGGTAGCTTCTCCGCCTCAACGCCGGGAGCTTCTCAAGGCCTACTGGAATTTGTGCGAAAAAATGTTGCAATGCCATGTGCGGCAGGCTCAGCAACAGCGATTGAATCATGCGCAAAGTCAATTTCAGGGGAATCAGGCGGCGGTGGAAGAAATTACTCTCGCCCTCCAGCTGGTTTCGCAACAATACCGGGCTCTCGAACTGGAATTCACTCAGGCCCAATATCGGTTTCTCGATTTGCAATCAAAACTGCCTGCCTATTCCGCAAGTCGATGGCGCACAAGTTACGGCGCTGATACCGCTGCAGGTGTTTCGTGCGACTGTGACGGCGTGGTTTCGCAGACGGCTTCCGCCCAGGTTCTGCAAAAGGCCGAAGATCACCAGTTGCCCGTTCCGGCCGATTTTCCACTCGCCGTGCCGTATGATACGAAAGTGGAAGAACTTAAGAAACGTCGGACATTATCGCAAAGGTCGCTTTTGCTTGATCGTACCATTCCGCTTCAATACGATGCCGTTGTTGCGAGAACGGCGGCGAGAAAATATGCCGATGATCGATGGAAGTCCACCCTGCAGCACGGTCAATCACCCGTCACGCAAATCGAAGTTCTTGCGCAAGAGGAAATGGCATTAATCAATACGATTATCGAATATAATCACCAGGTCGACGATTACGTCATTGAAACTTTCGGAACCAATATTCCTGACAGGCAATTGTTGGCTTCGATTCTGGTACTTCCCAAGCGACAGGGTGTCGAAACAGAGCGCAATCAGACACCGCGAACCTTCTCGACCCCACCAAATGAAAACACGGGTCAATAATAAATCTTTAGGCAGGGCAGGGGGCTGAACAATCTTTTTTTGCACGATTTTGTGGCTGGAGAATCACCTGAACTGGCCATTTGTCGCGATTACACATATAATAATTGTGATATTCGCCAATGTGCATTTAACCCGGTTCACCGGAATAACCCCCAAACCTTTGAGCTCGCTCCAAGTCACACTTATGTCGGATTTTGAAGAGGATTATACCCGAATTTTCATGCGCGGAATCTGCCTGATTTCGGAAGGGGAATACGAAGCGGCGGTCGAGTTGCTGGATCGGGTCATCGATATGGAGCCGGTCTTTGCAGACGCATACGCCCAACGGGGATATGCCAAATTTCACCTGAACCGAATCGACGATTCACTTGAGGATTTGAATCTCGCGATAGAATTCTCGCCACAGTCGGTCGACGCATTCGCGTTTCGGGCGCGGTCACGCTGGGTGGCCGGCGATTACCAAAACGCGTTTGAGGATGTTTCACACGCCATCGAACTCGACCCGAACAACGTCCACGCCCTGCATGTGCGCGCATTTGTCAACATGGAAATCGACAACCAATTCGAAGCGATCGACGATTTCGACCGGATTCTGGAAATCAGCCCCGGCGACCAGCATGCGATTTTCATGCGGGCTTGGGCGAAACTGGGGCTCGGCCGTCCCGAAGAAGCGCGGACCGACAACGACCGCCTGCAGGAAGCCGATCCGTATGACGCTCGCTATCTCGTTCAACAGGCCGTGATTTTCGGGGCTTTGGAGCGATACGACGACGCATTGGCCAGCGCTGAAAAAGCGATCCGGGAACATTACGAAGGGAAGCGACCGCCGGAATATTACATGGGCTGCTACCTGCTTTCGCTTGGTCGTTTTGCCGAGGCCCTGACACGGTTCGGGGAATCGCTGGAAAAGGATATGACCTACCAGCCTTTGTATGGCATGGCCGTTGCCTTGGGGCGTCTGGGGCGAATTGACGAATGCCGCGACAAACTGGTCGAAGCTACCCGGGCGGCATTCGATGCGGACGATTCGATCAGCGGAAACTTTTTTCGCAAACAACAGATAACCCTGACGGACGACAACGCCGATTCCCTGACGATCATCGAACCGGAAGTCGCGCTCCCGTTTTGGCACAAGGCCTTGGCTGCGCAGGAAAACGAAGACCACGAAGCGGCCCTGCGACTTTTTTCTGAAGCGGTGAAACGCAACCCGCTCATGACGGGCGGCTATGCCAACATGGCGGCGATTTGCCAGGAACTGGAACGCTATGAGGAAGCGCACGAGGCCATTGAAAAGGCGCTGGAATTGTGCCCCGGCGCGGAAAATTATCTCTACCGGAAAGGCATGATCCTGATCGACCGGGACATGCACGAGGAAGCGTCCAAACTGTTTGACTCGCTGATCGAACAATCGCCGGACGAAGCGGCCCATTATTACCAACGCGCCCGGGCACGGTATTTGTCGCAGGATGTGGACGGCGCGATTGACGATTTGAACACCTACTGTCTCTCGGAACCGAACAGCGAATCGGCCCTGTTGTTCCGCGCGACCTGTTATCGCATCGCGGAGCAATTTGACAAGGCGGTCGAGGATTATTCGCGCGTCATTTATTATCATCCCGGGCATATCGGAGCCTTGCATTCGCGGGCCGTCGTTTACGAGGAGGAACTGGAGAAATACGAAGAGGCGATTCGCGACGAGACACAGGCGGTCGAAAACGACCCGGAATTTCAGCCTGCATGGTTGTTGCGGGGACGCGCCTGGGGCGATCTCTCGCTGCACGCGCAGAGGGCGAAATCAAAAGGCGAAAAACTCGCCGTCACGTTGATCGATTTTTTTTCGCGGGAGTTTTTCGATGTTCGCGACTGTCTCGAACACGCCGTCAGTGACCTGACCCGCGCGATTGAACTCGCGCCCGACGATCTGGAGGCGGTTTGGGTTCGCGGTTATTATCGCTATCGCGCCGAAGACTACCCGGGGACGCTGGAAGACTTCGCCAAAATCGTCGAACGCGACCAGACCCATCCTTCGGCGTATCACTGGATGGGCTGGGCCAATATTTCATTGGGAAAATACCCGGAGGCCGTCGAGGCTTTCGACAAGGCGCTGGCGACCAACCCGGAGGATGGCGATACGTATTACGCCCGCGGAATCGCGAAGCAGAACATGCTGCTTTTCGCCGAGTCGGAAGAGGATATGAACGCAGCCCGCAGGCTTGATCCGGATGACGCCTTTGCGGTGCATTACCTCGCCCATGCGTTGGAATGGCAGGGCCGTTTCGAGGAATCGCTGTCCCATTTCGCGAAATCGCTGGAAATGCGGGGGGATACGGTCGAATGGTATTGCTGCCACGCCGACGTGCTCATCAAGCTGGGGCGGCTCGACGAAGCCGTCGAACGCATCAACGCTTCGATCGCCATCGACCCGCAACAGTCACAGCCATACTTTTATCTCGGCGAATTGTACGAGCGGCTGGGAGAGCAGGGCAGGGCGGCTGAAAATTATGCGCTGGCCGTCCGTTCGGAAGACCCGGCGTTGCGAAGCTCCCGCGAGAGTGAGGAAATGAACCTCGTTTATCGCGCCAGGGCGTTTGCCGGACTGGGACGGCACGAAGAAGCCGTCGCCCGTTATCTCGAAGCGATTGAAAAATCGGAATCGCCTGAAATGAAAGAGCGTGACCGCAAACACCACGCCTACTGGCTGGCCGAATCGTATTACGCGCTCGGTCGTTTCGGAGAGGCGATGGAACAATACCGCGTCGCGCTTGATCACTTGCAAATATATCACGACCGCGAAGAACGTATCTGCCGATGTCGCGAAAGGCTGGAAGAACTTGAGGCGATGGCAAGGTAGTATTATGCACCGGCCCCATGCGTCTGCATGGGGCGTGATCGATTAATAGAAAGTCCCCAATGATGTCACTCCGTCATCTTATTGTTTGCCCGCTTTACTGCGGCATGGCGTTGTTCCTGCAAACATCGTTGTGTGCCGACGAAAAGGTGGGCACCACGGAATTCGTCCGTGTGCGTTATTCGGAAAAAACGCCGTCGCGCGTCATTGCGATGGATACCGCGGTCGTGCATTTCGAATCGAAGTCGGACGGCAAGGACAAAACGACAGTTGACCTGATCGGGGCGATACACATTGCCGACGCGGATTATTATGAGAAACTCAATCGACTGTTCGCCAAATATGACGTCGTGCTGTTTGAACTCGTCGCCGAAGACGGGACGAAGCTTGACCCGAGGGAAACATCCCAATCAGAAGAAAATCCCGGACTGATCGGCGGTGTGCAAAACGGTTTCGCGGGCATCCTGAAGCTCGAGCACCAGTTGCACCATATCGACTATACGCCGGAAAACATGCTGCATGCCGACATGGACCCGGAACTTTTCATGAAGCGCATGATCGGCGAAGGGGAGATGGCCAAAATTTTCTCCCGTGCGATGGCCCAAAGTCTCCAACAGACCGGCTCGCAATCGGACAAGGCCGCCGGCCGCATGTTCGGCTCACTGCTGGCCTCTCGTGACAAATCCGTCGGCCTGAAGCGCGTTTTCGCGGTGGAAATGTGTCGGCAGATTCAGGACGAACTCTGGATTTTCGAAGGCGACGAAGGTTCGACGCTCATTCGTGAACGAAACGCCTGTGTTTTGGAAAAACTTCGTGACGTCATCGACCGCGGCGAGAAAAAAATCGCCATCTTCTATGGTGCGGCCCATCTATACGACTTTTGCAAGCAGCTCGAAGAACAATTCGACATGAAACCTGTCAAGGTCACCTGGATCAAGGCTTGGGACATGGGCGAAAACAATGAAAAATAATTGAATGTGGCAATATGGTCAATTCGGACGATTCGTGTTGAATTGCGGGACGGAATCGGTTAAACTGTGTGGATCATTCACATCGTGAGGCGGAATTCGTAAATTTTTACATTTCAGCGTACATTATAAAGAGAGTATCCCCGTGAGTCGAGCGGAAGAATATTTTGGGCCCTATCGCGTGGTTAACGTGGTCAACGTCGGCCAAACAAGCACCCTGCTACAAGGTTATGACCCGTATGAACGTAAATTCGTTGGTATAAAAACTCTGCAAAACAGGTATTCAAGAGACAAAGAACAACTGTCTTATCTTCAATGGGAATACAATGTTGCAAAAACCTTGGACCACGAAAAGATCATCAAAATCTACAAATTTGGCTGGGATGGCAAACGCCCTTTCCTGCTTATGGAATGGTTCCCGGAATTAAATGTAAAGAACCTCATCAATTCAGGTTATGACAATTACGCTTATATGGTTATCCCGATCATTCGCGACATGACCGAGTCTCTGGGATATCTTCATGAAAAGAAGTGGGTTCACCGCGATGTCAAGCCGGACAATTTTCTTTACGGTGACGGCAAGGGCCTGCGTTTGATTGACTTCGCCCTGACCAAAAAAACGAAAATTGGCTTTGCCAGCAAATTTGGTTTTCGCTCAAAGGCTCAAGGAACAGCAAGTTACATCGCACCGGAACAAATTCTGAGCAAGGCGATTGATCCTCGGTCTGATGTTTACAGCTTGGGATGCACGATTTTCGAGCTTTTATCAGGTCGCCCGCCGTTTACCGCGAATTCCCCCACCGAATTGCTGCAAAAGCATGTGTCCGCGCAAATTCCGTCTGTGACCGCTAAAAACCGCAATGTAACGCCGGAAATGTCCGACTTGCTTTACTGGATGCTCGCCAAAAGACCCAATGACCGCCCTAAAAATTGTACGGAATTGCATAAATTGATTTGCGGTGTGCGAATCTTTAAAAAAATTCCGACAAAGGAAAACTCTGGTGGTTTTTAAATATCGTACGCATTACTTTCCGACTGAAAGGGCAGGGCGACGTACAAAAAATCCTCTTGCTTTAATCGGAAAATTTGTCACAATACAAAGATTATGAAAAACATTATTTGCAGTTTTGTCATTTTTGGTTTTTCGGCTGCCGATATATGAAAAATTGCAATATTATAGGTCACTTGGAGACAAGCGACAACTAATTAACCCCGGTTGATGTGTGGTATGTCATGCCTTCACCTGTTCAGCAGCTTTCCTTCGAACGCCCAATTTATGAAATTGAAACACGGATCGAAAATCTCAAGAAAAGCGCGACCGCTCCCGGTGTTAAGGATGAGATTCAAAATCTTCGCCGTTCCCTGATCGATTTGCAGAAGAAAACTTATTCTTCCTTGCAGCCTTGGGAAACGGTTGAAGTCGCGCGACATCCGGATCGTCCGCAAACCTTGGAATATCTTGAACTTGTCTTTGACGAATTCGTGGAGTTGCATGGCGACCGTTTTTTTGGTGACGACCAGGCGATCCGTACCGGTTGGGCAAAACTTGACGAATACAAAGTCATGGTCATCGGCCACCAGAAAGGTCGCAATGTCAAGGAAAGGCTTGCCTGTAATTACGGTTGTGCGCATCCGGAAGGATACAGAAAAGCGATGGGAAAAATGAAGCTTGCCGCCAAATTCGGTTTGCCGGTAATCTGCTTTATCGATACGCCCGGCGCTTATCCCGGAATCGCGGCTGAAGAACGCGGGCAAGCATTGGTCATTGCACAAGCGATGTTCGAAATGTCGATTTTACCGACGCCGGTTGTTTGCGTGGTCATTGGCGAAGGCGGAAGCGGCGGCGCCTTGGGAATCGCCGTCGGCGATCGTGTCGCCATGTTGGAACATGCCTATTATTCCGTGATCAGCCCGGAAGGCTGCGCCGGCATTCTCTGGAAAAGCCACGAACACAAGGACAAGGCGGCCCGGGCACTGAAAATGCGATCGCGCGATCTGGCTCAACTCGGCGTCATTGAAGATGTCATTGAAGAGCCATTGGGTGGCGCCCACCGCGACCATCAGTTGGCCGCAGCACGAATGAAGCAGTATTTAAAATCCCAACTGCGAGAGCTGGTGAAAATTCCGACAGACCAATTGGTCGATCAGCGTTACAAACGTTTCCGCGAATTGGGCGTTTATCTTGAAGGACAGCAGGAAAGCGTCCAAACTGTTTCCGGAACCTCAGGCTGACCGCCAGTGCAAATCTTTCAACCGGCGGTTTCTTATTGAACATCGGCGGTGTTTCTGCATTCATCCTGTTTTTCTTTTCTCAGTATTACATAAAAAGAAATCCATACCACGAGCTTTTTTGTATATATCGTGTGTCGAACACAACGTCCGATAATGTTTATTATGTGCTGTCACTGAAAATTGTAAGCTATTGGCTTGCAAGCATTTACGAAAAACACTGGGTTTTTTCGCAACTTGCAAAACAGCGACTTCCTATAATTTAATATCCATAAGTTTTGACGTAAGTGTTCGGGATTTCTCAAGCGAAAATTGACGTAAGTGTTTCAACACAAATCTTACTTACGTCGAAATCATGGTCACCTTTCCAACAAGCCACCGCGTAGAAATCTACCTTGACATGGTGTGTGCCAAGGTAAAACGTCATTTGGCGAAGCGCAAAGCCGTATTCGTGACGAACCTTGCCCAACGGTACAAGGTTCGCATCTACGATATCCGCATCTCTTCGGAACACCAGTTCTTGCAGGTGAGAAGCTGCTCTTGCTGGTCCTCGGTCTGGCCCACGGAAAAGCTGGTGAACGAATACGGCGAAAGTCTCTACGAAAGCCCTGCTCGGTATGAGTACGACGAGGACGCGAGTGAGGAAGCGCTCGAAAACTTCGTGACTCAAATCGGGCTCATACCGTGGTGTACGGTCAAGGAAGCGTTTTAGGTCAGGGATGACCGCCCGTCTTGCCGACCCGGTGCGAGATGATTTGCACGGAGTTCAACAGGTGAACCAAGAGCGATGTTGATGCCAGTAGCCGGTTCGAGTCCGGCCCGTGCAATTTAATAACCCCGAAACTCCCAAGGAAGCGAGGAAACGATGAGCCAGGATCAAAGAACGTCGGTCGAAGAGTTACGCAAGCAGTTGAAGGGCAGATTTCAGGATGAGCTCGTCAACGGCGTCCAAGGTCCGAGCGATACGCTGGTTGAAATGGTTTGTGATCCGATGGATATGGAGCAATACCCCTTGTTCCTCGCTTCGTTGTGTTCGGGTCAAAGGAAAGGGAGTATTCCGGGGCGGCGGGGTCCTTCGCGAAGCGGGGGTGCCGCCCCGGAAACAACTTTTTTCCCCCCGCTCACTAGCAGGGGGGTCACAAAACGTAACCAGGTGAACGATACGACAAACACCAAACCCAACCCCAAAAAACTGGGCGGCTATGACGGCGGTATGGAAATCGGTTTCAACGGCACATGGAACGACCACAAATTCAAAACCCTTCTGGACCGCCTCGAACACGCCCGGGCCTCTGCGGAAAACGAAGGCGGCGACGATCAATTCATCAATCTCGGCGATTATCAATTCTCGGTGATGCCCCACGGTGCGAACGTGGGCAGCCATTATAAATACGTGCTGCAAGGCATGGGCATGAAAATCTACCTTCATGCGAATCCGAAAGGGCCGATTCAACCGCTCCGTATCCGTTACGGCTTTGAATCACTTGTGGGCCGCGACCCGTTCAGCGTTCATGCCGGAATTTTGGAACTTCTGCAAAACCTCGGCTTTCAAGTCGCGAAGGAAACGCTATCCCGTGTCGATTTGCAGGTTATGCTGCTGCTCGGCATCGATCAATTGATGCAGCCGATCTTCACGAATCGTTGCGTCAAACGTGCTCAAAAGTCGAACATTCATTGTAAAAACAGCGTCTTGACCTCGTTTACGGTCGGTTCGATGATTCAGCTTTGCATCTACGACAAACGCCGGGAACTGCTTGAAACGGGCGACGAAGTGAAGGCCGGGCTTATAATCAATGAATGCTTGGGCGGTGAATTTCCCGAGGAATTGACGCGCGTTGAATTTCGCTTGCGGCGTGAAGCGCTCAAACATTTCGGCGTCAATACAATGCAGGATTTGCTCGAAAAAGAGCACGCGCTTGTGGATTACCTCACGTATGACTGGTTTCGATTGCTCGACAAGGAAAAGGCGAAAGGAAATGAAACACGGCAGGAATTGCACCCCGTCTGGCAACAGGTGCGTGACTTGTTTTTCGAATACTTTCCGAGCGGCAACGACAGAAAGCCCGTCGATCACAACAACAGCCGACGTCAGGTGAAATGCACTGGGGAAAGCCTGATTAAACAGGCGGTAGGCTGCATGGCGACTGCCGCGGCCCTTGCGAAAGGCGTGTTCGAAACGGAAGCGCAAGCGGTTCAATACATGGTGGAAGTCGCGACGGAAAAAGTGAAAACGCTGTTCCATCGAACGCGTGAAAGAGCGGTGGAACTCGGAATCATCCGGGGCGTTGAGGCCCCGGATTGCCGCGACTGGCATTTGGATCCGCGCTACGCTTGCGAATCGACGGAAACGGCGATCAATGAATATCGGTTGGTGTGGGATGAGGATTTGCAATACGAGCGATTCCGTCAAACGGCGGTCGCGGGTTGCCCTTTTTAAGTGAGCCATGATCACGACGAAAAATAAGACGGTTCGCAAGGTCAACCGACTTTTGAAACCACCCTCCCCTGCCCGGTACCCCCTGTTAGTAAACGATGAAATCCGGGTGTACTACATTTGCGACGCCTGCGGTGTGGTCCGTGAAATATCGCGTTTTGCGTTTCGTGAGGGGGAATGGCGTATCCGGTTGCCCGGAAAAAAGGGTTGGTATTCGTGTTCGAATTTATTCCGAATCAAAGACAATTATGGCGAAGAACTTTTGTGCGTGGAAAGAAAGTCATGAGCACATTTAGCAACCTTACGGAACTTTGCATTTACGGCGTCTCGACGGGTTTCGGCTTGTCGTTCGTGCTGTGGGGCTTCGGCCTGGCCCCTCGTTTTTTCCGCCTGATATGCCGTCGTTAGAGAATCATCGGGGTGGTCCCGTTGATATATTGGGCCTCAGGGTGTTCCCGTGGCAAGTTTAAGTGTGTCCTCCAACCATAGGAGAAATTAACATGGACGTTACTACAATCGCTCGCAAAGTCGTTTCGAAGGTCTGCCATTTCAAAACCGCCGCCGTGACCCTCGCCGTGTGCGCGTTCGCCTCGTTCGGTATTCCGGCCTTCGCCCAAGAGACGGCGAAAGACATCACCCTGACGGTTCCCGAGATCAATTACGCGGGGGTGGCGTCCTCGCTCATGACCTCACTCATTCCCGTCGTTCTGGCGGCGATCGGAATCGGTCTTTCGATCTGGGTGATCACGCTCCTTTACCGGATGTTCCGGTCGATGGGCAAATAGTCCCGGCTGTGTGAAAGTGTGAAACTCCTTTCGGGGGTGGGGCTGCGGTTGCCGCCCTGCCCTTTTTTTCCTACGGAGAAAAGATATGAGACGGCTTAAATATCTTGCGATTTTTATGACATTCATTCCCTTCATGCCCGATCTGTGTTGCGTTCCCACTTATGCCGCCGACAACGTGCAGGCGGAAAATTTCGATGCGTACCTTGCGGGGATATTGTTTTTCCTGTCGGTATTGCTCGGCAATCGTCTCTGGAAAGTCTTCATCAGTTCGTTTGAAAAAGGGTCGGTCTGATGTACGGAAAAATTTTGACAACCGCCCTGCTCTGCCTTGTCCTGCAACAAACGGCGACAGCCCAGGGCTTGACTTTCGATGCGGCGGTCCGCAAATTGTTCACGTCTGCGATTGGGGGCAATGTCTATATCGAAGGCACCTGCGGAATTTACTATCATAAAATAGGCACGCCGATTCCGACGTCGGATGGCAGGGAATACCATATTCTCGGCGGCTATGTCTATCGTTTCGAAGCGATCAACAAGCGCATACGTTGCGTGACTTTTGAAGGCGTCCTGATACGCGAGGGCGAACTTTACACGACTGCGGGCACTTCCCTGCCCTTTCCTGCATCCGCTGACGAAAGCGGCGGTGAATATTCCGGTGACCTTTCCGGTCATCTGGCCGACGAATACGAACGTCCGCTATTACTTCGATTACGAAGACGCGAGAAAATGGATCATCGGTCAAAACAGCTATGCGGCGACCGCCCCCAAAACTCTGGAACAATTCAACGCGGCTTTCGGTACGAACTACGCTTCATCGGCTGTTACGGACTTCGTGAGGGCAAGCGGTCTTATCCTGGCCCATCTGACGACCGACACGGACGGCGGCGGTGTTCCCGATCTTTACGAAGTGTACGGCGGTCACTGGCCGGGTTCGAACCGTGGCAGCCGCGATGATGACATCTTTTGCGTTTGTGAAGCCTGCTGCCGTTGCCGCTGCAAGTGCCTGCACTGGAACCCGAAAGAATGCGACGGTTCAACGCACGAAATAACCGGCTGCGCTTGTCATGGCGACACGCCGCCCGATCCCGGCGACCCGTCCGGCCCTGGCATGAGTGAAAACGCCCCCGCCCTGCTCCGTTCTGTTTTGTTCCTGCTCTGCATGGCCTGCGGAGCGTGTTTTTTCGGCAGTTTTATCGAATCCTTCGAGAAAGGAAGCGTTTAGATGTTACGGAAGATTATTCTCGCCGCCCTGCTCTGCCTCGCCCTTCTTCAAACCGCGTCGGCCCAGTACGCGACGATTGAAGAACTGATGAAAAGAACCTGCTCGCCGCTGACGACCGGTTCATGGGCGCGTATCGAAATCTATCACATGATACCCGGCCCGATGAACCGTCACGGAAACAGCGAATATTACATCGTGTGGGCGATTGCCATGAACATGGGCGGCACGCAGTCGATTCAGGCTCTTGAATGCCGGGTCCGTGTTGCTCGCACAACTGGACGATCAGTTACGTTTGACCGAACGCATCAATGCGATCATCGCCGATCCGCGTGATCCGCATAAGAATAAATTTGGGATCTGCTAAACTGTGCGAAACAGTTTACAGGGAGGTTTCAGGATGCAGAAGATTTATATTGTCGGTTGAGCGATTCGGAGCGAGTCCGACTTTTGGAGGTGGTAAAGAAATCCAAGGGTTCGTCGCAGAGGGTGAAACGTTCGAATATTTTGCTCAAAGCGGGTGCGGGCGACCCGAACTGGAAAGATCAGGGCATCGCCGACGCGTTTTTTTGCACGAGGCAATGCGTCGGGAATTTGCGGAAACGTTTCGTCACCGAAGGCTTTGAGATTGCGTTGAACGGCAAACCTCGCGAAACGCCACCGCGACAAAAAGCGTTGGACGGCAAACAGGAGGCGGAAGCGATCGCCTTGCGGCTTTCGAAACCGCCGCAAGGTCACAACTGTTGGACGCTTTGAAACGATGGCAAAACCTCGCAACGAAGTGACGGCTTGGGCGAAGACACGCAACGCCAAACAAAAAGGCGTCCAGTGGCAGATCAAAGTCGAAAACGCAAGGATAAAACTTCAATCGCTTTATCCCAAAAATAAATTGCGACAAAGCAATACCACGTCCTCGCTTAGGGCTCTGGTTGGTCTCGACAATCTTATGACCGACAACAGACGGTCACTTTTGCACGCCGAACTTGAAAACCGTCGTCGTGTGGTAGGTTTCGCCCGGCTTGAGGATCGTGTTCGGGAATTCCGGCTGGTTCGGCGAATCGGGATAGTGCTGCGTTTCGAGGCAGTAGGCCGCGTTCTTGACGTAGGTCACGTTGCCCGATGACATATCGCCGTTGAGAAAATTTCCCGTGTAAAATTGGACACCCGGCTCGGTGGTCAAAACCTCCATCGTGCGACCGGTCGTCGGGTCGACGACTTTCGCGCAAAGCGTCATACCGTCCGGCGTTTCACCCTTGTTCAAAACCCAGCAGTGATCATAACCGGTCGGCTTGGCCCCGACCTGTTCGATGCGGTCGCCGATCGCGGTCGGTGTGCGGAAGTCCATCGGCGTACCTTCGACGGTCGCGATTTCGCCTGTCGGGATCAACTGATCGTTCACCGGGATGAATTTGTCGGCGTTGATCATCATGACTTCCTTGAGGATGGTCGGATCATGAAACGCGCTGAGGTTGAAATAAATGTGCTGCGTCAGGTTGACAGGCGTCGCCTTGTCCGTCGTGGCCGTGTAATCGACTTCCCACTCGTTTTTGTTGTTGAACTTGTAGGTGACGACGCAGTTGACCGTGCCCGGGAAACCCTGGTGCGCTTCGTCGCTGGTCAGTTTCAGCGTCAAACCGACGAAATCGTCGCCTTTCAGTTCCTCTATGGCCCAAATCGACTTGTGGAAACCGTTTTTCCCGCCGTGCAGCAGGTTGCCGTTGTCCTGAACGTGGTCGCCGTGACTGTGCTCAACGCCGTCAATCGGATATTTGCCTTTGGCGATGCGGTTGCCGTAGCGTCCGACGAGCGTGCCGAAATTCGGGCTTTTCGTCAGGTAATCGTCAACCGTTTGCAGGTTTGCCGAGACGTTTTCCATTTTCCCGTCCTTGTCCGGGATATTCAGCGAATAAACGATCCCGCCGAGGCTCAGCACCTGCATCGAAGCGCCGTTCGCGTTGGTCAGGGTGTAAATATCGACTTTCCGCCCGTCCGGCATTTCGCCGAATTCCGCTTTTGTGACGCCCGTTTCGACGGCCTTCGCTGCCGGAGCTTCCACTGCGGGGGCTGCAACCGGGGCGGTCGTTTCCACAGGGGCGGGGTCCGGGTCCGCAAGCGGCGCCGGGGATTCTTTCGCCGGTTCCTTGTCGGGAAGGCTGGTTTGTTCTTCCAGTTTTGACCAATCCAGATCGTCCATGGAATCATCCGTCGTGGTAAACGAACCCTGCTCGCCGAATTCCTCGAAAACATCGACTTCTTGCTTTTGCGATTTTTCCTGTGGGGGGCAACCGGTCACCAAGAGTGCCAGCACGGCGAGGCACGCGAACATCAAACTTGTTTTTTTCATCGTCATTATTCTCCATCTCATTGAAAATCGACTTGTGCAAAGCAATTTGCATGGCAAATCACACGCCCAGTATACCGGTTTTTTTGCGAAAAGGCAAATGGTTGTTTTCGACAATATTGTGGAGGCTATAAAAAATGCACCGCGCTACCAGCGCTGCTTGCTACGCCAATGTAGGGAGGTTACGCAAAAAACGTTGTTTTTCGCCATTGGCGAAGCAAGCGATCCATCGGATGTGTTTAAATTTTACCACCAGCACAATAAAAAAAATCGTCATTGTCCCGCATCGATAACATGATTGACGCCAGATACCGTTTCGGCACGACTCAACTTTCATCTTGCCGAAGATTTGCATAGCGGGCAACGGTCACGGGCGGATTGATTGAGCGGGAATCGGCGGACGCGGTTGTCCCAAAGATCGAAGGTGACCATTTCGCCGGACACTCGGTCGCTATGGCCGCTGAGAATTTTGATCGCGTCCGTGGCTTGATACGCGGAGACGACCTGAACGATCGGCGAAAGCACGGGAAAGATTTCGCCGTCAGCCGAGCATGCGGCTTCGGCGAGCGAAGGGTCAAGCACACAGGCAAGGCAGGGCGTGCGGCCCGGGATGACGGTCACGACTTGCCCCGACATCCCGCACACGCCGCCGGAAACAAGCGGCTTGCCGAAACGCAGGGCCAGTTCGTTCAACAGAAATCGCGAGGGAAAATTGTCGGTGCCGTCGACGAGCAGGTCGACGTCCGCGACGAAATCGGCCCCGTTTTCCGCCGTCAGCCGCACAACGACCGGCTCAACCGTTACGCCGGCGTTGGCGCCGTGCAAAGCTTGTGTCGCCGCGATGACTTTTAGCTTTTCCGATTTCGCGTCCGATTCGTCGAAGAGAAACTGGCGGTGCAAATTGCCGAACGTGACGATGTCGTCGTCTAAAAGTCGCAAAAAACCGACACCGGCCCGGGCGAGAATCGCGGCAACACTGCCGCCCAGCGCTCCGCAACCGCAAATCAGCACGCGAGACCGGCCCAGGCATTGTTGCCCCTGTTCGCCGAACGGCTCGAAGATCATTTGCCGGTGATAACGCGAGCTCGTCAACTCCACACTCCAAATTCCACACCCCAAATTTTTTTGTCCCTCGTTTACGCTTCGGGCTCTGATTTTTATATCTTGCGGACGAGCACGGCGGAAGCCTGGGCCTGGGGTGAGACGCTCAGCTTGACGAAGGAATCGCCCGCAGCAACACCGAATTCACGCACGGGCGAAATCGGGCAGTCGGGGTCGCCCATGACGTTGTTGAGGATGGGGAACAGCTTGTTTTCCCGCAGGGCCAGGACGCCGGCGATCAGTTCGACCGCGCCGCCGCCAGCTCCGAGATTGCCGAAATAACTTTTGGCCGCCGTCACGGGAACGCGTCTGTCGCCGAACACGTCGCGAATGGCGTGCGCCTCGTCGATATCGCCGGCATAGGTCGCCGAGCCGTGCGCGTTGATGTGCCCTACTTGGTCGGGCGAAATGCCGGTACGCTCCAGCAGCAGCGTCATGGCCCGGGCCAAAGCCTCGCGGCGCCGGAAAACGAGTCCCGGGCCGACATTGGCGAGATAGGTTCCGCAAACGACTTCGCCGTAAATCCGGGCGTTGCGTTTTTTCGCGTGTTCCACCGATTCGAGGACAAGGGTCCCGGCCCCTTCGCCGAGCACCATGCCCTGCCGTTCGCGGTCGAAGGGCCGGCTGGCCGTTTCCGGCGGCTGTTCTTCCTGCGAAACCTGTTCGGCCCGGATGGCCTGCACCATTTTGACCGGGTGGAGACGCGAGCCGGTCGTGCCGACGACCATGACGTCGGTTTTCCCGGACGCGATATTGTGCACCGCCTCGCCGACCGTCGCGCCGATCGACGCCTCGCGAAGCGTGATCGAACTGCAAACGCTGCGGAAATCGTTGTAAATGGCGATGTGGCACGAGGGCATGTTCGAGAGGTACTTCAGCTGCCAGAGCGGCGTCATTTTTGCGAGTCCGCGCCGGCCCCAGACGCCGAAATCGAATTGTCCGTCTTCGTCAAAACAGGCCTTGAACGCGTCGATCATTTCGTCGGCGGTCGTCAGGATGTAATCGGAACCGATCGAAGTGCCGACGCGTTCCGGGTCGAGCAGCCCGCTGGAAATACCTGCGTCTACCAAGGCGCGTTGCGTCGCGGCGATGCACATCTGGATTTCGCGCGACATGAGTTTGAGGCCCTTGCGAATCGCTTTCTTCAATTGCGGTTCCAAGTCCCCGAAATCGTCAATGTTGCCGGTAAAATCGTCGGCAAACGCAGCATAGGGAATGAAGCGTCGTTCTTCCGGCAGGCAGGAACGAACGCCGCTTCTCCCTTCGGAAAGCGCTTTCCATAAGGAATTCAAGGTCAAGCCCAAGGGACTGGTGATCCCCATCCCAGTAATGACAACTCGTGACATTCAACGATTCTAAATGTTATCGAGTGCCGCCCCATCGAAATTTCCCGGTTTCAGCCCGCATTGTTCCTTGAGTCGGGCTTTCATCGCATCTTGGTGTCAAAATGTGGGATTACCGACTGGCCTCGGCATTCAGTATTTATGATTTGAATCAGGTCAGTACAACGTGAATTGGCCGACCGGACAATTTCAAATATCGCACAAAAATTGATGGTGGCAAACCCTGCAACGGTGTGTCTATGTGGTCATCCTGACAGTCTATCAAATTTAAGGTATTATAGTGAAAATTACAGTATTCGTCGAGATAACCCCCGATTTTGAATTTTTTGCCACAAGCGAAGACGATTTTTCGTAGTGGAAATTCAATTCCAGGAAATTTGTGACAAAGGAAACGCGATGAAAATTCTGGTTCTCGGAGGGGGAGTGATCGGTTCTTCTGTCGCGGAAATTCTTTGCCAGCAACGACATAAAGTCACAATTGTCGAGAAAAACCCCGATATCGCCGCCCAGATCGACTCCGAAATGGACGTCAACGTCATTGTCGGTTCCGCATCCGAATCCAGCGTTTTGTTCCAGGCGGGTGTCACGTCCGTCGATCTTTGTCTGGCCTTGACCGGAAATGACGAATGCAACATGGTTGCCGCCAGCATGGCCCGGGAAATGGGCGCCACACGGGTCGCTGCGCGTGTCTATGGCAAAATTTTTCGCGATTTGAGTACATTTGATTACCAGAGTCATTTTCGAATCGACCGGCTTCTCAGTACCGAACACATGACGGCGATGGAATTTGCGCGTCGGGTCCGCGATTCCAGTTCCGTGACGATCGAGTATTTTGCCCGCGGCCAACTCGAAATGCAGGACGTCATCATCATGCGGCCGTCGCAGGCGACGGGCAAAAAACTCTACGAATTGCGACTGCCCGCCGAAGTGCGTATCGGCTCCATCAGCCGGGACGGCAAAACGACGATCCCGCTGGCCGGGGACACGGTGGAAGTCGGCGACCGAATTTCGCTTCTGGGCGAGCCCGACCGGCTCGAAGAAGTGAAAAAAATGTTCTATATCCAATCGTTCAAAAAACAGAACGTCATCATCGCCGGCGGCGGGGAAACCGGGCAGCACCTGGCGCGGGTTCTTTCCAATCGCCGCTATTCCGTCACCATCATGGACGCCAGCAGGGCGCGGTGCGAGGAACTGGCGGCACAATACAAGGAACTGACGATTGTCCACGCAAATGCCTTGCGCCGAACGGACTTGGAGAAAGAAGGCATCGGCGATGCGGACATTTTCATCGCCTGCACCGGCGACGACGAAGACAATATCATGGCCTGTGTCGAGGCCGAAGCCCTCGGTGCGAAAAAACGGATGGCCGTCGTCACACGCTCCGATTACGCCAACGTCATCAGCCGGCTGGGGATCAACGACGTGGTCAGCCCTCGCAGCGTCATGGCGAAACAGGTCACCGGACTGCTAAACACAGGGCCGGTTGTTTTTCGTAACGCTTCATTGCTCGGCGGGGGAATCGAAGTGCTGGAACTGGAGGTTTTTGAGGATTCGCCGGTGACCCGGGGCAATCTCAACGATGTCACCCTGCCGGCCAACACCCTGCTGGCCGCCGTACTGCGAGAAGGGTATGTCTATTTACCGAACGCAAAAAGCGTTCTCCGGCAAGGAGATACGGTCATCGCCCTTGCCCAGGCGGACGCAATCGCCGACCTCACCACGGCGTTCAGCACCGGAAAAAATAAATGATCAAGCCAATTCCGGTGATATTTTTTCTGTGTTCCGGCGAAATTTCGATTTTTTTCTTTCCTGATTTTATTGGCAATCAATAGGAAAATGTCACAGTTTTTTTGAAAAAAGTTGTGAAATGCCCGTACTTCGAAAATTTCCAGATTAGACATTTTTGACAAATGTTGTTATACTGGAAATTGAAAAATAAGAACAATTTCGTCAAAAAACGACCAGCCCCACGCCTTGTTTCCGCATGTCGGCATGGATTTGTGCCCCTGCGGATTGTCTCCGGCAAATTTGTTGCGTCATCTTAATTGGAGGAAATCACGTGCTGATTCGAATGAAAAAAGAAGCCACCCGGGAACAAATCTCCCATGTGAGGTCCCAGCTTGAGGAGCGGTCGCTTGAATTCCACCAAACGATTTTTTTCGGGCAGGAAGTTCTGGTGACCCAGGAATCATTCGATTCGCCGAAACTGCACGATGCCTCCCTGTTTTGGGCTTCTTTGCTCGAATTGTCCGGCGTCGAGGAAATTCTGGTCATTCCCCTGCATATCCGGCAGCGGACCCTGACTTCGCTCCATGCGAAAAAGGAGCGGACGACGGTCGAAGTCGGGCCCTTTGTGGTCGGCAACGGGCATTTCGCGATCATCGGCGGCCCGTGCACGGTCGAGACGGAAGAGCGAATCCTTGAGACGGCGCAGTCGGTTAAAAAGTCGGGGGCCCTCGGGCTTCGCGGCGGCGCGTACAAACCTCGCACTTCGCCTTATGCGTTCCAGGGGTTGCGGGAAGACGGCCTGAAACTGCTCGCCAGGGCTCGCGAAGTGACGGGACTGCCCGTCGTCACCGAGGCCATGACCCCCGAAGAACTGCCGCTGGTCGCGCAATACGCCGACATCGTGCAGATCGGCACGCGCAACATGCAGAATTACCGCCTGCTTGAAGCGGCCGGAAAACTCCGCATGCCGGTGTTGCTGAAACGCGGCTTCAGCTCGACGATCGACGAATTTCTCATGGCCACCGAATATGTCCTGCTCGGCGGAAACGACCAGGTCATTTTGTGCGAACGCGGCATCCGGACGTTTGAAGAGGACACGCGATTTACGCTGGCTCTCGGCTCCATTCCGCTGCTGAAACGCCGTACGCACCTGCCGATCATCGTCGATCCTTCGCACGCGACGGGGTATTACAAGCTCGTGCCCGCCATGGCCGCCGCGGCCACCGCAGCCGGTGCCGACGGATTGCTCATTGAAGTGCATCCCGAACCGCAAAAAGCGCTCTGTGACGGTCGCCAGGCGCTCAACTTCGAGGAGTTCGAACAAACCGTTGAAGTATGCAAAAAAATCCGCGAAATCATCAACGCGACCGACCTGATCAGCAAACACGATACCGGCCTTGAACCGGAGGAACGCGTCATTCCCGTTCCGCACCGCCTCGAATCCTACATCCGGGCGCAGTGATCAAGCGACAGACGCTTGATTCCCGCCGAAGGCCTTATCCTCGTCTCATGTGAAGAAAGTCACCGTCATGTTTCGCAATTTGTTTTTTTCCATTATTCTTGCGTTCGGATGCTTTTTCGCATGCGAAAATGTTTTCGCGCAAATTGAACGCAATACCAAAAATTACGGTTCCGGGGGCGGTTTCGCCGATTTTGCCCGGGATATCAAGAGCAACCATGACGTCAACCTGTTGACGCTGCCCGGGGCCAAACTGGTCAGGGTTGAACATGTTTCCGGGGCGGAGGAACTGACCGATGGCCGTGCCGGGCAATTGGGCGGCAGCGGTCGCGTGACGATTTCCAGTTCGCCGTCGACGCTCATATATTATCTGGGCAAGCCGCGAACGATTCGGGAAATTGCCGTTTTTTCTGCCAATATCGACCAGCGGGGCAACCAGGATTTCGAAATCCGTCTCGCGGAAAACGTGGCCAAACCCGGCGAAATGCCCGCGTTCCCCGCGGAAGCGACCCTGACTTCGGGCGATAAAATTCTCGGCGCCAACGCCGGGGCCGTCGGCACGGTCTTCGCCGACAAGTCGGGCGACTCGCTTTTCGAAGGACAAAAATTCGACTGGGTCGAGTTCAAAATCTGGCAAACCTATCGCGTCGACGCCGGCACTCCGGCCAAATCGGGCAACAAAGCCGACAGTTGGTCGGCCTACACGGAACTGCAACTGATCGGCGACCCGAACGATCCGGAAATGTTCGCTTCCGACGCGGAACGCAACGAATGGCTCGCCGCGAGGGCCGTCGCCCGTTTCAACGAAAGACTGGTCGAACTGGGGAGTGACGTCGTTTTCGCGATCAGGCATCGCGACGCGATCCCGCGATACATTGCCGATATGGCGAAAAAATATCCCGGCGTTTTGAACGCCGATGCGGAAACGGCGCGATGGAAAACTCTGTCCCACCGCGTCGAAAGCGCATTGACCGGCGTCAATCTGCAAAATGAAGCCGACGTGGAAAAAGCCCTGGCCGCCGTTCGGGAATACGATGCGTTCCGTCGCGAACTGTTGTTGAAAAACCCGCTGATTCAATTCGATCAATTGCTCGTGCGTCGGGCGCAAAACGCCGGCTTGATGGCCAACTGGGTCTCGAACTGCCAACGCGGCAAAGGCAATTACGGCAACGCCCTCGGAACGATCAAACCGTCCGACCCGAACGGCAAATTCGACGTAATCGTCGAAAATCCTAACGGCTCGTTCGTCGGCGATATCTGCCTCAATTGGGACGCTAAACGCGCGCTTGTCACCGCGCTGGCCGATGACAAAACGTGGCAGATTCACGAACTGGACCTGGCAAACGGTTCGCTGAAGCAGGTCACTCCGTCGGTTGCGTCGGACATCGACAATACCGAAGGGATTTACGTGCCCGACGGATCCGTCGTGTTCATTTCGACCGCTTCCATGATGGGCGTGCCCTGCGTAGCCGGCTCGGACATGGTCGGGACGGTGTACCGACTCGAACCGGACGGGAAAACGATTCGGCAATTGACCTTCGAGCAGGACCAGGACTGGTGCCCGACCATGCTGCACAATGGCCGCGTCATGTACCTGCGTTGGGAATACGTCGATTTGGCCCACTATTTCTCGCGTATCATGTTCCACATGAACCCTGACGGCACGAACCAGGCCGAGTATTACGGCAGCGGTTCGTTCTGGCCGAACAGCCTGTTTTACGCCAAGGCCGTCAACGGGCATGACACGAAATTCGTCGGCATCGTTTCGGGGCATCACGGCACCGCACGGGCCGGCGAGATGGTGATTTTCGACCCCGCCAAGGGACGTCGCGAAGCGGACGGCGTCGTGCAACGCATCCCCGGCTTCGGGCAGCCGGTCGAACCGATCATCGAAGACCAGCTCGTCGATAATTCCTGGCCCAAGTTCCTGTTCCCCGTCTCGCTGGACGAAAACTATTATCTCGTCTCGTGCCAGATGACTCCCGAATCGCCTTGGGCCATCTATCTCGTCGATACCTGGGACAACATGCTCAAAATCCGCGAAGAGCCGGGTTACGGCCTGTTCGAACCGACGCCGGTTTTGCAACGCGAGATGCCGCCGGTCATCGCCTCGCGAGTTCGTTCGGACACCGATGAAGCCTCCGTGTTCATCACCGACGTCTATGAAGGTCCCGGCCTGAAGGACGTGCCTCGTGGTTCCGTTAAAAAGCTGCGTGTCTTCGCCTACAGTTACGGCTATCGCGGGGTGGGCGGCCATGACGTCTTCGGCATGGAAAGCTGCTGGGACGGCCGGCGCATTCTCGGCGAGGCGCCCGTTTATGAAGACGGTTCGGCCATGTTCAGCATCCCGGCCAACGTTCCGATCGCAGTCCAACCGCTGGACAACAAAGGACGCTCAATGCAATTGATGCGTTCGTGGCTCGTCGGTATGCCGGGCGAAAACGTTTCCTGCGTCGGCTGCCACGAAATCCAGAACAGCGTGACGCCCGCGAAAATGACGATGGCCTCGACCGCGCCGATCGAACCGCTCAAGCCGTACTTCGGCCCGGAACGACCGTTTTCCTTCGAGGGCGAAGTCCAGCCGGTTTTGAACCGCTATTGCGTCGGTTGCCATGACGGTTCGGAAAAAGACCGCCCGAACTTCGCCGACACCGGCATGGGGCCGGAACTTTTCTCGAAATCATACCACGCCCTGCAAGCGTATGTCCGCCGGCCCGGACCGGAAAGCGACATTTACATGTTCCAGCCGATGGAATATCACGCGAACACAAGCGAACTTTTCCAGATGCTTGAAAAAGGTCATTACAATGTCGAAGTCGACCCCGCGTCGATGGAACTGCTGTATTGTTGGGCCGATTTGAACGTGCCGTATTTCGGCACCTGGACCGAAATCGCGGACGCGCGTCAAAAGGCCGACCAACGAAACGATCAGCGGGAGCACATCGCAAAGCTGGCCAACCGCCACAACGAATTGAAAATCATGTACGCCGATCGTGACCTCGACTTCGAGACCGGGGCCTACACCGGTTACGGCGATTATAAAAACGTCGAATACGTCAGGCCGAAAACCTATGTGGCGCCGGACTATAGTGCCCCGGCGGTTCAAAACTGGCCCATGACGCCGGAACAGGCGGTCGTAATGCAAAAACAAAACGCTTCGCCCGTCACGAAGACCGTGCCGCTCACCGACGATCTGGGACTCGAATTGGTTCGCATTCCCGCGGGTGTTTTCGTCATGGGAGATGACGGCGGCAATCTCGACGAACTGCCGCGGCGGCCCGTCACGATTGAAAAACCGTTCTGGATGATGACGACCGAGGTGACCAACTCGCTTTACGCCTTGTACGCCCCGACGCACGACAGCCGTTTCATCGACCAGTGGTGGAAGGACCACACGACGCCCGGTTATCCGGCCAACAAACCGAACCAGCCGGTCATTCGCGTCACCTGGCGTGAGGCGAACGATTTCTGCAAGTGGCTCAGCGAAAAGACGGGCAAAACCTTCCGGCTGCCGACCGAGGCGGAATGGGAATGGGCCTGCCGCGCCGGGACTGATCAACCGATGTGGTACGGGGCGCTCGACGCGGATTTTGCGAAGTTCGAAAACATGGCCGATGAAAGCGTGCACCAGTTCGTCGTCAGCGGCATCAACCCGCAACCGGTCGGGCACCAGCCCTATCGTGCGTTCATCCCGCACATCAGCGATGTCGACGACGGCAACATGATCGCGCAGAACGTCGGCGGCTACCTGGCCAATCCGTGGGGGCTGCACGACATGCACGGCAGCGTCGCCGAATGGACGCTTTCCGATTACAAACCGTATCCCTACGTCGCGGCGGACGGTCGGAATGACGGCGACCTCGACGCCATGAAAGTGGCACGCGGCGGGTCATGGCATGATCGCCCGCAACGCAGCCGTGCCGGTTATCGCCTCAACTACCAGCCGTGGCAGAAGGTGCATAACGTCGGATTCCGCGTCATCATGGAAGATTGAGGCTTTTGCTTCGATCACAGGCTATTCTTATCAACAGATAACGCAGATGTAACAGATGATATTGTCCCCATCTGTTACATCTGAAAAATCTATTGATAAAAAATCAGCAGCTTTGAATGTGACCGGACAGTCCGTCTGAATTCTAATGATAATGGACGGCGGAAATGGCGTCGCGAAGCACTTTGCGCATGAGCGTCGCGGAACCGGGCTTGCCGGTGAACAGGCGGAATTGCAGGCAGGCCTGGCCGACGAACATCTCGATACCCGGGACGGGGACGCAGCCTTTCGCCCGGGCGTTCTTGATCAGGAGCGTGTTTTCCGGGTTGTAAACGGCGTCGAAAACGATCATGCCTTCTTTCATGGCCGACTTTTCAAACGGCGTGTCGTCGACGTTCGGGTGCATGCCGACCGGCGTGCAGTTGGCCAGGATCGAACATTTGTAGCCGTGTCGCATCTCCCAATCGACTTCGGAACAGCCGAGCTGTCGCGCCAGTTCGATGGCGCGGTTCGAATCGCTGTCGGTCACCGTGACCCGGGCGCCGCGCACCTGCAAGCCGTAGGCGAGGGCCTTGCCGGCTCCCCCCGCGCCGAGTACGAGCGCCGAACGGCCCTGGATCGGGCTGGCGCCGTCGACCTTGCCGCCCATGGCGACTTCGATGCTCAAGATGGCCGCCGCGTAGTCGGTGTTGTAGCCGAAACGGTCGTAGTTGTCGAGAATGATCGTGTTGCAGGCGCCGATTTCCTCAACCGCGGGGTCGCAACGGGTCAGCTTGCCGAGAACCGCGACCTTGTGCGGAATCGTGACGCTCAAGCCCCGCACGCCGATGGACGGGGCCAGCTCGATAAAATCGCCGAGGTCTTCCGGGTGGACCAAAAACGGCAAATAAATGCGGTTCATTTCGGATTCGACGAACGACTTGTTGTGAATCACGGGGCTGAGGCTGTGCCCGATCGGATCGCCGACGACGCCGAAAACCTCGGTGTCTTCGTCGATTTTATCGAAATGATACACGTTTTGCAGCGATTTGTAGGTCGGCAGTCCCGGCGCGATGACCCGTTTCGAGGAAAAGGTCGAATAGGTGAACGGCGAACCGAATTTCGGGGCCAGAATCCGTGTCATGAAGCCGGTTTCGCCCATGCTGATGGCGATGGTCGGGATTTTCGAGGCGTTGTGCCGGAGCAGGTCGAACACGCGGAACACGTCGCGGATGCTGTTCGGCATGACCGCGATTTTGACGATGTCCGGGTCGCACTGGGCCAAACGATTCCAAATCGCCTGCAAGTCGTCCGGGGTTTCCTTCAGGTTGTGGTAACTGATGATGCGTTTCGTTTTGCCGTGCCGGGGAATGATTTTCGCCGTTTCCGCTTCCAGGTCGACGTATTCGACGCCGTCGAGAATCGCCTGGCGCAGCACCTTGAGCCGCTTGTCCTCCGAATCCCGCCACAATCCCCCGTCATCCGGTTTGCGGCAGGTGACGATGATTTGCGTTTTCTTTTCCTTGAGCAGCCGTGGCAAATCGGGCTCGCGGCGCAGGAAATCAAGCCGCAATTCGACAAGCGACACGCCATCGGTCACCAATTCCTGGTATTCCTGGATCATCCGGGTGTGACTTCCGCAGGCAAGGCTGACACAATACATTTTATTTTCCGTTCGTGCTATCAGAGCACGTGGCGTAAGCCAGTGTCCGATTGTCCCTCGCTTACGCTTCGGGCTCTGGTTTTGAGATAACTTTTTTCAAGTTCGAATGAGTTTTCAGAACGTACTGCCAATTATAATTGCCGCGGGAAAGGTGGCCAAGTGGTAAAACCGGCGATGTCGGCCTGACCCCGGTGAAAATAACGTGTACACAAATCCGCCAGCCGTTTCTGCCGCAAAGACGTGATGTTTTCCGGAATCGGGCGGGTTTTTCAGAAACCTTTCTCTTGAAACTGCCGACACAATTGTTATATTCAGTAGAATAACCGTTGAACTTAGTTATTTGTGCAAAAATCCCGTTTCGGCCAAAATTCGGGGAAAACCAACCATAAACCCTTGGGAGAGCAACTTTATGGCAACCGCTCAAGCAGTTCAGGCGATTGACCTTGTCCGCAAATATTTCGGCAGCGAAGGCGTCAAAGACGAAACGTTGAGGGAAATCGCATCGTTTTCCGAAGTGAAAAGCTATGACGCCGGCGAAATTCTGTATCGGGAACATGACCTTTCCGAGTTTCTTTATGTCGTCCATTCCGGGCAAATTGACATTCAATACCTGCTGGCCAACGGCCGCCGCAAGACCGTCGATACACAGGTCGTGGGCGATTACATGGTCTGGTCGGCCGTCGTGCCGCCGCACCGGACCAACTCAATCGGCATTTGCCGCGCCCGGGCCGAAGTGCTTTCGATCGACGGGGAGAAATTGCGGGCCTTGTGCGAAAAAGACCTGCTTTTCGGTTACAAACTGATAAGCCACATCGCCACGGTCATCCGCCGCCGCTTGCAGGCCGCCCGCGCCCAAATCGCCGATTTGGAAGGTTGAAGTTGATGCAGTTTATCATCAAATTTTTTCCGAAGCGATGCGAACATGGGAAAACTT
Source organism: Thermoguttaceae bacterium (assembly GCA_031548645.1). GTDB lineage: Bacteria > Planctomycetota > Planctomycetia > Pirellulales > Thermoguttaceae > WRMR01. The sequence continues at coordinate 38,008 of JAVBQX010000063.1, forward strand.
GACACCGTTTGGGCACCGTGGCGGTTGAGTTATGTCACGGCGGAGCCCGATGCGGACGCGGCAGAACGACCGAAACTCCAGGTTTTGGACGACGGCGACCCTAACTGCTTCATCTGCCAGGCGGCGGTCGACCCGGACGGGCCGGATCGCTTCGTCGTGGGACAATCGGAGAACACGATCGCGATCCTCAACCGTTTTCCCTACAACAACGGTCACCTGCTCGTCGCGCCGAAACGTCACCTCGCCTCGCTCGGCGCGATGACGCCGGAATTGCGGGCCGAACTCACCGAACAGCTTCACCACTGGGTCGAACTGCTCGAAGAAATTTTGCACCCGGAAGGCTTCAACATCGGGCTGAACCTCGGTCGCGCCGCCGGGGCCGGACTGCCCGGGCACTTGCACTGGCACATTGTCCCCCGCTGGAACGGCGACACGAATTTCATGGCCGCCATCGGCGACACCAAGGTCATCCCGCAATCGCTGCACGCGCTGGCTGAAATCATCCGGGAAAAAAAGCCGTAACCGCACCAGATATATCCGTCTTTTTTACCACGAAGGGCACGAAGGCCGCGAAGTCAGGAAGAAGGAGACCAAAAACAATCCACATTCTTGTTGCAATGAGTTTGAGTACATCGCATTATTTGAATTCCTTCGCGTTTCTTCGTGACCTTCGTGGTGAAAACAATCGTTATCGCCAAACTTTTCCCCCTTGGAAAGCACCGCAAGATGGGCACCAATCTTTTCTCTGATTTGTTGCTGTTGGCACAGGTGTCGGACGTCGCCGGGACCGCGTTCGACCGTCGCGTGATGCTCATTTTTCCGGCGGCGATCCTGTTTTTTCTCCTGCCGGCGATGTTGCGGCGGATTTACCCGACCAAGATGCAATTTTTCACGATTTTCGGGCTGACGCTTCTGTCGACGATCCTTTACGTTGACGAAACCGTTCTTCCGATGCTCCGCTACGTTGACCACGACTTTTCCCAGCATGCCGTGTTGGCCGCCGACGTGGCCGTCGTCCTGGTCGTGCTGTTCGATTTTTTCGCGACGCTCCCCGTTTTGGGGCAGCCGTTTACCGTAAGCCGCGAGGTCGGCCGCATCGCTTCGCTGGCCCGGCCGCACCTGATTCGCTTGCGGGTCGAAAATCATGCACGCCGGAAATTTCGCCTCGCGGTTCGGGATGACGCGGCCCCGTCCCTGCGGCCCGATACGGAGGTTTTTGCCGAACGTGTTTTGCCGAAACGCTCCGCCGAAACGCTCGAATACGAGATCGAACCGAAAGAACGCGGCCTGTTCCGCCTTGAGGAAATCGCGCTGCGTGTGCGCAGCGGTCTCGGATTTTGGCATCGCTACATCACGCTTCCCTGCGAGAGCGAAATCTGCGTTTACCCGAACCTGCAACAGATGACCGAATACGACCTGCTCGCCCGGACCGACCGCCTGCACCAACTTGGCGTCCGGGTCGCCCGGCGTGTCGGGCATGACAACGATTTCGAACGGCTTCGCGATTACCAGCTTGACGACCAGTACAAATTCATCGACTGGTCGGCGACGGCCCGGCGGCAGAAACTGACGGTCCGGGATTTTCAAATGTCGCGCAGCCAGCGCATCATGTTCCTCGTCGATTGCGGGCGGATGATGACCAACCGATCGAAAAACGGTCTCACGCTGCTCGACCATTCGCTCAACGCGGCCCTGATGCTCAGCTATGTGGCCATCCGGCGTTTCGATGCGGTCGGAATGCTCTGCTTCTCCAACCGCATCATCAATTACATTCCCCCGGGAACGGGACAGCGGCAGATGAGCCGGCTGTTGCACGGCTTTTTCAACCTGTTCCCCGAGCCGGTCGAGTCGCGTTACAACGAAGCCTTTTCCTATCTTTCCTCGCGCTGCCGCAAACGTTCGCTGGTCGTGCTCATCACCAACGTCGCGGACCAGGTCAACGCGAAAACGATCCAAAGTCACCTGACGAACATCACCGGGCGGCACCTTCCGCTCGGCGTTTTCCTGCGTGACCACCAGATTTTCGACCCGCTGACCGAATTTTTCGAAACGCTGACCGAAGCCTACCAGCCGACCACCCGACTCTCCGCCGGGCAGGTACTCGAACAGCGGGGCGAAGCGGCCGAACCGACCGCTTTGTTCGCCAAGACGGGCGACTACTGGCGGGCCGGTGCCGCGGCTGACATTTTGAATTGGCGGCACAAGGTCATCACCGACCTCAAACACCAGGGAACCTTGACGCTCGACGTGTTCCCGGAAGAATTGACCGCCCCGCTGATCAACAAATACCTCGAAGTCAAAGCCCGGCAGTTGCTGTGAGATTCCGCCGGAAAATAAAACAATAGCCGGAATGAAGCGCAGCGCAATGACGGTATCCATAGAGCAAGTCTTTGTGAATATCCCGTCATTGCGGCGTTCCGCCTTCATTCCGGCTATTGTCAGCACATGAAACAAATATTCGTCTTTTTCAGGCAATGGCCTTTTCGAGCGACCAATGGTCGGGCAGCATCGTCTCCTTGCTGATGCAGACGACGCCGTCGCGGATCATGCCGAACGGTTTTTCGGGCGTCAACTGCACGTTGTTTTCGTTGCGGATGACCACGTTTCGGCCGATTTTGCAATTCTTGTCGATGATCGTCTCTTCAATGACCGAACCGTCGCCGATGCCCAAAGCGGGTGTGCCGGGGTCGTTGTTTTCCTCCGACGTGGCGTAATAATCGTTGCCCATGACGATGACGTTTTTCAGACGCACGTTTTTCCCGATGCGGCAGCGTACGCCGATGACGCAGTTTTCGAGCACGGCCCCGTCTTCGATGAGGCAGCCGTCGGACACGATGCTGTTGCGGACCGTCGCATTACACATGCGGGTCGGCGGCAAAAAGCGGCTCTCGGTGTAAATGGGCCAGTCGGGGCGGTTGAGCGAAAATTCCGGGTGTTCCGCGGCCATGTTGAGATTCGCCTCGAAAAAGGCCCGGATCGTCCCGATGTCTTCCCAGTAACCGTCGAACAGGTGCACGTGCACGCGTTTCGAGCGGAACACCGCCGGGAAGACCTCTTTGCCGAAGTCCTTGTAATCCGTCCGGGTCAGCGCGTCGACGAGAACCTGGCGGTTGAAGAGGTAAATGCCCATGCTGGCCATGTAATCGCGGCCGCGCGACGGGATGCCCATCGTGTCGATCCAGGCGGGATCGGTCCGAACGTGTTGCAGTTCGCGCTCGGTTTGCGGTTTTTCCAGAAAACCGACGACGCGACCGGAGCCGTTTTCGTCGAGCCGCATGATCCCCAGCGAGCCGGCCGCTTCCTTGGCCACCGGCACCGAGGCGATCGTCACGTCGGCGTTCGCTTCGAGGTGCGTTTTCAGCATTTCCTCGAAATCCATCCGGTACAACTGGTCCCCGGAAAGGATCAGCACGTAATCGGTGTCGCGGCTGCCCAGATAATTGAGATTCTGCCGCACCGCGTCGGCCGTGCCCTGGTACCAGGTTTCGCCGTCGTTCCGCTGTTGCGCGGCGAGAATTTCGACGAAACCGCGGTTGAAACTGTCAAACGTGTAGGAATGGATGTGTTGGTGCAGGCTGACCGAGTTGAATTGTGTGAGCACGTAAATCCGCTCCAGTCCGCTGTTGATGCAGTTCGAAAGCGGAATGTCGATCAGGCGGTATTTCCCCCCGATCGGTACGGCCGGTTTCGACCGGTGTTGCGTCAGCGGATAAAGCCGCGTCCCGCGTCCGCCGCCGAGAATCAAAACCATCACACGCTTGAAAAGGTTCCTGTCCAGTGCCCCGATATGCTGCTTGTTCATAGCGATGTGTCCCGCCCGTCATCGAAAAATTGATAATTGCTCATTATTAAACCGATATCGGTTCATGTATGACGCATTATACCAGTTTTTTTGCGCATTTGAAACAGCAGAGCTTGGACTTTCGCCGGAAAGACGCAACCAAGAACACCAGCCGGGAACGCAACGATGATTTGAAATCACGTCGCAGCAATGACGGCATGGTTCAACCAGCACCAATTCAGGGACGGAGCAGCCAAAAACGCGAAACTGATATTCTCGCTTCGAATCATGCGGACGTTTCCTTAAAACAAGTCAAAATTTGACAACCGGGAATCGAATATGATATAATGGCTCTCTCGTTCGGAATTATTTTCACATAAAAACGGGTGGTAAAATGGAACGTTTATTGTGCTGGCAAATAAAATGGAACGCATCCGATGGATCGCTTGCTTCGCCAATGGCAACAAACAACGTTTTTTGTGCCACTTCCACACATTGGCGCGGCAAGCGGCGATGGAAGTTCGGTTCATTTTTTATCGCCGCCATACTACTCTTTTTTGGAGTTCAGTCGGGATCGGCGGCTCCTCCTGATGAACACGCTTCTCAGCTTGAACGTGATTGGCTCCGGCAGGCCTCTCTGCGTTATTCGATTGAACCGGGCAAGGTGACTTGCGAGGAAGATGCGGCAGGAGCCGTCGACGGCGTCATCAACGGGAAATGGGGATTTCACACCGCCGTCGAACAGAATCCCTATTGGCAGGTCGATCTCGGAGAAACCGTTTCCATCGGTCGAATCGTCATCTATAATCGTTGTGATGTCGGACCGGAACGATGCCGCGATTTGTTTGCCTCGATTTCCGACGACGGAGAGCGCTGGCAAACCATTTGGAATAATGACGGCCAAGTGTTTTACGGTGCCGTCGACTCCGCCCCGCGCATTGTCGATTTTTCGGAAAAGCCGGTCAGGGGGCGTTATTTGCGTTTGACGATCTCCGGCGAAAACTGTCTGCATCTCGACGAAGTGCAAGTTTACCCCGCAAACGGCGACACCAATATCGCCCTTGGGAAAAAAGCGACGCAAAGCAGTGCGTGTGAATACTCGGTCCGCCATGTCGCATCCGCCGAAATCACCCGTGAGACATTCGCGGCCGTCCTCGCCAGCGGTCGTCAGCTTGCCGACCACCTGAAAAAGCAGGGAATTGGCGTGTCCGAATCCGTCGTCGCGTTTGATCGTCTTGAAAAGGCACCTGATTCGGAACAATCGTATTTCGAGCTGCGCGGCGCCATTCGTGAACTCGCTTTGCGCAATCCGCTCCTTGATTTTGACGCGATTCTCTTTGCGAAAACGTCACCGTCGATGTTCCCGCACATGTCGGACCAGTGTCTCAGTTTCTGGCACCGGGGCGACGGGGCGATCTGCCTCTTGAAAAACATCAAATCCGGCTCTCCGGAACTCGTCACCCTGACGGAAGGATGGAAAAACGGGACTTTTTTCCGTCCGGAACTGTCGTACGATGGAACAAAGGTGCTGTTTGCCTACGCCGTGTACGACCCGGCAATCGCTGAGCTTCCCGACAAGGTCAATAAAGACAACATCGCCGAGGAGCACTTTTTTCACCTGTTCGAAATGGAAATCGCGACTGGGAAAACCCGTCAATTGACATTCGGAAAATATGACGATTTCGACGGACGATATTTGCCGAACGGTGACATCGTGTTTCTTTCCACCCGCAAAGGTTCGGCCATACAAACGGGAAAACTCGATACGCAAACCATGAATGACATCGACTATCCGAACAGTTATGTGCGTTGTGGCGGCGACAATTTTCGGCCCGTCGTGGTTTATACCCTCCACACCGTCAACGCCGATGGAAAAAACATGCGGCAGATTTCCGCGTTTGAAAATTTCGAATGGACACCGAGCATCATGAACGACGGGCGGATCACCTATACTCGCTGGGACTATATCGACCGTTATGCCGGCCATTTTGTCAGCGTGTGGGGAAAAAATCCAGACGGCACCAAACCGACGTTGATTTACGGCAATTACACGATATTTCCCGACATCATCCTCGAACCGCGCGCGATTCCCGGATCATCGAAACTTGTTTTCGTCGGAGGGGCCCATCATTCGACCTTCGGCGGTTCACTGGCATTGCTCGACAGGAATCTCGGAACCGAGGGAGAGAAACCGATTGTACGCATCACCCCGGAAGTCGCGTTTCCTGAAACCGAGGGTTCCCCTTCGCATTACTACGCCCATCCCTGCCCGCTTTCGGAAGATTTTTATCTCGTCAGTTGGAGTGACCGGATGCTCCCGCCGCATGGTTATGTCCCCGACGAGGAACGGAATCCTTCCAACAGCATGGGGATTTATTATTACGACCGGTTCGGCAATCTCGAACTTCTTTACCGAGATGAAAAAATTTCATGCGTCAACGCGATTCCGTTGAAAAGCCGGGCCGTGCCGCCGGATTTTGCGAGCGACGTCGATTGGAACGGTCCGCAGGAAGGGGAATTCGTGATTCAAAACATTTATGAAGGACTTTCCGAATACGGTTTCACGAAAGACAAACAGTCGGCCAAACGATTGCGCATCGTCGCGACCGTTCCCAAGGTCCAACCGCAGATGAATGTTCCCGGTTTGGGCATCACCACCGAGGAGCCGGGAAAATTCGTGCTCGGAACCGTTCCCGTCGAAGAGGACGGCTCGGCGTATTTTCGCGTTCCTTCGGGCGTTCCTTATTTTTTTCAGGCACTTGATGAAAACGGCGTGACGGTGCAGACGATGCGTACGCTCGTGGATTTGCTGCCGGGCGAAACGGCGACATGCGTCGGGTGCCACGAAAGCCGGGAACAATCGCCGGCATCCCATACGACATTCCCGTTGGCCTTGAAACGTCCGCCGTCGAAAATTCTGCCGGACCCGCCGGGGACGTGGCCCTTCCAATACACGGAACTTGTGCAGCCGGTGCTCGACAAACACTGCGTTTCGTGTCATTCCCCGGAAAGTCGGGAACATCATGCCGCGAAACTCGATCTGACACCTCACCGGTCGTATCACTCGCTTTTATCGTTCGGCGACGGGCCGGTGAAACTCGGCGGACCGCTTTATGCGGAATTAGGATATCTCGGCGAAAAGGCGTTGCGTCACCATCGCGAAGTTCCGGAAACCACTCAAATGAACGCCATCCGTTTTGCCGCCATGACGTTTGTGAACCAGGGGGGAGGGGCACTCAAAGACGTGGCTTATGAGCGTGACATTTCAATTCCTGGAACCGCGGCGGCGTCACAAAGTCGATTGCTTTCCATTCTCATGAATCGGGACGGACAACATATCCCAGCTCACGAAAATTTGGCTCTTGACAGTGAGGAACTGTACCGTCTCATCGTCTGGATGGACCTGTACGCGCTCTATCAAGGTTATTACAGTGAGGAACAGGAACGTCAGCTTTCGGAGTTTCGCGAAAAAGTCGAACATTTACTGGAATATCGGTACGGCGGGAAATAGCGGACCGCCATATTTCTTTCGTCCGCCAATTTGCATGAAAATCGTGGTGAACGGTTTCCCGTCGGTCGTTTTGTACTGCCAGATCAGGAAACCGAGGAGGCAGACCCCGGCGATTCGCAGGATGGCGACGAGATAGGTTTTCCAGTCTTTCCAGCCGGCCGTTGCCGGATAGGCCCCCCAGACGAGGAAAAAACCGATGGCGGAAAGAAGCGAATAATACGCAGGCGAAACCGGCGATTGCGGTTCGGGCCCGAGGTAGCCGCGATTGACGAGGAACAGCCCCATGACGAACAGGGCGATCGTCCGATCCGTATTTGATGAACGGGTATTCCCGGAAAGAGCTCATGATTCGTCATGACGCCGCGGAAACCGTGCGATTTATCGCGGAAATCGACCTGACCGGGCAGGGAAACTGGGTGCAATACCAAACCTTCGATGTCAAGCCGAACCAGAGTTTCACACACACGTTCCCGCAAGGATTCAACGCCTCTTGGTTTCACCTGACCTCCGATAAAGATGTCTCTTCCGTAACGGCTGCCTTGGTTTACCAATGAATGATTATCGTTGTCACTCATTTTGCCAATAGTGTATTGCCTTCAAGCAATGTTGTCATCCAGCGGTGATGCCGTTGTGAAAAATCGCCGTAACGTGAAGGTTCAACACGATACGGCGATTTGCGAGTCAATCGCGGGTTAGAATTTCAATTCGTAACCTTTTCGACGCGGACGGGAAACCATTTTATTGGCTTCGGCGTCGTCGATGAACTGTTCCTTTTCCGGGTCCCATTTCAGGCGACGGTTGAGGTCTTGCGTGATGCCGATCAGGTGGCAGACGGAAATGCTGCGGTGCCCAATTTCCACGTCGGCATGGGGGGTTTTTCTGGATTTCATGCAATCGAAGAAATTTTCGATGTGCGGCCGCGCGATCCAGGTCGGACCTTCCGGCGGGTCTTCGGGCGGAGCGTCTTTGAGGATGGACTCGGGGTTGGCCTTGAGGTTGTTGCGGTTGATTTCCAAATTGCCTTTTTCACAGCGGAAAATGGCGCCGCCGTAAGGTCCGTTTTCAAGTTCCATACGCACGGTCGCGCCGTTGGACACGTTGTCGGCGTATTTGAATGCGATTTTTTTGCCTTCCCCGTCAATCGGCCATAATTCGACCGGCCCCGTCCCATCGGCTCCGAGAGCCCATTGGATCTGGTCGACGCCGTGGGCGCCCCAGTTGGTGATTTCACCGTTGGCATATTCCTTCCACTGCATCCAGCCGAGCAGATGGCCGTGATAATCGCGCGGACCGGTCGGTCCCTGCCAGGCGTCCCAATTCAAATCCGGCGGGCAATCTTCCTTGCCGAGATCGGCGGGAATGTGTCTTCCTGAAGGATAGTTGATGCCCTGGACCACCCGGACTTTACCGAGTTTCCCTTCCCGAACCATGGCACAACCGTATTTATTCAACCCCATGGACCGCTGCTGGCTGCCGACCTGGAAAATTTTGTTGTGCTTGCGAACACAATTCACCAAATCGCGGCCTTCGGAAATGTAAGTCGTCAGGGCTTTTTCGGCGTAGACGTCCAGCCCCGCCAAAATGGCGCGAATGCCGCAAATCGTCCTGCAGAAATCCTGTGTGATGACGAACGCGCAGTCGAGTTTTTCTTTGTCATACATTTCCGCGTCGCTGTTGTAAAGCTTCCACTGGTCGACGTTGGAAATGGCGCCTTCATCTTTTTTCGCCTTGACGGCGCCTTCCATTTTGCCGCGCCAGAGATCGGACACGGCCACGATACGGGCGCGTTCCTGCGGGATGTGTGTCATGAGTTGCTGCGCGCGGCCGCCGGTTCCGACGAACCCGACAATGATGCGGTCATTTGCCCCGGCCGTTCCGTTTTGGGCCATGACCGAACGCGGAATCAAGGTCGGCGCGGCCACCCCGACCGCGGCCAATGTGGCCGAAGTTTTCAAAAAAACTCGACGGGAATTGTTATTTAGTGTCATGAATTACCTTTCTATTATGAGTAATTTCAATTCGTGCTATCCTATGAGCGGACTATACATTTCCATTTGATTCTAAGTGGGTGGCTGCCAATATTCATTGACAAAATCATCAGGGATTTTTTGTCAATTTCAGCGGAATATTATTTTTCCCCTTAATCACGGTGACCGTAAGCGGCGTTTTTTGAGAATCCCGGTAGACGGCCGGTACATGGTGAGTGTACTTGACAGCATTCACGGAACGAATGGCTCCATATTCCACTTCATTTCCATCGGTTGTAACTTTTGTAACCAATACCTTGTATTCTCCGGCAACCGCGCCGGCAGTCGCCTGGCCGGTCACGGAAGAGAGTTTGTAGGCACCATTCGCATCGGTCATACCTGTCGCCATCTCCATCGGCGGTGTTTCCTTTGTCGGAAGAAAAGTTACCGTTGCTTCCGGAACCGGTTCACCGTCCAAGGTGACAATTCCTTCGACGTACTCAACTCTTAGACCACGGGAACCGCAACCGATGGTCGCGACAATGAACAAAATGGAAAAGAAACATGTCATTGAACGAAGCATAAAAACTCCTGGATGCTGGAATAGAGGATCGTGATTTGTTAGTAGCGGGGTTTCCACGCACTAAAGCGGGGTAAACTCTACACCGGGACTGCGGCGAGGCCCCCCCGCCGCAAATATGGTTTTACGGAATCATTGCGGATTCACCGCCTTTGCGGGTACCCATTTCCGACCAAAGCCCATAAAACGCCGGGCCTGAGTATGTCGCCCAGTGTCCACTATGGTTAATCGGAGCTTCGTTGGCTGTTTTGCTTAGGTTTGTGCTATTTGTGGAAACAGTTTCCGATACAAAAGACACGGAACCATCCGCTCTTGCGATATTCACGCCGCCTGTGTGATAACTGCTTGCTGCAATCATCGTATCCCATTCACTTCCTCCAGGGGCTTCGCTACTGCAACAAGAAGGTGAATTCGGTGGTAAGATGGTGAAAAACGCCGTGAAGAGATTTTCGGCATCCATCCAACGTCGTCCTGGTTGTTGAGAAGGGTATCCAGGGGTTGGCAGACCAAGGGGCGTAAGAAGCGTTCCATTCGGGCCTCGCTTTGCCAAGCAAGCACTCGGCCTTGGCATCTCATAAACCGCGACTCCGCCTTTGATCCGATTGACCGCAGCATCAGAAGATGGACCGATGGCCGCCTCACCCAGCAGAACTGTGTTGGAACTTCCGTCCGGAATACCCTCAAAACCAAATGTTGCTTGCGATCCGACGCCGAATGGGCCGCGATTAGCCATACCAGACGCCAGACCGTGTGCGGGGCCCCATTCAAACCCGCACGGCAAATCGCCGCGATTCGCGCGATAATTGGTCCCCTTCAGATCATCTGTTCCAAAAGACTCGCCGTCCGAAGGACACAGAAAAGCCGTGATTTTCGTATAATTGGGATCGCCCGGAAAGCTGCCCCGTCCCCCCCAACTGGCTGCGTTCCCGGTTGATTGGGCCTGGGTTACAATTAACTCATGGACCGCTTGCTGTTCGATATAAGAAAGCAGGTCACAAAGATAACTGAGACGATTACGGCCATCGCTGGCCCAAAAATCGGTGCGTCCGCGACCTTTCCATATGTCCACGCATAAACTCAGTGAATGAGCCGAATTCGGAAAAACTTTTTTCGAATCAATGTGATTGTGACACGCCAACGCAAGCTGTTTCAAATTGTTCGTACACTGCATGCGCCGGGCAGCCTCACGTGCGGCTTGGACGGCCGGCAACAAAAGAGCAATCAAAATGCCGATGATCGCGATGACGACAAGGAGTTCGACAAGGGTAAACCCCTGACGCATCCTCCTGCGGTTGATGAAATTCTTGTTTTCGTTCATTTTACAAACCTTTCATTCATATAAAATAATCAACAGTAAGGCACTTGAAAAAATTCATGGGCGATGAATCACACAAAACATAAATGTTATCTGGCAAGCCAATTTTTCGGCCAGCGGAACAACCTTTTATTTCCAACGTTTGGCCACTTCGGCCTTCATGAATGCAAGGCCGTCGGTGGCGAGTTGTTTTTCATCGACGTACATGCGTCGCCAGATTTTCGTCGCCGCGGCCAGTTTGGACAACGAAGAGCTGAACGCTTCGATGACGAGAAAGCCGTCGTAGCCGATTTCGTGCAGCGTGTCGAAATTTTCGTCCCAGCGGACGTTGCCTGAGCCGGGCGTGCTGCGGTCGTTTTCGGAAATGTGAACGTGAAAGAGAAAATCCTTGATCGTCCGGATGGCGTTCGGGACGTTTTTCTCTTCGATGTGCGAGTGGAACGTGTCGTACATCATCCCGAAATACGGATGGTTGACGGCCTTGACGAACTTCGCGCCGTCTTCCGAACAGTTGATAAAATAGGCTTCGAAGCGATTGAGCGCTTCCATGCCGATACGGACGTTCACTTTTTGGGCATGTTCGGCCACTTCCTGCATGCCTTCGACGGCCCACTTGAATTCGTCTTCCGTCGGGGCCGAACCGGAAAAGACGCCCAACGCCGAGGCGGAATTTCCGGCCATGACGGTGCAGCCCGCCGCGGCGCAACAGTCGAGAATCGCCTTGTTGGTGTCGATGCCCTGCCGACGGATTTTCGGATCGGCGCTGATCATGTTGTCGTCCGGTCCGTAGGCGCAGGTCCCGCTGCGAAGCAGGCCCAGTTCGTCCAGCTTTTTGCCCCATTTGGCCGCGTTTGCGACGTCCTTGTCGAACATGGGCAATTCAACCACGTCGTAGCCGATCGTTTTCGCCAAATCCAAGAGGTAAAACTTGTCGTCGGTCAGCGTGTCGAGCCAAAGCAGCAAATTGATGCCGAATTTCATGGTGTTATCCTTTCAGGTTGCCTTTGAAAGACAAAATATCATATATTTAGTGATAATTATGTCGCAAAAAATTTTTCCGCGTGAGGAGAAAGTGAAGGCAACGAAACAATCATTTCTCCTCACAAAGCGGGTTATTTTCTCATACTGTTGAGGACAAGTCAATAACATTTTGCGTAAAATGATTGTCATTTTGCGTCAACCTGACCGATGAGAAACCGCGATCGCCGGCGCAGGAAAGAGGGCAAAGCAGACGTCATTGAGCATCGTCTTCTTTGTCGCCCTGCAAGGATTGATGTCCGTGGCGAAAATCGGACGGCGTACATTGTCTTTTTTCGCGAAAAATCCTCAGCATCTGTTGAAAGTTGGTAAATCCTGATGAAATAGCAACTTGCAACAATTGCTGTTTCGTGCCGAGTAACAATTGTTGGGCTCTTTCAAAGCGGCGATTTGAGATTTCGTCATAGATCGTGATTCCGACCATTTCAAGAAATTTTCGTTCGAGCGTCCTTCGAGACACTTTGGTCGCACGGACCACATCGGAAACACAAATCGGAAAAAGGTAATTGTCTTTGATAAATCGCATGGCTTCGGCAATCAAAGGATCGTCGAAGGCATAAAAATCACTCGACTGTCGTTCGAAAACGTAAAGCGGATCAATATAGATTTTTTTGTGCCGGGTTGTGGAAGACGTCAATAACCCGTTCATTTGTTCCATGATCTGAAACCCGCCCGTCTGGACGTCAAGGGCCACGCTGGATAAAGGGGGAAGCGTCAGGTCGCAGATCAAATCGTCGTCGTCGACGCCGATGACGGAAACATGCCGGGGAACGGAAATTCCTTCCTGTTGACAGACTTCCAGGATATGACGACCGCGATCGTCGTTGCACGCCATCAAGGCCGTTGGGTGCGGGAGAGCATGGAGCCATTTGGCCAGATATTCCGAATCACGTCTCCAGCGAAATGGATTGTGAGGTTTGTAGGGACATGGGTAAACCGCGCATTCATATCCGTTGCGGTGAATGTGTTCGACAAAGGCGACTCGGCGGGCTTCGCTCCAGGACAAATTGTTCGGGATGCCGCAATAAGCGAAATTGATATAGCCTTTGTTGAGAAAATAATTCGCGATCTCCGTGGAAACGGCAATTTCATTGACCGTGATCGTACTGGCTTCCATGTGGCGGTAAATCTGCATGAACTGCTCAAACGCCGGTTCGACCGCGATCAGGGGAAGGTTCAATGTCCTGAGCAGTTCGCATTGTTTCACCGAGGAAATCGTGGCGATGATTCCGGCTTTTTCGCCCAAGGGGATTTTCGGGAGCTCCTCCTCGAAATGCCCTGCCGAGCCGACCAGCAAATAGGAACCGTGAAGCCGCGTCCAGCGAATGACCCCTCTCAAGAGTCCCCGACCGAAGCCTCGCGACGTTTCCAGTAATAAATAGATTTTGGGGATTTCCGCCATCGTTTTCTTCCACGTGCTGCTCCATGAATTGTGCGGCCAAAAAAATGAAGCCTCCTGTTTCCGAAGGCGAATTTTAGTCACGCCGTACGAAAACCACAAGATAAATTCATCGTTGCCTGAGAGGCTTGGTCTTGGTCACATATTCCGGTTATTCCGCGTTGAGTATCGTAACCGGTCCGAGCAGTCCCGAAGTTTGGAGCGGGGTTTCCGGTGTGATGGGATTGACCGTCATCCAGGTTTTCCGTTCCGCTTCAGGCAGACGCGCATCTCCCGCCAGTCGGTTGATCCATGTGTTGACGACTTCCACTTCCAATGTGTTTTCGCCCTTTTGGACGAAAGGCGTGATATCCATTCGCCAGGGGTTGGTCCAAAGCATTCCCGCTTCCTTGCCGTTGACCTTCACCGTCGCCGCGACGAACACGGATCCGAGATCAATCAAAACCTTTCCTTTCGGAAGATCGCTCAAAGTGAACGTTGTTTGATAGGTCGCGTCCCCGGAATAATATTTGACGGCCTCGTTTTGCGAATCCGCCCAATTTTCCAGTTTGTTGAACACCTGGACAGCTTCCGGTCCGCGTTTTTTTCGGTCAAACCGGACATTCCAGGGCCCGCTCAAGGTCGACAGGAGTTTCGGTTTCGGGAAATTCGCCGATAATGCGGCCTGTTGGGAGGGATACACTTTTGATTTTCCGTTTTTCCGGAATACGAGAAAAGCGCTTTCCCAGGCATCCAGTTGCATCGGCACGCTTGTCAACCCGTTCTTTTGCTCAAACGCGGGAAGAGTCCGCGTCGTTCCGTCGATGGCATTCCAAAGTTCCGGCATCCTGTTCTCAACGCGGAATTGCGCGGAAAACACGATGGGTTCATCAATCTGGTTGGAAAGAAAATAGACTTCCGTTCCATCGCTCAACGTGCGGTGAACGTACAGGGTGTTCGGGTTGTCTATCATGCAATCGGGAGCCACTTTGATCAGATCAAGGGCCTCTTGTACGCTGAGACCGGAGCAAATGTTCCCTTTTCCCACCTTGCGGACACGAACGGATTTACCATCGACCGGTCCCCAAAGCTCGGCGGCGAGTTTTTTGACCTCCTCGTCACACTGGGGATAATTTTGCATACTTGGAGAACGGTTGGGAGCCGGCCCAAGCACGGTGGCTCCTTGTTCGACCAGGGTTTTGATTTTGCGGAGAATTTCCGGCCGCATGGTTTGCAGTTGCGGCAAAACCAGTAATCGATACGAGGTTCCATGCGGTAAAGTCAGCTTGTTTTCCGCGACGTTGAGTTTGTCGCGGATGATTTCACCGTTGATGTAATCGAAGGAATAACCCTCGGGAAGCGGAGGATCGCAAACGCCGGTCATTTTCGGGGCATCTTCCCCGATAAAATAGGCGACATCAGCGACATTGAGTCCCTGTTGAAGCATATACGTGCTGCGGCGGATATAACTCACGAAGGGTTTCATGTACATGAACCACGTGTTTTTCCTGTTGAACTCCGTCGCGAACCAGGCGTTGATGCCGGGGGACTTGTCTTCATAAGGCTGGTGAATGTACAGGTGGAGCAATGACTCGTTGATCCCTTCGGTGTAGGACCAGTCGCAACGTTTTTTCAAGAGCCTCGGATAACGTTCATAAACGCCGCCGCCCGCGGTAAACGATTCGGCGGTAATCACGTTTTTCCCGTAAATGTGACCGCAGGAAGACGCCGCGCGGTTTTCGATGCTCCCGAGCGTCCCTTCATTCCAGAATTCACCGGCCACGCCGTCCGATTGACCGCCATATTGCAGGAATTCCCCGGGGAACCCCCAGTGACCGTAACACTCCAGCCAGGTCGTCATTCCATGTTTGTGGGCCACTTCCCGCAATCCGCCGACATAATCATAGGCAACCTTGTCGGCAACCAAGCGTCTCAAATCCCAAAGGAACCGGTCCGAAAGGTCAGGACTCCCGACGACGCGACCGTTCATCACGGGGATGAAAGCCACCGGATCGTAGCCGTATCGCTGCTGAAATTCCGCCACAAAATCATCTGTCCAGTTTTGTCCTCCCGTTTCATAACTGTCCTGAACGACGACTTGCAGGGATTTACGATCGGCTTCGGGAATACGTTCCAGAATTTTTGCGAAATAGGAATTGAAATGGTACTCCGCGTGTTTTTTGCTCATCTTGTCCACTTCAAGTCCTTTGGCTTCCGGGGTGGCGGGACTGTTCTTCACGCCGGTGCTCAACATGCCTGTTCGCTGAATGATCCAATCCCCTTCGGGAACCGTCCACCGCAATGTCCCATCAGCCCTCAAAGAGCCGCTGATATCGCGAACGGTTCCCGGGGCCACAAGAACCTTGGAATCATCAATCGTCGGTTGTTCAGGCCAAAGATAGGCATCCCAGAGCGGAAGAGGGGTTGGGAACATTTTCGCCAACTCTTTTTCCGCGAAAAACTCAACCCGAGCCGCGGAAGAGAGTTGGATTTCCGCGAACGATCCTCCGCGAATCTCCGTAAAAGCCAGGCGGAATTCCTTCGCGGTCGTCGCGGGAAGTGCAATCACGACGGGCGCAAACGGAATGAAACCGACATTCAGTTCGGGATTCGTGCGGTCGAATCGCGCGGTTTTGATTTTTCGGAATCGTCCGTTTTCCAAAGCCGACACTTCCAAAGTCGCGCCGCTTGGTGCCGTGGTGAGGAGCGTAAGACTTCGCGCCGTGAAATCACGATCAACCTGTAAATTGACCGTCAAATTCGGTGTATTCGCAGGAATGCTAAGCACGGTTTCCGATTTTCCATCGGCAATCGTTTCAATTCCGGGAAGATTTGGCTCGGAAGTGATGCGGGGATTGAGTGCCTGAATGGTTTGCGAGTCATTTTTGGGTGCCGGGAAGGCAATCGTCTTGACATCTTGGAAATTCTCGCCGGGGGCTGGGATTTTCTGTTCAAGCTCTTGCGGTCCTGTCACCTTGAGCTCGGAAAACGCAAGATATCGCATCGACTGGTCCGGCTTGATCCACGGTCCTCCGGACTGACTCCAGCCGGGGCTGTTGAACATGCCCAGTTTGAATCCCAATCGTGTCGCCGTTTTCACGGCTTCGTGGGTAATATCCCACCATTCGTCCGACATGAGTTTGACGGAACCGTATGCGCCGGTTTGTTCCCCGATATTGCCGATATAAGCACCGGAAAGCCCGACTTCGGACATCGCTTCCAGATCACGGACCACCCCCTCTTTGGAAATGTGATCATTGATCCAATACCAGTATACGCTGACACGCACGGACTCGGGAGGGGTTTGAAATCCTTGCTCCAGAGCAGAGTCGGCCCCCCGAAGCGCAGGAGGACACATCAGGAATAGCATCAAAAGCGCTGAATTGAAAATTTGAATTCGTTTACTTTTCATCGATTCTTCCTCATGGAGTTAACAAATTGAGCCATCCCCATTTTTGCTCAAAACTGCGCAATGAAAAAGGCTTCCTCAAAAAATATTCATTTTCACAATTAGGCTTTCGCCAATAAGTTCCATACCCAATCAGAGCCCGAAGCGTCAGCGAGGGGCCGTAAATCAAGGTCCATGGTCAACCGGGGGCACTCGCTAACGCTTCGTGCTCCGATTTCTTGCGGATTACGTTTCTGCGGAAACTTTACGGGGATTTTTATTGTAAGCGGAAGCCTAAGGG
>JAVBQX010000302.1:0-6421 GCA_031548645.1 Thermoguttaceae bacterium
GTTTCTCGACGTCGAGCGACATGGCCTTGTTAACGATGAACGCGACGGCGTGCGGCATCTTCGGGGCGACGACCTGGATCGGCTTGACCTGGTAAAAACGGGTCTTGTCGAGTCGCTTCATGCGGTCTTTCGTTTCGACCAACGGGGCGACGCCCGTCAGCAACTGGTAATACATGCAGCCGAGAAAATACACGTCGCTGCGAATGTCGTTCTTGGGGGCGCCCGTGATGCGTTCGAGCGCGGCGTAGTCGATCGCCCGCTGGCTGACGCCTTCCCCGGCCTCTTTCGCGGAAAGCAGGGCCGCGAGACCGAAGTCGACGACCATCGCCTTCCCGCCGATGGAGAGCATGACGTTGCTCAACTTCAAATCGCGGTGCTGAAGTCCGCGTTTGGCCGCGTAATCCAGCGCCGAACAGATGTCCGTCACAATGCGCGTGGCCATTTTCGGTTCGACGGTTTTGCGGATTTTCAAAAAATCGCGAAGCGTCTGTCCCTCGACGAAATCCATGACCATGAAATGCTGGTAATCCTTCGAAACGACTTCATATATTGGTACGATATTCGGATGCCGTAATTCCATGCCAAGTTCGGCCTCATGCACGAACTGGTTGATTGCTTCGTCATTTTCGCTGAACCGGGCTCGAAGTACCTTGACGGCGACGATTTTACCACTGCTTTTATGCGTCGCCCGGAACACGCGGGCAAAGGAACCCGCCCCGACGAGATAAAGCGCACGATATTCCCCGAAATAGAAACCGGTGTTTTCGCCGCTGGTCAGCCGTTCAATCTGGTAGTTGGTCAGCAGCCCCTGGCGTGTCAGGGCCATTATAAACAGATCAAGATCAACGTCTTGCGTTCCGAACGACATCCAGATTTCCCGGATGTCCCGCTCGCGCAGCAATTCCAGCGACAGAATACGTTGTGTCAGGTCGTCGACGGTCATCTGGGGCATGGCGACCTCTCAGGAATTCGTGCAAAAATGAAAAATCGGCGATGAAACCAAAATAAAGGGAAATATTAGTTCCATCTTATTTGAAACCCGGAGGATACGCAAGTTTTTTTGCGAGCATACGGCCAATTTTGCGTGAAAATTGAGAGCTTTTCACGCTTTCTTGTCAACCAGAGCCCGAAGCGTAAGCGAGGGACGGGAGAATCAGAGCCGCGACAGTCATGGAGCGGTTGAATCGGGCAAATATGCCCCGAGCAAGACGGCGGTCTCGGCGAGACCGCCCTACCTTTGAAACGGATTCCCGTGATCGGTTGCCATCATTGACTCGGGAGCTGCTCAAGCAATTTGGCACCGGCTTTCATGACGTCATTACCCGGCAAGGCAAAGGCGATTTGGTTGCCGTTATGTCTCAAGGCCACGACAAGTCCGATCATTTCCCCTTTCGTGTTTAAAAGCGTTCCGCCGGAATCGCCGGGGTTGATGCCGGCGGATATCTGGATCATGTTTGAGTATATCAAGTGATTATTGACCGTGATCTCACGATTCAGTCCGCTGATTTCCCCGCTGCTGAACGAAAATTCGTAACCGAAGGGATGCCCCAATACGACGATATGTTCCAAGACGCGCAACTTGCCGGAATCTCCGACGCGTATCGGAACAAGCGGTTTGGACGGCGTGATTTTGATCAAGGCGATGTCCATGACCGGGTCATGGTTGACGTATTCGGCGGCGTATTCCTTGCCCTCGAAGGTTTTGACCCGGATTTTTTTAAGCCCTTCAATGACGTGATAAGTTGTCAGGATATAACCGCGCGGATCAAGCACCACTCCCGCACCGATGCCGTTGTCAAACATCTCATCATTTCCATCGGTGATCATCACCACACTGTCCCGAACGCTTTCGATTTTGTCAAGATCAAGACCCGTCGCGGAAAAACTATCTTTCGGCGTTTTTTCTGCACCCGTCTCTGCTTGTTCCACCGTTGTTTTTTCCTCCGTTTTCGGCGGATCGTTTTGTGCGACGGCCATCGGCAGAACGCAGAGGATTAAAAAGAGCAGGAATCCCCAACCGAAAAGGCCGATCCGTTTGACGTGATGTTGTTGCGACATGATTTCCTCCAATCGCTTTTGTAATTGTGTCTTTTGTTCCAATATCCCTAAAAAACCGAGAAACCCGACAGGCACGGCGGCGGGTTCCCGAATCGCGAGCATGACGCTCAGCAGCGAATCGCCGTATTGTTTCGCCGGAATGCGACCGGACGCAAGCACCGTTTCGTCGCACGCGGATTCCCGTTCCTTGCGGAGTTCGCGCAGTGCGAACCAGACGAACGGGTGAAACCAGAACAGGCTCCGCACCAACAGCTCCAGCCGCGCGACGAACAAATCGCCCCGTTTCCAGTGCGTCAGTTCGTGCAGCAGCACGCTTTGCATTTCGTCCACCCCGACTTCGCCGGGAAAATCCGCCGGAATCGCGATCCGCGGCGTCCAAAATCCCCAAAGAAACGGGCTTCGCACCGAATCGGAAAGCACGACCTGCGGCGTTTTGCGAATCCCCGACTGTCGGGCGAGCCGCATGAGCAGTTCGTGAATCGGCCCATCATGCAGCCAGTTCCCGCCGGCCAACAATCGCGTCGCCCACACGTAATAATAAAGAACGACGCCCCAAAAAATCAGCACGCCGCCAATCCAAACCGCGAACAGCCACGGAAAATGCGACGCGGTTTTTGGTGGTTCGATGATTTCCGGTGCAGGCGATGTAATTTCGGGCGTGGCAAATGTCGGTGTAATTGATGCCGCTTGAAAATCGGGCTCCTGCGTAAGTTCGATTACCGGTAATACGATGCCTTCTTCTCCCAAAGCAGGGATTTCAGCGACCGGCTCAACGGTTTGCAATGCAACGGTTTGGCGTTGCGAAAAAAGTTGCCAAAGCGGTTCGACCGCCTGGTTGGCGAGCGAATACGGCATCGAAACAAACGGCGGCACCAGCGCCTTGATCAAAACCAGCGTCCAAAGCGCGTAACGGAACCTCGCCGACATGCGGCGTCCGAAAAAGACGATCACGGTGATGAGCGTCACCAAAACCGCGAGTTGCACGCTCGCCTCAAGCATCCAACGAAAGAACAAATCGTTCATGACCGCCTCGCTTTTTCATTCAGCAGCTTTTGCAGTTGTTCGATTTCCTTCGGCGTCAAGTCTTCCTCGCGAATGAAACTCGCGAACAATGCCGACACCGAGCCGTCGAGCACGCGGTCGGCGACGCTTCGCACTTCGCGGCAGATGAGCTGGTCGCGGGTGTATTCGGCCCGGTAAAGATACGAATTTCCTATCTGGTCGTAACCGAGCGCCCCTTTTTCGACAAGACGCGACAAAAACGTCCGCACCGTTTTGATGTCCCACGAGTTCGATTTCGGCAACGACGCGAACACGTCCCGTGCGGCCATGGGGCCAATGCGCCAAAACGATTCCATGATTTCCCATTCCGCAGGCGAAACGGTCGGAATTTCCTGTTTTTTCTCTCTCTTTGCCATGATTTTTCACCAAAAGCTGACATTTTGTATGAATTTGACTACCAACAGATGCCATATTACAACATTATGTAGTCAATGTCAAGAGAGAAAAACCCGTTCTTGTGGGAACCGGCTGAAAAATTACTTTGTGCTACGACAAAGTTATCGAATTAACCTTCGATACATTTTATTTGTACGTCAATTACCCCGTTAGGGGTAAGATATTGGTAGAAACGAAGCCCCCACACAAGAACCATCAACCCTGAAAGGGTTGGATAATCCGTTCTTGCGTCGATATATCCAACCCCTGCGGGGTTGTGAAATATTTTTTGGGGGGAACTCGCAATCTACCGATATTTTGTCCCTACGGGGCAAGAATAACACTGCCCCTACGGAGCCAATCTCCTGCACTTAGAGTGTTTGACAAAATGCTTCAGACCTCAAACTTCAGAAATCTGAAGCCTGATCCCTGAAGTCTGAAGCCTTTTACCAAAACAATCGAAGATCAATTGGATAACCTTTGTACTACCTTTTATCGTTCAGCTTTCAGCCACGAAGGGCACCTTGTCGAGGTTGTCCCAGGTGATGCCGACGCGGCGCAGCGCGTAGCCGAGTTCCTTCATGTAATCGCCGTAACCGAACATCCAGTGGAAACCGGGCATCCGTTCGGCGACGAGCGACGACGGGCAGTTGTATCGGATATCGACCTGCGTGCGGCAGATGGGGCGGAACGGCGCGTCGACGACTTCGCCGATGAGACCGACCCAGCGTTTCGATTCGAAGTCGGGCGCGATGTTCGTGCAGACGGTGCCGTTCGGATAGGCGATCTTTGGCGAGGCCCCGTAGTCCGATTCGAAGTGCGTCACGACGCGGGTCGGTTCGTAGGTCTTACCGTCCATTTTGCGCGGGCCGGTGCAGTGCGCGAGCGTGATGATCTGCTCGTAAGGATAGGTCGGGTCGTTCAGGAAGACCGGCTTCCCGCTGATGTTGGCCAGCAACACGCCGGAGGGAATGACCACGAAATCCGATTCGCAAAACGCGAGATAGCCGTCGTCGTTGAGCAGGCTCAGCGTCAGGCACGCGGCGGTGCGGGCGACTTCCATGATGGTGCCCATGCAGCTGTTGATCGTGAGATTCCGGCAACCGGCCTCGCCCATGATATGGCGGAACACCTTGTCGAGCACGAAGCAGTTGACGACGAATTCGCGTTCGGTTTCGAGCGTCGTGCCCGGAATTTTCAGGTATTCGGCGGCGCGACGTTCGGCCACGGCCATGGTATTGGCGTCTTTTTTGGCCGCTTCGAGCAGTTTGGCGAGTTCGTCATACGACACGTCATGATATTGAAATCCCCAGACGTTTTCCACCAGCTTGGGGACGACACCTTCCGGCTGGGCCCAGGCACTGGCGCCGCCGATGGTGACGATTTTCGTATTTTTCGTGTTCTTCAGCCCGCAAAGCGAACGAAGCCGCCAGGTCAGTTCGTCGAGATTGTCGGTCACGACGTCTTCGGGCAGGATGTGCGGCACTTTCTGCGTGTCGGTGTGCTGCCGCAAAAACCGCGGCGACACGATTTCATATTGCAGGTAAACCGGGCCGCTCTTCCAACGCTGGAAAATGATGGCGTCCTTCTTGATGTTCTTCAGGGGATCGATTCCTCCGCCGGCGCCGTACACGATCAGCAGATCGGCCTTGGCCACGTCGGGGTGTTCGGTCATGGCGTTCATGTTGGTCACGGCGGTGACTTCCATGAATTCGACCGGGAAATCGGCCGTTTTTTTGATGCCTGCCAGTTCGCCGGTGATTCGGGCGACTTCTTCCGCGGCATCCTCCTTCGTTTGAACGCCGCCCCAACTTCGCCAGGAACCTCGTTCGCGGCGCTGCGGCAGATCATGCACGAGAATCGGTTTGACGATCAGCGGGACACGTTCGCCGGGCATCGGAACTTGCTCGGACGAGGCGCCCATTAGAATCGAATTCCAGGAAAGCCCGCCCAAAACGCTTCCCGCGGCAGCGGCCGCGCCGAGAAACGAACGACGGTTGAGCCGGAATTGCGATTCGGAAATTTTCGGCGGGGACGGCGGACAGCAATGGCAATTGACATGTTCGTGCATGGTGGGTCCTTTCTGAAAGCTCATGGATGATGGAAAAATCGATAATAACACATTAACAGAAACGAAACGGCATTTCAACGTTTTGAAAGGATTTTGAATCACTTGGCAAGAATTATTGTCGCATAAAAATATTGAGGGCCTTGACAGTCGAAAATACAGTCATTATTACTGGGACGTTTATCAAACTGCCGTGACGCTTGCCAATCTTGGCCCAGGACGCTAAAATTATCTGATAATTTTTCTTTAAACCATTGCGGCAAGTGTAGTTCAGGAACCCAACCCGTGGCAGACGCAAAGGACAGCGAACATCTCGAATCTGGCGACAACGACACGCAAAAATCAGGGCGAACCAAGCGGCGGGCGAGCGCCGAGGCGATGTCGGCGGCGCAAAAGGAAATTTCCGTCAGCGAATTTTTCGCGAAAAACCGGCACCTGCTCGGTTTCGACAACCCGCGAAAGGCGTTGCTCACCACCGTCAAGGAGGCGGTCGACAACTCGCTCGACGCCTGCGAGGAGGCGGGGATTCTGCCCGAAGTCTGGGTCCAAATCGAGCAAACCGGCAAAACGCACTACAAGGTCAGCATCCAGGACAACGGGCCGGGCATCGTCAAAAAGCAGATTCCGCTCATCTTCGGGAAACTGCTTTATGGCTCGAAATTTCACCGCCTGCGCATGAGCCGCGGCCAGCAGGGGATCGGCATCAGCGCCGCCGGGATGTACGGGCTGCTCACCACCGGCAAGGCGATCCGCGTCATGTCGAAAATTTCGCCGCGCAAGCCGGTCCATTTTTACGTCATCCGCATGGACACCAAGGCCAACAAGCCGGACATCCTCAACGGCGGCGGCGAAGGCGAG
>JAVBQX010000145.1:0-3410 GCA_031548645.1 Thermoguttaceae bacterium
TACCTGACTCAGTGTGAACCGCACCTTTGCACCATCACTCATCTTTCGTGAGACACTGCAAAACGAGCCCGACGAGGATGATCGCCCCGCCAACGAGCGTAAACCACTGCTCCGGTTGACGCCAGAGGAGGTAGACCCAAACCGGGGCGAGTATGGGCTCGGACAGCGCGATGACGACCCCTTCGCTGGACGGAATGCGGCGCAGAGCCTTGGCCAGCAGACTGTAGGGGATGCCGAACGAGGTGATCGCCAGGAGCAGCATGGCCAGCAGTTGCCCGATCGTCGGCACATAGCCAAGCCAGATTACGGCGGGCAGAAACACGAGCGCCGTCGCCACGGAACAGGCGAAAACCAGCCAAATGGAGTTGAAATCCCGCAATGATCGCATGAGGCAAAGCACCATCGCGTAAAACACGCCCGACACGATGGCGCAACCCGCCGCAAAAGCACTGCCGTTGCCCGGCTGTCTCAATTGAAACCACAAAATGAACAGCACACCCGCCACGCAAAGGCCCAAGGGCAGATAATCCTGCCGGCGCAATTTTTCCTTGAACAGAAAAATCGAAAACAGCGCGACCCAGACCGGGGCCATGTTTTGCAGCCAAAGCGTCGTCGCGGCGGTCGTTTTAACCAGCGCCGTCATATAACAGACGCTCATCCCGAGGAACGAAATGCAAAGCGGGATGAGGAGCCAGTGCCATTTCGCCTTGCGGATCGACGGCAGAAAAAGGAACGCGACGAACAATCCCCGCCAAAAGGCCAAATGAACCGAGCGAATGTCTTCCGGCATCGACGCAAAGACCGGCGCCTTGACGATGACGCCGCTCAGGCTCCAGCTCACGGCCCCAAAAAACGCCAGAACGCGGCCTTGGTTGCGCGACGATAACAAATGAAAACGTTTGTGCAAAGCACGGCCTTACAGGTTGATGTTGATCGTCTGTTCGCGGTCGGGGCCGACGGAAATCAGGCCGACGGGGCGTCCGAGCAGTTCGGCGATGCGGTTGACGTAGTCCTTCGCGTTTTGCGGCAGTTCTTCGACGGTTTTCGCACCTGTAATGTCCTCCTGCCAGCCGGGGTGCGTTTCATAAACCGGCTTGACTTCACGCAGGTCGTCAACATGGGCCGGAAAGTCGGTCGTCCGTTTGCCGTCGATTTCATAGGCCGTGCAGATTTTCAGTTCGTCGAAGGTGCTCAGCACGTCGAGCAGCATGATCGAGAGCACGCTCACGCCGCTCAGCCGGGCGGTGTAACGGGCCGCGACGGCGTCAAACCAGCCGCAGCGTCGCGGGCGTTTGGTCACCGTGCCGTATTCGTTGCCGCGATCCCGGATTTTTTGGCCGATTTCGTTGTCCAGTTCCGTCGGGAACGGTCCGCCGCCGACGCGGGTCGTGTAGGCTTTCAGGATACCAACCACCTTCGTGATATGGCAACCCGGCACGCCCGAACCAGAGGAAATGCCGACGCCCGAACTGTTGCTGCTCGTCACGTAGGGGAAAGGTCCGTGGTCAATGTCGAGCAGGGCGCCTTGGGCGCCTTCGAACAGGAGACGTTTGCCCGCTTCGACCGCGTCGAGCAGATAGGCCGTCGTGTCGGCGACGTAAGGCTTCAATTGCGCGGCGTAACCCAGGTACTGATCCGCGATTTCCTCGGACGCGATTTCGTCATAATCTTCGGGAAATCCGGTCTTTGAGAGCATCCGGGCCTTCGACGTCGCGATGTCGATGAGCCGTTCGCGGATGTTTGGGCGAAACAGATCGCCGAGCCGGACGGCCAGCGACCGGCCGTATTTGTCGCTGTAGCACGGGCCAATACCCCGTAAAGTCGTGCCGATCGATTCCTTGGCGGCCAGTTCGTTCAGTATGCGGTCGGTTTCCTTGTGCCAGGGAAAAATGACGTGCGCCCGGTTGCTGATCATCAGGTTTTTGCCGATTTCAACGCCCTGCTCGCGCAGCGTCGCGATTTCGTTCAAAATCAGCGCCGGATCAATCACGACGCCGCCGGCGATGACGCATTGCACGTTCGGGCGGAAAATTCCGCTGGGAATCAGCGATAATTTGTACTTTTTTCCGTCCGCCACGACCGTATGCCCGGCGTTGGCGCCGCCCTGATAACGTACGACAATGTCGTTTTTGCTCGTCAAAACGTCGACGACCTTGCCTTTTGCCTCGTCACCCCACTGCAAACCGATTACACTTGTGCCAGACACGGTTACAACTCATCTTTCCTGCTTTGACGCTTCCCTTTTCCCGGGGTCGCGTTCGGACAAAAATCTGGGAGCGGCCGGTCACCTCATGCGATAATTCGAACCGACCAAACTCAACTATGATAACCGTTTCAAACGATTTCAGCAAGTCCCTGCCACGGCGGCGTGCGACAAGGTTTTTCGCGATTTTCTTGACATGTGGCGGGGATGCTGATAGCATCGTTGTTGTTTGCCGGTTTTTTCTTTCCCGCCCACCCCGCCGGAGGTTTTGCCATGTCTTGCCAGCGATTCTCTTTGTTCCGCCTGATGTCGATTCCATTTGCCGCGATTTTCACCGTGTTGTGTCCCTGCTTATTCGCCGGGGAGATCAAGCCCGTTTTGCCGACGGAAGACGAACCGGTCGGCAAGCGGCCTTACGAACTGGTCAACGCCGGTCGCAATACGGACGCCCATCCGCCGTTCGTCGATTTCGAAAATCTCGACAATTGGGTCACCGAAACGACGGCGAGCGAGGCCGAATTCCGCAAATCCCGCCGCGAGCAGCTTTGGGGCGATTACGTTGGGCATTTGAAGTATCACAGCGTGAACGCCGACGAAACCGCGCCGGCGGTTGTCATCAAACCACAAGAACCGATGCCGATTGCCGGGGCCTTCGATTCCGTGACGTTTTGGGTGTACGGCAACAATTGGGATTGGGTGCGACCGTCGGAAGTGCCGCAGGTCACCTTGTCGTTGCTGCTAAAAAATGCCAATGGCGAAACGACGGGTATCACGCTCGACCGCGTTCGCTGGAAGGAATGGTTTCTCGTGCATCACAAGTTTCAATCGGAGGAACTGGCCCGGCTTGGCACGAATCCGCAATTGATCGGCATTGAAATCCGCGGCGGCACGAACACGGAATTCGCCGAACTGTTTTTTGACAATCTCGCGTTCTACCAGGAGGAACTCAAACCGCTGGAATTCGCCCCGCGTCCGAAACGGCCGATCGCGTTGCCGGAAGGTCAAACCGTCGGCACGAACACCGGCCCGGACGTCTTGCCGTTCCCGAACCGCGAGGAAACGATTTTGCCGGGAACGCTTTCCGCGAAAGTCATCAAAACGCCGCCTGAAAAAGAAGGCGAAAACGATTACGTGTTCGGTCGCCCCGGAACGACACATTACTTTTGCGATGGCAACCCGTTTTCCTCTTGGGCAAGTTGCGGAGGAG
>JAVBQX010000105.1:0-12920 GCA_031548645.1 Thermoguttaceae bacterium
GTACACGCAGCGCAGGGCGATCGGCTTGATCGCCGGGCCGCTCAACCCGCCCACGGTGTTGGCCAGCCGCGCTTTCCGGTTGCGCCAGTCGATCGCCATGCCGAGACAGGTGTTGATCGCCGAAACCGCGTCGGCCCCGCCTTCGACCGCGGCCAGCGCGATGTCCGCGATTTTCGTCACGTTCGGCGTCAGTTTGACGATGAGCAAATGCCCGGTCGCGTCGCGCAACCGCTTGACGATGGCGCGGCACAAATCCGGGTCGGTTCCGTAATCGGTTCCGCCGGACACGTTCGGGCACGAGATGTTCAGTTCGACGGCGGCGATGCCCGGCACGTTCCGCAGTTTTTCGCCGAACAGGTCGCATTCCTCCGGCGATTTGGCCGCGATGCTGACGATGACCGGCGGACCGTAACCCGCCAGCATGGGCAGTTTTTCCGCCAGAAATTGATCGATGCCGTCGTTGTCGAGCCCGATCGCGTTGAGCAGTCCGGCGGTCGTTTCGACGGTGCGCGGCGGTTTGTTGCCCTCGCGCGGGGTGATCGTCACCGTTTTCGGGATGATGGCCCCCAACCGCGACAGGTCGAACACCGGGGCCATCTCCTTCGCATACCCGAAGGTCCCCGAGGCGACCATGACCGGGTTCTGCAATGACAATGTGCCGATGTTGACGTTGAGGTTCATGGGATGTTGAAAGGTGGGGCGGTCACGCCGCGACTGTTCTGTCGCAATAAGGACGATCGAAAATCTGTTTGGGGAAAGTGCGCCAGCAACGAAAAAAACTCACTTGGTTAATATTTGCACAATCTCCAACTCTTCAAAATCAATTTCAAAACCAAAATGATCGTTGAGTGAAGATGTTTTGAGATGATAGTAACGATTGTGTGAAAGGTCTTTTTCTATGGTAAAATCTCGCGGATGGCACAGAAGCAATCGTTCGCGAGCAGATAATTGATGTAAATTATGGATGCAAAAATTGCGCACCCCAGAAAATACAATCCGAAAAGGTCCACCTTCAATGTAATCCAAACCAATGTCATCGGGTTGACAATCGCCAATCATCGAGATTTGTTTCTGCTCGCAGGAGAAATCGATATTTTCAATAACGAACCCCACTTCAATAAACCAATTTAGTTTACGAATTACCTCGCTGGATTCCGGTTCATTAGGCCACTTGCTTTTTTTACTCATTGATCCTTCGCTATACACACAAAACGGTACTAAAAACAGGTGTAAACACCGGCGTTTTATGAACTGTACGGTACACGGGATTCATGAAGCAAATACGGCGGTCACGGCGTGACCGCCCTACCTTTCATTCGGTTCCGGCTTCGGGCTCCGATTCGATTGCGATTTCGTTTTCCGGCAGGTCGTTATCGGGAGCGTCATTTTCCGGCACGTCGTTCGTTTCGCTTTCGTCTTTCGGGATGCGTTTGACCGCGACGAGGGAATCGCCTTCGTCGAGCGTCATGATGCGGACGCCCTGCGTGTTGCGGCCCATGATGCGGATGTCGCTCACGGCGATGCGTTGCAATTGTCCCTGCGCGGTGATCATCATGACTTCGTCGTCGTCATACACGCGAACCGCGCCGATGACCTTGCCGTTGCGCTGGGTCGCCTTGATGTCGCGAAGTCCTTTCCCGCCGCGGCGCTGCGTCCGGTACGAGCGGCTCGACACGGCCTTGTCGTCGCCGGCGTCACCGTCGTTTTCCGCATCGTTATCGCCGCCGTCGGAATCGTCCCCGGCTTCGTTTTCCGGCACATCGTCGACGAGCGGTTCCTCCTGTCCCGGCGCGAGATCGTCGGCATCTTCATCGAGACCCGCTTTTTCGGCTTCCGCGGCGGCGTTCGGGCCGATCGGAGTCCGTTTGCCGTAACCGTTCGCGCAGGCGGTCAGCAGCGACCGGTCGGGCGAAGCGAGCACGGCGGCCACGACGTAATCGCCCGCGGTGAGCGAAATCCCCTTGACGCCGCTGGCCGTGCGGCCCATCGGCCTCGCGTCGGTATGCCGGAAACGGATGGCCAAGCCGTTGGCCGTCGAGATGATGATTTCGTCCCCGGGGCCGGTCACCGCCGTGTCGATCAGTTCGTCGCCTTCCTTGAGTTTGATGGCGATCAAACCGCCCTTGAGCGGCCGCCCGTAGGCCGAGAGTTTCGTCTTTTTGACCAGCCCGTTTTTCGTGAACAGCACGAGATAATGATCCGGCGCGTCGAAATTTTTGATCGCGCGGCAGTCGGCGATGACTTCGCCCTCGGCCAGGTTGAGCATGTTGACGATGGCGCGCCCCTTCGAGGTCGGCGGCAGTTGCGGCAGGTTGTAGACCTTGTGCCAGTACACTTTGCCCTTGGTGGTGAAGAAGAGCAGATAATCGTGCGTGCTGGCGACGAAAAGATGCTGGATCGGGTCTTCGTCGGCAACCTTCGCCCCGCGACGCCCCTTGCCGCCGCGACGCTGCGCCCGGTACATGGCGGCCGGCGTCCGCTTGATATAGCCGCCGTGCGAGATCGAAACGACCATTGTTTCCTCGGTGATCAGGTCTTCGATGTCGACGTCGCCGATTTCCTCGCCGGTGATTTCGGTGCGGCGTTTTTCGCCGTATTTCCGCTTGATTTCGAGCAAATCGTCGCGAATCATTCCCAGGATGATGTTTTCGTCGGCCAAAATGCGGAGATATTCGTTGATATTGGCCAACAGGTTGCGGTATTCGTCGCCGAGCTTTTCCTGTTCCAAATTGACCAAATGGCCGAGCGTCATGCGCAGGATCGCGTCGGCCTGCACGGGCGAAAGCGTGTACGCTTCGGCGGCTCCGTATTCATTTTGATAAGCGACGAAGCCGTCGTCGCCCAACGCGCGGTGCAGCATCGACGAGGGGCATTCGATCTGCATGAGCCGCTCTTTCGCTTCGGCCTGCGTTTTTGAGGTGCGGATCACGCGGATCACTTCGTCGATGTTCGCGTGCGCGATCATGAGCCCTTCGACGGTGTGTTTGCGTTTGCGGTCCTTGGCCAGTAAAAACTGTGTGCGGCGGCGAATGACCGTCTGGCGGTGCCGGATGAATTCCTCGATCATTTCCTTGAACGACAGTTGCCGCGGCTTGCCGTCGACCAAGGCGAGCAGGTTGATCGAAAAGGTGTCCTGCAGCGGGGTGAACTGGTACAACTGGTTCAGTACGACGTCCGGGTCGGCGTCGCGTTTCAGTTCCAGCACCAGCCGCACCGGTTCGTGCAGGTCCGATTCGTTCCGGATATTCGAAATGCCGACGATTTTCGTCGCGTGCACCATTTCGGCGATTTTTTCCTCGATCCGGTCACGCGTCTGCTGGTACGGAATTTCTGAGACGACGATGCGGTTGCGTTTGCCGTGTTCTTCGATTTTCGCGCGTGCCCGGACGACGACGTTGCCGCGTCCGGTCAGGTAGCCGCGACGGATGCCGCCGCGTCCGCAAATGACGCCGCCGGTCGGAAAGTCCGGCCCGGGACAGATTTGCAGCAATTCGTCCGGCGAAATGAGCGGGTTGTCGATGACGGCCACCGAGGCGTCGCACACTTCGGCGAGATTGTGCGGCGGAATGCTCGTCGCCATGCCGACCGCGATGCCGCTGGTGCCGTTGACGAGCACGTTCGGGAATTTCGACGGAAGCACGGTCGGTTCCACGTTCCGCTCGTCATAAGTCGAGGTGAAATCGACGGTATCGTATTCGAGGTCTTCGAGCATCATCGACGCGAAGACCGACATGCGGGCTTCCGTATACCGCATGGCCGCGGCGGGCAGTCCGGCGATGGAGCCGAAATTTCCCTGCTTGTCGACCAGAACGTGCCGCATGTTCCATTCCTGCGCCAGGCGAACCAGCGTCGGGTAGACGATCGCCTCACCGTGCGGGTGGTAGTCGCCGCTCGTATTACCCGCGATTTTCGCGCATTTCATCCGTTTCGAGCTCGGGCCGAGATTCAAGTCGTTCATGGCGACCAGGATACGACGCTGGGACGGCTTGAGACCGTCGCGTACATCGGGCAACGCACGACTGACGATGACACTCATCGCGTAAGTCAGATAGCTGTTGCGCATTTCGTCTTCGATGGAAAACTGCTGCACTTTTCCCGCGTGGATGTCAATTCCCATCGGACTTTCGCCCGGGGGTGCCGACTGCGACTCGGAATTCGTCTCATTTTCCGGCGGATTGTTCGGCTCGACCGGTTCGTTGGATTCGGGATTGTTATCAACAGGATCAAAATCGTCAGACGACAAAACTCACCCCCGTGTGTTGCGGAATTGCAATATTCACTCAGAAATTGCGGCCATTTTGACGGTCCCGGACCACTGTCCGACCAAAGAAAAACAGTCAAAAATCAGTCTGTATCATTATACGACAAAACGTATTTTCCGCAAGGTTGGGTGGTCTTTTCAAAAGAATTGCTTAAGCAATACGAGACGGTTTTTCGCAAAAAAGCAAATTCCACATGAACATGGCCAGTGAAAAACCAGATGCAATGCGAACGACCACGACGTACAACATCGTACATTATGCGTACAGAACGCTTGGGGAAGGAAGGGACGCGGAAATTAGAAAGCGGAGCAGGCGGATTGGGGTGCGGGACTGGAGTCGGCTGCCGGTGTCATTCCGACGAGCGTGAGAGGGGCGAGAAATGCGACCGAAACGGCCAGGTATCTCATGAGGACTTTGAATTGAAGGCGGCGTTTTTTGGAGTTGCGACGAATCTCACTGGCCATCAATTGCTTGATATACATGGATACCCCCTTTGAACAGGTTGTTCTTGTTTCCCGGATGTCAGATGCCGACATTTTGTGTAGTTTGCCTTCTTTTTCAAATCAGCCTGTTTTACACGTAAT
Source organism: Thermoguttaceae bacterium (assembly GCA_031548645.1). Taxonomy (GTDB): domain Bacteria; phylum Planctomycetota; class Planctomycetia; order Pirellulales; family Thermoguttaceae; genus WRMR01. The sequence continues at coordinate 4,847 of JAVBQX010000105.1, forward strand.
GCCTTTGCGTTATTGTCGTTAGTTTCGCGAATGCGATTTCGCTTTCAAACAACACCACTATTTTTAGCAAAAGATTTGACTGTGGCAAGTGGCCCTGACCAAAACTTGACGATATTTTTGAAAATCGCATCTTGCGATAACATTATAGGTTACGTTAAATACGACTATTGAAAAATATAACTTATATTATCAACTTTCTACATTGACCAACTGTCACAAAATCTTGAATTTGTGCGCCACAATCCCGCAATCGGTCGGTCATCCTCGGGGGTGAAACTTTTCATGCACCTGTTTCAACCGTGACATGTCGACGTGCGTATAAATCTGTGTCGTGGCGATGCTTGCGTGTCCCAACATCTCCTGCACCTGTCGCAAATCGGCTCCGGCCGACAGCATGTGGGTCGCAAAGCTGTGCCGCATCGTGTGTGGGCTGATTTCGATGCTGATGCCGGCCCTTGCGGCATATTTTTTGACCAAAACCCAAATCCGCTCGCGGCGGAACCTTTTCCCACGATACGATAAAAAAGCATAATTTGAGTCGCCGAATCTCCGGACCAAATCGTCCCGCTCGAATTCCTCCCATGCCTGAAACGCTTCGACGGCACGGTTGCCGAGGTGTACGAGCCGCTGTTTGTTGCCCTTGCCCGTGCAAAGGCAATACTTTTCGTCGAGGTGTACGTCGTGCATGGTCAGGTTGGCCAGTTCCGACGCACGGCAACCCGTCGCGTACAACATTTCGAGCAGCGCCCGGTCACGCCGCCAACACGGATCGGTCGGGACGGGGCTGGTGAGCAAACGGTCGACCTGTCCCGGCGAAAGCACATGCGGGACGCGGTCCCAAAGTCTTTGGCTGCCCAACAATTCGGCGGGATTCGTCTGCAGGATGCCTTCCAGTTGCAGGTAGCGGTAAAACAGCCGCAACGACACGATGTGCCTTGCCAGCGACGCCGGAGCAAGGTTTCGACCGTGCAGCCAGCTTACGTAATCGGCAAGGTCGGAAATGGTGAGGTGTGAGACCATCCGGTCGCCCCGCCATTCCCAAAAATGAATCATGTCACGGTGATATGCCTCAACCGTGTTTTCCGCCAAGTGACACTCGCCTGCCAAATATTCGACGAAGGACTCCAGCCAAACCTGCTCAGTCGTCTTGACGACCATCGGTTTGAGAACCAGTTTTCTGCGCCTCGGGTTGTGCAACACGGCATAATCTTTCGTGACTCGCCCGCCAATAAGTGTATTTATGTACAGTTCCTGCGGCGTCACAGGTCAGGTAATATACCAGATTTCCGGAAAACATCCTAGATCAATATTTTGAGAAATTGGGCTACCACAAAATTTAGCAAAATGCTATTCTTTCGCCTGCCAAGTGTGAATGGCGCGACGGTATTTTTTCGTGATTGTCAATGCATATTGAGAGTTCCGGCACTTTTGAGAGGCTCCATGTTTTTTTTCCAGAAATTTCCTTTCAGCGACCAGTATCGAAATCACCGGACAACAGGGAAGACCATGAGCCAATCAACAGGCGGACAGGCAGGCCGTGACACCGGGCCTTCGCGACTCAGTCTCGAAGGTCCGCCCGATGCGTTGGTCGTGATCGCGAACCGCAGCTACCATTATTTCGCCGGCAACGCTTACCTCGGCTTGCAGTCGCACCCCAACGTGTTGGCCGCGACCTGCGAAGCGACGTTGCGTTACGGCACCGGAACCGGCACGACGCGCTTCGCCCTGACCGCACCGCCGGTGCTGCAAGTCGAGCAACAGGCCGCGAAATACCTGCGTTCGGAAAAAGCGTTTTATCACGGTTCGGAATATCACGGCCCGCAAATCCTGCTCGAAACGCTCGGTGAAACCGTCGACCGCATTTTCGTCGACGAAGCGGCGGAAAAGGGCGTCTTTCAAGCGGCGAAAAACTGGCAGGCGAAACTTCACCCCGTCGTTTTCCGGCACAACGACCCGGACAGCCTGCGGCTTGAATTGCGAAAACATCTCAAACCGTCGGAACGCCCGCTCGTGATGACCAACGGCGTGTTTCCCATGACGGGCAAAATCGCGCCGCTCGACCGTTATGCCATGGTGCTCAGCCCCATTGAGGGGGCCTCATTGCTGGTTGACGATTCGCATGGCTTCGGCGTTTTGGGTCAATACGGCCGCGGCGTGTACGAACATTACGGCCTCAATTCCGATCGCGTCAACCGGACGACGCAGGACGCGAACGATATGCCCTTCGATTTCGACCTGTTCGACGCGGTATCGGACGCGATGATGCAGGAGGATGACCTCTTCGGGAGCGGCACGGATTTTGACAGTGGGCTTGATTTCAGCGGTTTCGAAGATGAATCGTCGCGTCACGACACCTTCCCGGACACGCCGGACGCCGACGAACGGCCAATCATGACCCGGTTGCCGGTGCGGTATTATCATTCGGCCGCGCTGACCAAGGCGATCGGCGGCAGCGGCGGGATCATCGCCGGGAGCGAGCTTTTCATTGAACGGTTGATCGAACGGTCGAGCGCCTTCGGGAACATGGCCGCGCCGTCGAGTCCCTTGGCCGCCGGAACCGCCGAGGGGCTTGTCATGACCTTCCGCACGAACGGGTTGCGTCGGAAGTTGCGGGACAACACGCACTATCTCAAGAAAAAAATCAACGCCCTGGGCATCGCGACCGACAGTTCCGACGTCCCGATCATCGCAATCACCTGCGGCACGGCGGGCAACATGCGACGGATTCAACAGCGACTGTCCGAACGTGGCGTTTTGATCGCCTATATTCCGCGCGGTCCCGGCCGACCGAACGACGGTACGCTCCGCATCTCGATTTTCGCGACGCACACGACCGAAATGCTCGACCACCTGGTCGACCTGCTCGAAAAAGTGATGTAGGGCAGTGTGGAGTGTGGAGTTAAAAAGAGCCGGGGATGAAGCGAAGCGTAATCCCAGGATCCGGATGAAACACCATAAACGCCAATCCCGCGGCGGTCCCGGCGAGACTGTCGCAATGGCAGCCGGGAACGCAGCGTGCGAGCCGTGATCTGTGATCACGGAGTGACCGGAAGGAGGAGGCGCAAAACGGAAAGCACGGTGACACCCGAAAGATTTCGAACGGCAAACCGAAAACGCGAAATACGCTTGCACAAACGGACACGCCCCGCACCGGTCACTCCGTTCGCTGCGCTCTCTGCGTTCGCGGCTGCCATTCTTGACCGCCGCTTTCAACGCCGATCTGTGATCGGCGGCTAAACGTTTTTCCCGTCATTTTTACCGTTTCTTGCGTCGACGGCCCATGGTGCCGGGTTAAATGCTATTGATTCCCGACGCCAAACCTGATAATTTGTTAATATTGTGAGTCAAACCGGCTCACTGATAAGGCAAACGAAACTCAACGGAGAGAAAAAATGACCGAAATTCGAAAATATGTCCTTTTTCCAGCGATGGCCGTCGTCCCGGCCTTGATGTTGTCGCTGACTTTTCAATTGGCAACGTGTCGTGCGCAGGAAAACGCCGAAAAACCGGAAGCGGCGATTGCTCTGCCGGGCGGTGAACAGCCTGACGCAAAGCCGGAACTCAAGCCCGACACACAACCTGTCCCCGATCAGCCGGTTGACGGCCAGGAGTCGGAAAAAACGACCGACGACGAAAATCCGGGCCTTGAGGCCCTCAATCAGGCGATTGAAATCAAGATGTCCGCCGAGACCATGCGCGACCTCAACAACGTCATCCGCTTGTGCGAAAAGGCGAAAGAAGACGGCCTGTCCGCCGAAAATCTGGATTTTTGCAACCAGTTGTTGTCCGCCACGCTCATCCAGCGCGGCGTCATGATCGCCGATCTCGTGCTGGAAATCCGGCCGCTGCCGCCGGGTTGGAAAGAGTACAGGAGCCTTGCCGTCGCCGACTTTGAAGCGGCCTTCAAATACATTCCCGAAGAGCCGATGAACTACCTTTACATCGCGCGGCTGAACCTGCTGCCGGACGGTGACCGCGATCTGGCCGCGAAATACGCCGACAAGGCCATCGAATTCGGAAGCGAGAACAGCGAGATACACGCCCAGGCGTTGATCGTCAAGGCCGACCTGGCCGAAGATCCGAAAAAGCAGATTGAGCTGCTTCGCGAGGCGGACAAGGTGTTGCCCGATTCGGTGCCGGTCATGATTCTGCTCGGCGGGGTGCTCGCGGCCGACGACCAGCTTGACGAAGCGGTGGCGGTGCTGCAGAAAGTGCTCGACCTCGACCAGGACAACGTGCAGGCGCTGGAATTCGCCGCGGCCATCCGCGTACAGCAGGACAAATACGACGACGCCATGAAAATTTACGACCGGCTTGCGGAACTCTTGCCGCGAAGCTTCGTCCCGCAGATTCAAAAATCCGAAGTGCTGCAAAAGCAGGGCAAATTCGACGATGCCCTGACCGTGCTCGACGCCCTGCGCAACCGCGAGCCGGGCAACCCGCTCATCCTGTTACAGCGCGGCAAGCTGTTCGCCGAGATGAAAAATTACGACGCCGCGATGCGGGACATTGACTCGACGCTCCGGCTGGCCGCCGATCTGCCCGATTTGGAAACCGACGCCAACGCGGCGAAAATCACGATTTTATGCCGCCAGGAGAAATTCGCCGAAGCCCTGACCTATCTGCAGAAACTTCCCGCCGCCAAGCGGAACGCCTTGCCGTACAAACTCATGACCATCCAGGTTTACGCGATGGCCAAGTCGAACGAAACGGCCCTGAAAATGCTGGACGAAATGCTGGTCGAACAGCCGGACAACAAGGCCCTGAAACGCTTCCGCGGCGACATGTTGCTCGGACTCGGGCGGCACAAGGAAGCGATCGACGTTTATAACGACCTGCTCAAATCCGGCGACGAGGACGATGGCGTTTACAACAACCTCGCCTGGGTGCTCGCCACTTCGCCCGACGATTCGCTTCGCGACGGCAAGCTGGCCCTCGAATACGCCCTGAAATCATGCGACCTGACCCACTACAAAAAGCCGCACATTCTCAGCACCCTGGCCTCGGCCTATGCCGAACTCGGCGATTTCGACAACGCGCTGAAATGGATCAAAAAAGGCGTCGAATTGTCCGCCGAAACCGATTACGACCAGGCGGGACATCTCGACGAGGAACTGAAGAGCTACGAGGAAAAGAAACCGTGGCGCGAACGCCTCGAAGAAAACACGCCCGACCCGCTTGCCGCCGCCGACGCAACGCCTGAAAAACAGGCGGAAGCGAAAGCGGAGGAAAAGGCCGCTGAAGCCGCCGTCACCGCCGAAGAAAAGTCGGAGAATGACGCCGCCGACAAGGAGGCTGTTGATGACGATGTGATTTTTGAGGCGGTGGAATAACGGCGGATAAGGATCGCTTGGGAAGGACGGAGGAACGCGGACGCAACCGCGCTTCTCCGTTTTTTTATGGGGGGGGGGGCAGTGAAATCTCCCATCCACGATGCCGAAAAGGCAAAATATTTTAGAAATTTTCAAAATTCTGTCAAGAAACCCTGAAAAAGGTCTTTTCAAACGAGATTCAATTGCTAAAATAGAATCATAAATATTGAAAATATCGGCATTTTGCCGATTCCTCGTCCTACGACATCGCGATTGGCCAAATTTTTGTGGCAGAAACAGTGCGGGTTATCCCGTCGGCGTGTGGGGACGTAGCCGTAAGCGGTTTCTTAATTTTAAGTGGCGAAAGAGGTTGCGTTTCCATGGCAAAAAAAACAAGTTCTGAACAAACTCAAACAGCGGAAGACATTTCTTCGACTGAAGTTACGGCAACCGCAGATGTTGCGGCCCCCGCCAAAAAACCGCGAGCCCCCAGAAAAAAGGCCGCTGTCTCCGCCGAAACCAAGCCGAAAAAACCGGCTGTCAAACGCACCCGTCGAACGAAAGCCGAAGCCGGCGATGCTTCCGCGCCGGTCATGAAAGCCTACTGGGGCGTTTTCAACCCCACGATGGTCCAGATCGCCCAATACGATTACGCGGAAGAAGCCGAAGCGCAAAAGGTCGCCGCCGACATGACGGAAAAGAAAAAAGCCCCGCATTTCGTGCAATTGATCAAAAAAGTCGTCTGACGGTCTGGTTTTGACGCCCCAAGCGGTTCACGCTGATTTCCCGCTCTTTTTTTGCGCAAAATTTTCCCTCTTTTCCCGGTTTCCGGCGCGAAACTTTTGCATTTCAAGTTAAACTTGAGTAAAATGCAGTGAATTTAATGCCTGTGTTTGTGCCACCCCCATTCCGGAATTGAGAGGTCAATCCATGATGCACGCTTCGATTTTGTTTGCTGTTGTCGGTACCGGTGGAACGATTCTGGCAGTCGCTGCCATTTTGATCGGCTGTGTCATCGCGGGCGCCGTTTTGTTGTTTGTCACCTGCTACAAACGCTGCCCGAGCAACCGGATCATGGTCATTTTCGGCAGCGGCGAACAGGGGCATTCGGCCACCTGCATTCACGGCGGGGCGAGACTCATCAAGCCCATCGTGCAGGATTACGCCTTTTTGAGCCTTGAGCCGATGCAGATCGAAATCCCGCTCCGCGGCGCGCTGTCGATCGAAAACATCCGCGTCAACGTCCCGAGCGTCTTCACCGTAGCCATCGGCACGACGGAAGAGCTGATGCAGAACGCGGCCATCCGTCTTTTGGGACTCCCGAAAAGCGACATCGCCAAACAGGCGGAAGACATCATCTTCGGCCAGCTCCGCCAGGTCATCGCGTCGATGCAGATCGAGGAAATCAACCGTGACCGCGACACCTTCCTCAATAATATTCAAATGTCGCTCGATCCGGAACTGCGGAAAATCGGGCTCATCCTGATCAACGTCAATATCACGGACATCACCGACGAATCGGGCTACATTGAGGCCATCGGGCGGAAAGCGGCGTCGGAAGCGATCCAAAAAGCGCGCGGCGACGTGGCCGACAACGAAAAAATGGGCGAAATCCGCGTCGCCGAGGCCGAACAGCAGAAAACGATCCAGGTGGCCAACGCGAACAAGACGAAGATGATCGGCACCCGCGAGGCGGAACGCGAACAGGCCGTCCGCGTCGCCGAACTCGACCGCGATCAGGAAGTGCGTCTGGCCGAACTCGACAAGGAAAAGACCGTCGGCGAACAATCGGCCCAGTTCGAACGGGAATCGCAGGTCAAGGAAGCGGAACGCGAAATGCGCGTCCGGTTGGCCCAGGCGAACGCGACCGCCGTCGAGGGTGAAAACCGCGCCCAAGCGACCATCGCTGCGTCGCAGGCCGAATTGCAGGTGAAGCGGGCCGAAGCCTACCAGATCGGCGAAACGAAAAAACGCGAGGCCGAAGCCTCCGTGCTCGCCGCCGAACACCGTGCCCGGGCCGTCGCCGCCGAAGCGGAAGCCCTGCGGATCGAAGCGCAAACGCGGGCCGAACTCGAAGCCCCGGCCAAGGCCCAGAAAGCGAAAACCATCGTTGAGGCCGAAGCGCTCGCCGAACAGCAACGCATCGAGGCCGAAGGGGAAGCGAAGGCGATCTTCGTGAAACTTGAAGCCGAAGCCCGCGGTCAATACGAAATTCTCGCCAAAAAGGGCGAAGGGTTGCAGCGGATCATCGACGCCTGCGGCTCGGCGAAAGACGCGTTCCAACTGCTGCTGCTCGAACACTTCGACAACCTGGTCGAAGCCTCGGCCCAGGCGATTTCGAACATCAAGTTCGACAAGATCGTCGTGTGGGACGGCGGCGGTCAGTCGGGCGATTCCGGCACGACGGCCACGGCGAACTGGCTGCATAACATGGCGAAAACCTTGCCGCCAATGATGCAGGTGATGAAGGAAATCGGCGGCGTCGACATTCCCGAAACGCTGACGACCCTGACTTCGCCCGACGACAAGTCCGGCCAACCCGGCACAGCGAAACCCGCCGCATCGCCGAAACCATCCAAACCAGCGGCCCCTGCTCCCCCGGCGGAATGATAAATGACATAAGGCTTTCGCCCATAAGTTCTGCGCAAGAACAGCAGCCGGGAACGCAGTGAGTGCAACGAACGGAGTGACCGGGGAACACGTTTCCCATTTTGTGAAATCGTTCCCTTCCTGCGGTGTTCCTTTTGGTGGGAGCAGGGGAA
>JAVBQX010000267.1:0-3267 GCA_031548645.1 Thermoguttaceae bacterium
TGCTTCGCGATCAGCAACCACATCATCGGCCAGGGGATTTGCGACATCATCGACATCCGCCACAAGTCGATTTTGCCCGATTTCGTCTGGGGCGACGGCAACCCGGACGGCGTCAACCGGCGTTCCGCCGAATGGATGGCCAACGCCGCGAGGGCGGCCCAAAAACTCGGGGTCAAGGTCGTCAACGGCTTCACCGGCTCCAGCATCTGGCAATATTTCTATTCCTATCCGCCGGTTCCGCAGGAATGGATCGACAAGGGCTTCAAGCAATTTGCCGAACGTTTCCTCCCGATTTTGGACGTGTTCGGCGAATGTGGCGTCAAATTCGCGCTCGAAGTGCACCCGACCGAAATCGCCTACGACATTTACACGACCGAAATGGCGCTCGAAGCGATCGGCCACCATGACGCGTTCGGCTTCAACTTCGACCCGAGCCACCTGCTCTGGCAAGGCATCGACCCGGTGCAATTCATCCGCCGCTTCGGCAAACGCATCCATCACGTCCACATCAAGGACGCGATCGTCACGCTCGACGGCACGGCAAGCATTCTGGCCAGCCACATCAACTTCGGCGATTACCGCCGCGGTTGGCAGTTCCGTTCGCCGGGACGCGGGGCCGTCAATTTCGAGGAAATCATTCGCGCTTTGAACGACGTCGGCTACAACGGCCCGCTGTCGGTCGAGTGGGAGGATTCCGGCATGGAACGCGAACACGGCGCCCGCGAAGCCTGCGAACTGGTCAAAAAACTCGACATCGCGCCGAGCACCTTCGCCTTCGACTCCGCCTTCGACAAATCCGCCCAGGCGTAGTGGCAATGCAGAGTGCAGAATGAAGAATGCAGAATGGGTGCCATGAGGTATGACAAAAATGCGGAATGACAAGTGCGGATTGACAGTCAAACTCCAGTATTCTGCATTCTGCATTCTGCATTCTGCATTTTTTCGCATTCTGCACTCTGCATTATTTCTGTTCCTGACGACGACGTTCGCCCTTTCGCAGGACGACATGTCGCTCTGGGGGCTGGAAGACGATTCTTCGTCTCCGGCGGAGTCCGCCGCGAGGAATGACGCGCCGAACTGGAACGGCACGACCGGCATCATGTGGGAGGAACTGCCGCTTCGCGACACGCTGGACGCGTTCGCCAAACGAAACGACATCGGTTTCCTGCTCGACCGCCGGGTCGATCCGGGCCTGCCGCTTACGCTCAATCTGCAAGGCGTGACCGTTCGCGACGTGTTCGAACAGGCGGCGAAACGGCACGGGCTCGGTTTTTGCGAGTTGGAAACCGTCGCCTATCTCGGGCCGGGCGACGCGGCGGAACTGGTGCGATTGCTGGCCGTGCTTCGCTGCGAACAACTGGCCAAACTCCCCAAGACGAAACGCGACGCGATGCTCACCCCGAGGCCGTTCCGGGCCGAATCGCTTGATACGCCGGTTGAAACGCTCCGTCGCCTGGCCTCGGAAACCGGCTTCGACGGCAGCGCGTTCGACCGCCTGCCGCACGACGTCTGGCCGGAAATCGATTTCCCGAACGAATCGCCCTGCACGATTTTTTCGCTGCTGCTGATCGGGTTCGACCGAACCTTCGCCGTTTCGAAAGACGCGACGAAACTCGCCCCGATTCCGATCCCGCGAGAGCTGGTCGTGTCCCGGGAGTACAAAGGCCCGATCGCGCGGCAGTTGACCGAATCGGAATTGCTCGACCTGGCCCCCGATGCAAACGTCGCCCCGATTCCGCAAGGCGTCGGCGTCGAGGCCCCGCTCGGTCAGCTCGCGAAAATCGAGATGCGGATCGCCAAACGGAAAGCCGAACTTGATTCCGAAGCCGCAAAACAACGCCGAACCGCAAAGGGGCCGGATCAATCCGACGCGACGGAAAACACCTTGGCGCGGCTGCAAAACGAGCGATTCACCACCCAGCCGTTCAGCGGCAGTCTCGACAAGACGCTCAAAACCTTGGCCGACCGTTTGCAATTGAAACTGGTTATCGACGAAAAATCGTTCGCGGCGAAAAACGTCCGGCCCGACACGCGGATTTCGACCGAATTCAACCAGGCGACAGGCATTGAGGTCTTCGAAAAATGCCTCGCGCCGGTCGGCGCAAAATTCCGAATCGAAGACAACACAATTACAGTTTACATGGAATAATAAAGCAACCCACCAACATTCAGGAGAAAAATCATGCCAAAGACAACCCGTCGTCATTTTCTGGCCGTTTCGGCCGTCGCGGTCGCCGCCCCGCTTGTCATTCCGCGTTCGGTTTTGGGATCGCCCGATGCGCCCGGGGCCAACGACACGGTCAAGGTGGCCGCCGTCGGACTGGGCGGTCGCTACCGGGATATTCACCGTTCCGCCGTCATGCCGACCGCGGGGGCCAAAGTGGTGGCCGTCTGCGATGTTTTCCAGCCCCGGATCAATTCCTTCCTCGAAGGCAACAAGGACCAGGGCCTCAAGGGTTACGATGACTTCCGCAAGATGATCGAAACGGAAAAACCGGACGGCGTCATGGCCATGACCGCGACGCACCAGCGTGCCTGGGTTGCGGCCCAGATCATGCAGATGGGGGCGCACCTCTACATCGAAAAGCCGATGTGTCTCACCATCGAGGAAGGCCGCTACCTGGTCAACGCGGCGAGAAAATACAAGCGCGTCACGCAGGTCGGGACGCAGCAGCGGTCGTTGCCGCTTTGCAACTGGGCCTGCGATCTGGTGGCAAGCGGCGCCATCGGCAAGGTGAAATACGTCGAGGCCCCGAATTTCGTCGGACCGCGGCAATGGGTCGAACAGCCCGGCCAAGCGCTGCCCGAAGGCGGCAAGGACGGCTGGTGGGACATCTGGACGAACCAGTCGAAGCTCCGCCCCTACCATCGCGACTTGCAGTTCGGCTGGGATCGCTGGTGGGATTATGACGCCGGCGGCACCTGTTTCGGCGTCAGCGGCTGGGGCACGCATTCCTACGACCAGGTCAACCGCGTTCTCGGCATGAACGAAACCGGCCCGACGGCCATCGTGCTCGAAGAGCCCTGCGAGGAACGCGAGTCGGGCAAATTCGCCAACCCGAAATACGAGGAAGACGACACCGGCGCCGAATATTACCACATGGCCAAGGTTGTCGGCCCGCGCGCGAAAATGCGTATGCGCTTTGAAAACGGCGTCGAACTGCGGCTGCACCTGGACGGCGACCGCGGGCCGGGATTGGGCTGCATCGTCGTCGGCGAGGAGGGCAAGTTTGAATTCAACCGCCACAAACTCGCGTCGAACCCGAA
>JAVBQX010000292.1:0-13855 GCA_031548645.1 Thermoguttaceae bacterium
CAGGTCGTCGAACATGTCGCGGGCCTCTTCGGGCAGCGTTTCGATGCGTCGGAGCCGTTCCTTGTACTCCTCTTTTTTCCAGAGTTTCCGGAAAAGGTCCTTGTTGCGATACAAAACGTACCAGGCCAGCACCAAAATGAACGCCAACACGATGAGCCCGATGCCGAGCAGGGTCCAATAACTCATCTGCGCGAAAAAGCTCCAAAACGCTCCCGGTTCGCGAGGGGAACGGGGTTCGCGTTTCTCGGGCGGTTTGGTTTCCTTTTCCTTGGGGAAAGGCACAAAAACCGCGCCGTCCGTTTCCGAAGAATACCAGGGAAATTTTTTCACCCCGACGGTCGACTGCCCGAGTCCGCGTTTGGCGTCGGCAACGGCACGTTCGTCGTTTTTCACGACGGGAGCGTTTTCCGCGGCCCAAAGCTTGCCGTCAAAAGCGCGATCGTTTCCGACCGCACAGAACACCGCTGCAAGAAAAATGAGAATCGACGTCGTCCGATTTCGCCTCATGATTCCCCCCCCGTCATTCGGGAACGTTCGGCGCGAAAAACCAGTTCGACGTCCCAGCCTTCGCGTTCGATACGCATGTCAATGTAACGGAGAAAATGAAAGACGAGCAGGAACAGGGTCACGGTCCAGCAAATGACCGGGACGACGATGGCCAGCCACAAATGCCAGTGCAATGAAATCGGCCCGTAACCGAGATAAAAAATCCCGGTCGTCAGCAGGCCGAGCCCCGGCGCGAGAATGACGCAAAACAGGAACAGCGGGTACAGCATGGTGAGTTGTTCGCCGAAACGGTCGCGGTGAAAGTTCCGCAAACGCCGGAAGGTGGTGATCCGGTCTTTTTTTCCGCGGAACATCGGCGAACGTTCGAGGGCGACGATTTCCGGCATGCAATCGTAAGCGAGGATCAACGGGACGAGGATGATATCGTAAATGAACAGTTGCGGCAGGGCTTCGACCCAGGCGACGATCACGTCGGATTTCGTCGGCCGGGCATCGGCGGCAAAGACGCGTTTTCCGAGATAAATCATCACCGGTGACGAGGCAAAGGGCATTTCGAGGGCGACCAGCGCGACGTAGCCGCAAATGTAAAACAGGCTCCAGGCCGTTTCCTCGCGGTCAAGGACGAACCAATGATCGGCCAGCCAGGCCAACGCCGCGTGATTGATCAGCGTCAACGGCACGACGAACACGGCAAACCAACCCAGGACGCGCAAGCCTTCGGCGCGCATGACGGCAAGCGTCAGGTCGAACAACTCGCCGACCGTCCGTTTGCGGATCGTGATAAAATGCCTGTCAAGCCGTGTGTCGCTCATGCAAGGGGTTAGGGATTAGAGGATAGGGATTAGTACGACATCGCAATGATCAACTAATAACATGTCAACGAAATAACAGCCGGAATGGAGCGCATCGCAATGACGGTATCGCTAAAAAACACGTAAAACTTTCATGCCGTCATTACGGCGTTCCGCCTTCATTCCGGCTTTGATTGAATAAACAGGGCAATTGCCATTGCGATGTAAAATTAGGGGTCACTCCGGCAACGGTTTGCCTTTGGTTTCCGGCAGGAACCAGACGACGATGATGCCGATAATGAAAACCACGGTCATGGTTGCGCCGGCATAGCGAAGCGGCAGGGTCGGGTCGATCTTCCCATAGCCGCTGAAAACGCCGGAAATCAGACCGCCAAGCACCAGCGGCCCGAACGCGGCGATGTAACGACCGACATTATAGCAGACCGAAACGCCCGTGCTGCGGAGCCGCGTCGGGAAGAGTTCCGGGAAATAAATCGTGTAACCGCCGAACATCGACATGGTGAAAAAGCCCATGATCGGCACCAGCAGCACTTGCGAGAGAAAGGAATCCAGGAACAGGAAGGTCGCGACGACGGAAAGAATGCACCCGGTCATGAAGACGGTAAACGTCATGCGACGCCCCCAGAACACCGCGCCGAGCGTGAAACCGTACATGCCGAAAAACGCGCCGATGTTCAAAATCAGGAGATTCCAGCCCGCCCGTCCAAGGGCTTCATTCCTGATCGCGCTGTCGCTAGTGATCGCCTCGGTGGCGGTTTTGGTCATCTCGGCGCGGATTTCATCGGAGACACTCTCTTTTTGATCAAGAGAAATGGAATATTTTTCAAGAACCTGACGTTCGGCGGCCAGATAAACTTCGGAAGTGCGGGCATTCTTATAGACGACTTCGCTTGCCAGTTCATTGGTAAACAGGCTGATCCCCCAAGCGCCGATCACTCCCGTCGAGGCGAGAATCATTCCAAGGATCACGTGTTTTCGCCACATCGGAGTGCCGAACAGTTCCTTCACGGAACCCGCATGTTTGCGTCCTTCCGGTGAAGTCACCTGCTTGCGCCATGTTTCCGGTTCCTTGAGGTAACGGATCACAAAGTACGCGAGAATGGCCGGAATGGAACCGAACAGGAAGATGCTGCGCCAAACGGAATTGCCGAGCGGCAGGACTTCCAGCAATTCAAGTTTGTTAAAACCGATGACGACAAATGCGGCGGTAATGTTCCCGAGTGAGGAAAAGGCCTGCATGAGTCCCAAAACGTGCGGCCGAGCGGGGGATGGCACGGTTTCGGCCAACAGGGACGCCCCGATGGCGAATTGCCCCCCGATACCGACCCCGGCAAGAAAGCGTATGATCATGAAGTCCCAAACCGAATGGGTAAACGCGCTGATGCCTGTCAAAAGACTGTAAATCAGGATCGTGTAGATCATCGTTTTGGCACGACCGTATTTATCGCCGATGATCCCGAAAATAATCCCGCCGGTGGCCCAGCCGATCATCATCACGAACGTCGCATAGGTTGCATAGATGCTTGCCTTTTGGGGAGATGGCGGGACCAATTTATCACCGTCCATTGTCGTCATCAGGTCGGTCAACGCCCGTGAGCGAATGGCCGTGAACAGGTGCTGGTCCATGCAGTCGAACGCCCAACCGAGCGAACAGATGAAGAAGACGATCCAGTGATAACGATTCAGAAATTTATACCAGGGTTTTTGCGGGTCTTGAATATCCTGTGAAACTTGATCCATAAATTTATCTTTCATTTTATTATTGTCAGTTTGGTTGCTTTTGCTACTGGCTGGCACAAAAGCCGAGTTTCCATCATATTCCATCGACACGACAAATACAATTGGTTTGGTGCTATAAAAAACTCTGTTTTTCGCTCAAATATTCTGGTTTTGGGGATTGAATTGTGTTATAATGCCAAAATATCTTGCTATTTCATGCCAACCCTTCACCGACAGGAGCCGACGAATGACAGAAAAACAGCCGGAACAGAGCAAAGGTCTCCCCATGACCGCCAAATGGGACCCCGAAAAACTGGAACGTGAAAAGACGGAGCTTCGCGAACTGGCCAACCAGCCGTTCATGACGCGGGCCAAGGCCTACATCAAACGAAGCGGTCCCGGTTTGCTGCAAAGCGCCATGACGCTCGGGGCCGGCAGTGCGACGGCGTCCGTGGTTGCCGGGGCTTCGTTCGGTTACAAGCTGCTGTGGGTCCAGCCCGTCGCCATGTTTTTCGGCGTCATGATGTTCGCGGCGCTCGGGAACATCGTACTCACCACCGGAGAACGTCCCTACAAGGCCTTCATGCGGGAATTGAGCATCATCCTTGTTTTTCTCTGGGCCTTCGGGACGATTTTCGCCTCGGTGATCTGGCATTTTCCGCAATACGGTCTCGCCGCCGGCGCGGCACGAACGCTTGTATCGGAATTCTCCGACGTCAAATTGGAATCCGTCGGCGATCAAAAAGACTGGTTCGGTCGCACGATCATTGACGAGGGCACAGGCCAACCGAAACAGGGTCCTGTCATGAACGGTTACGGCAAGGCCGTCAGCTACGGCATAGGACTCCTCATTCTCGGGATCAATTGCCTTGTCGTTTTCGGTTACGGGAGCGGCTCCCGGGGAATCAAAATTTACGAATGGTTCCTGCGGACGATGATCGCGCTGGTCGTTTTGATGTTCGCCCTGGTTTTCATCGTCAATATCAATAACATCCAGTGGCTTGAAATGTTCAAGGGGTTTACCGGCTACTACGGGATTCCCGACAAGGACCCGCAAACCATCGTCATGGTGCTGGGTATGCTCGGCGCCGCGGTCGGAATCAACATGACCTTCCTGTATCCGTATTCGCTGCTCGCCAAGGGGTGGGGCAAGGAACACAAGACCGCTTCCCGCTGGGATCTGGGACTCACCATGTTCCTGCCGTTCGTACTCGTGACCTCGCTAATCATCATCGGAATGACAGTTTCCGGCGTTTATGAAGTGGACGGCGCAAGAACGACCATGACGCCGCTACAGGCGGCCGGCTCATTGGAAAAGGTTCTCGGCAAGGGACTGGGAGTCATCGTATTCTGTTGCGGCCTGATTGGGATGTGCTGTACGGCCATCAGTGCCCACATGGTGGTTTGTGGTTTCACGATGTGCGAAATGCTCGGCCTCGAATACACGAAAACTCGCTTCCGTCTCTTTGCGCTGACGCCCGCCATCGGATTTTTCGGCGTTGTGCTTTCCTTGCCGCTTTGGCTTCCCATCGTGGCTTCGGCGATTTGTTTTACCATGATGCCGATTGCCTACTTGATTTTCATGGTCTTGAACAACAAACGCAGTTACATCGGTGATGCCGTCGGCAAAGGACTGAAGCGGGAACTGTTCAATGTTGTGCTTGGAATGGCATTGATTTTTGCATTTATCGGCGCGGCAATTCAGGTCAAACAGCGCGTCATTGATAAAATATTCACTTCTCCCCAGCCGGTTGCTGCAACGGCAATTGAAATCAAGCTGGAAGAACCGGCGCCCCCGGAAGCGGAATGAGATTCTTGCCTGTCTATGCTCACGAAACAGCGGCCCGAAAAACGTAATTATTGCGATGCCGAGGTAGGGCGGTCACGCCGTGACCGCCGCAATCAGAGCCACAACAACTACAGCGGCGGTCTCGGCGAGACCGCCCTACCTTGCGTTTCAGGCTGTTGCTTTTCGACCGGCCCAGCGGAGAAGGTTGGCGAAAAACTTCGCGTAATCGGCGCCGATTTCGACGAAACCGCCGTTAGGCAGATTTTGCGTGATCCGCGTTTTGCCCCAATCGACGAAACCGCCGACCCAGTGCGGGGCGACGTCCGTCGCGAGGGCTGCGGTGCGTCCCTTGCCGTGTTCACCGACAACCAGCATGGGGTAGGTTTTCGCGCCCATGCCGAAATCATATCCGCCGTGACTCGACAGGATCGTGAGCGGGAGACCGTTGAGCAGAACCTGTGCGTCCGGCTTGGCGGCGAATTCGTTCAGACCGCCCACCATCGGCGGCGTTTCCCACGGGAGACCGTCGAGAATCGGGTGCGGCTGCATGGGCGAAAGCAGAACGCCCTGTGAAAAATTGCGGCGGTCGTCCGAGTCGAGCATTGTGACGGGCAGCACGTCGGCCAGAACGGTTTCGTGATACTCGCCGAGCAAACCGTGATAACTTTCCCAACCTCCGAGCATGATCAGGCCGGCCCCGTTTTTGACGGCCTCGCAAACGGTTTCCAGTTGCCCCGCCTGAAATCGTTCCCGCGGGTAATCGCTCAAAATATAGGCGTCGCAGGGTTGCCGCAACAATGCGTCCGTCGGGCTTTGCGAACTGTCGACCCGCTCGAACGGAATGCCGTAATGGGTCATGATGCCGCAGAGATAGGCCGCGGCCCGCGTCATGTCGTCGTCACCGAAATAAAGGAACATAGGGGCTAGGGATTAGGGGCTAGGGAATAGGGAAGAGTGAAGTCGATATTTTTTTGCATCAAAAGAGCGATTCGTATTTTTCCGCGCGGAAAATATCGAAGGCCATTTCGAGCAGGTATTCGTTTCCGCCGGCCTTGCGAACCTCGTTGACGATCATGTCGATCTGCAACTGGCTCTTGAATCGCGCGATTCCTTCGAGGCGTTTTTCCGCAAGGTCGTTGGAAACGCGGACACGAAGCGTCGGCGGCGAAATAAAATCGCTGTAGGTCGGATACTCGTACAGGATCGGCATAAAGGTGATCGGCGACCCGAGTTCTGGCCAGATTAGCCCTTGGGCATGAAAGACGCTGATGACCAGTTCGTTGTTGACCGCGCGGTGGTCCGGGTGCAGGTCAAGCCGGTTGGGCATGAACACGCGCGTCGGCTTGACCTTCCGCAACAGCCAGGTGAAGGTGTTTTGCAGGCCGACGGCACCGGCGATGGCCCGCGAATCGTTCGGATCGTCGGCGAAACGACGCCCGGATTGCTGCATCAGATCGCCGTCGTTGAAATCGAACTGGCACAGGTTGCCGTCCGGCAACCCGAGAAAGCGGAACGATTCGCGGGTTTCCTCGCCGCGCACCTGCTTGATCGTGTCCCGCTCTTCGGGCGTACAATAGCCCATGCGACCGTTGGAAACGACCGCCGCGTGCATGGCGACGCCGAGTTGCACGCCGGCCAAAAACGAAAGTCCGCCGCCGATGACGATATCGTCGTCGTGCGGGGCGAAAAACAGCCAGGTTTCACGGTCGCCCTGCCAGTCGGCCCAGGCGTCTTCAGGTTTGGCGGACGTGACCGTCCCTTGTTCCGTGCGTCGATCAAAAATTACGCTCATGATTATAGGGGTTAGGGATTAGGGGAGAGGGGTTAGGGATTAGGTGAGAGGGGTTAGGGATTGATTGCCAGCCCCTCGTCCCTAAGCCCCTATTCCCTCTCCTAGGGTTGAAATTTGGCGGCGTCGAATCGCACGTAATCGGGCAGTTCGCCGATGAGCGGTCGCAAGTATTCGAGGCACGCTTCGGTCACGAACAGCCGGTCGCCGCAAATGAAATCGTTGGGCATCGGTTTTTCGCCGTTGGCCACTTCCGCGAGCGGGGCCGTCCCGAGCGTGTATTTGTAGGGCGCGTTCGATTCGCGGACGATCGAAACCATGACGCCGCTCGTTCCCGCGACGGCCAATTCCACCGCACGCTTTCCGCAGGCCCATGCTTCTTCGATGTCGCGATCGACGGCGCGGTCGGCGGCGGACATTTGCAGCGATTCGCAAATCTGGAACTCGCCGCGCCAGCCAAAGGCTTCGGAGAGCATCCCGTGCAGCACGACCGCGGCGCTGGTTCCGCCCATGGCGCCGAATTCGACGTTGGCGAATTTGTCCTTCGTCTGCGAGGCGCTGATCGGCGAACCGTCGGCGTAGCAAACTCCTTCGCCGCAGACGACGCTGACCCAGCCGAACTTGTCGTAAGCGGCTTTCGCTTCGGCGAGGAATTGTTCCTTCACGAAAGGTCGCTCGGGCAGCAAAATGATGTGTGGGGCGTCGTCCTCGTTTTTCTTCGCGCAGGCCGCCGCGGCCGGGAGCCAGCCAGCGGAACGACCGACCGTTTGAAAGACGACGAACTGGTCGACCCGTTTCATGTCCCGCGCGAGCATGCCCGCCTGCTTCACCGACATGGCGACGAAACGTCCCGCCGAAGCGAAGCCCGGTGTGTGGTCGGTCGCGAAAAGATCGTTGTCGACCGTCTTCGGCACGCCGACCCCGCGCAGTTCGTAGCCCTGTTCGGCGCAATATTTCTCGACGCGGTGGATCGTGTCCATCGTGTCGTTCCCGCCGATGAGGAAATAGTAACGGACGTTGTATTTTTTGAGTTGTTCGAGCACCTGCGGCAGTTCCGCGTCCTTGAGTTTGTGCCGGCAACTGCCCAAGGCACTCGACGGCGTCGCCTTGAGCCGTTCGATCGTTTCCGGCTTCTCACGACCGAGGTTGATGACCTCGTTTTGCATGAATCCTTCGATTCCGTACTGCATGCCGAGTACGTTTTCGATGCATTCCTGTTTCAGGGCCTCTTGAATGATACCGCAAAGACTGGCGTTGATGACCGAAGTCGGCCCGCCGCTCTGCCCGAGAATCGCGTTTCCTTTGAGCATGGATGAGGTACCGGGGATTAGGGGTTAGGATTTAGGGGTTAGTCAGGCGCGTCGTCTTGTGACGCGATTGATTTTATATTTAGGAATTTATTCCGCAGCATTCGCGGCGTCAATCGTCATGATGATTTCATACAATCCGACGGGGACTTGTGCCAGCCTGTCGTAATCCAACGTGTCCCAGGTGTCGGTACTCTGGTGATAATTCTTGTTTCGGAACTCGGCCGTGTTCGTAAAAAACAACGCGGGATACCCTTCCTGCCAAAATGAGGCGTGATCGGACCGCGACAACAAACCTTCCAGCGCTTTCGGCGCGGGAAGCGACAGAATCTTCAGCGTGGAAGCACCTTGGAACGCTTTTTTCGCATCGACAAGCAGTTTGGCGTCTTCCGGCCTTCCGATCATCGCAAGAAAATCGCCTTTCGTTCCATAAAGCAGACTCATGCCACTGACCGGATAGTCTTGCGAGCTTTCCTTGTCGGAATAGTAGCCGACCAAATCCATGCCGATCATGCAAACCACGTCAACGTTTTGGGCCTTGAGCTTCTTTGCATGGTAGCGGCTACCCAAGCACCCCCATTCTTCAAGGTCATAGGATACGATCTCGACATCGCAATTCAGCTCGGCGTCTTTCAGCAAATGCGCCAGTTCGACGAGAACGGCAACGGCACTTGCGTTATCGTCAGCGCCCGGCGATTCGGGAACCGCGTCAAAGTGCGCGCCGACCACGATTCGCTTGTCCGTTTTCCCTTTTCTCGTGGCGTGAATATTGACGGGAGCCAAATAGCGAAATTGGGTGTTCCACTCAAATGCAACCATGTCAGGATGATCGGAAGTGCCAGAAAAATCACCGTCGCAAACAAATTGCTTGATCATGAATTCACCGCGAGTCACATCGAAACCCGTGACTGAAAGCGAATTGACGACATAATCGACTGTTTTTTCCTTATTCTCTCGTGTTGCCGTGCGGGGATGGTTTTCTTCGCTCAAAAACCGAACCGTTTGAATGATCCGCTCCTTGTCCGCAACGACTCTTGCCGCATCATCGGCAAAACCGACGGCGGTCGCCAAAAGGCAAATCGCAAGAGAGAATAGCAGGATGGTTCGTGTTTTGAGCATGGATTGAAGTAAGTTTGGCGTTTGGGGCTGGTGAGAAATAACTCCACACTCAACACCCCAAACTCCACACTTTTAATACGCGTTCCCGACCTTGCGGGCGCGTTTCGGTTTGTCGATGTCGATGCCGCAGGCGACGCCGATCTGCACGAGCAGGTTCCAGCCGGCCAGCAGTTGCATGTATTCGTCGTAACGGTGGAGCGTCGGGATCGAAATCGTCGGGAAAAGCGTCGGTTTCGACGAAATCGCGATGACCGTCATGCCGACGCCGTCGACGAGATTCTTCTTGTAGAATTCGGCGTCCTGCTCAAAGGGTTCGACCAGCACGACGAGGTCTTCCGGGTTCATGACCTCTTCGATGCCGTGCACGACGATCGTGCCTTCGAGATACTGGCTCCGCTTGCGCGTGATTTCGTTCGCTTTCAGGGCCAATTCCTCGGAAACGCCGTTGTTTCGCCCGGCGAGATAAATGACCGGCGCGGCGGCGGCTTTTTTGATCAGTTCGGCGTCATATTCTGCGGCGAGCACTTCGGCGGCGAGTTTCCCGGCTTCCTGTTTTTTCGAGGGGCAGCCGCAACCGGTCAGGCCGGCTTCAATGGCCTGGTACACGAGCGCCTGCTCGACAACGCTCATCGTCGCCGCGACGGCGTCTTCCTTGCCGCAGGTCAGCACAACGGATTCGGTCACTTGGGTCAGCTTCGAACCGGGGGTCGCCGTCAGTCCGAAAAGATGTTTGTGCCCCTCTTTGATCAATTTTTCGATCAGAAAGATCAATTCCTTCGTCTGACCGCTGTTCGAGGCCCCCATGACGGTCCAATCGGCGAGATTTTCTTCCAGCGACTGCCGGCCGCCTTCGGTCGCCAGTTGGACGGGCATGCCGCGTTTCAACATGGAAGCGATCAGGCGTTTTGACGGGAAAATCCGGCTGGAACCTTCCCCGGTGCAGAAAAGCCGACCCGTCTGCTTGACCGATGCGACAATATTGCCGACCTGATCAAAATTGAAGGAGCCGATGATTTCCGGTGCGCGAAGCATCTCGCGAACCAACGCGAATTGATATTTTTTGTCTTGCAGGTTCATGATTTCAAAATTTTATTCAAAATATTAAATGACAGGACCAGATCATCCGTAAACACCATCGCAATTCCAACGGCGGATTGTTGGAAAATGCCACAATAATCTTTTTAACATAAAACCTATCGGGTGTCAAGCAAGCCAAACCGCGACACCGCGAAGGGTGCAGTAAAATACTGTGTGCGGCCATCCCGTTTGTTTTTAGAACGAATTTCATTATTGACTGTTAAGCACGGCGCAGAGGGACGCCATTCGGTTGACGCGTTGGACTTACCAACGCGCTTACGACGGTTTTGGCAGGCCTTCAGCGATGGCGTCGAGTTCCGCCGCAAGGGCACGTTTTGCCGTTTTTTTCATCGCTATCCACGTCGTTCGCACTTTCGCGCATGACATGTTGCAATGACTTTCGCAAAAGTTCGTGACCTTCAACCACGGCGAAACGTTCCGCGCTCGCGAATTTTTTCCCGTATCGTGCTGGCAAGAAAATTTGAACTCGTCCGATGGATCGCTTGCTTCGCCAATATTGGGAAACATCACTTGTTTGCATAATTTTCCCACTTCGGCGTAGCGAGCAGTGCTGGAAGCGCTGTACATTTTTTATCGCCACCTCAATAGTAATCACACCAATAATACGAGCGCAATGCCAGAACCACAAACCAACGTTCATCGAAGCTCGATTAGCATTTTTTTTATCCACAGCTTTCGCAGATGGACGCAGATATTAATTATCAAAAATCATCTGTGTGAATCTGTGGATAAATTATCAATGAAAATTGTGATGCATAACTATTTACGAATCATTGATTGCGATGTGGTAATAACAGGTCGATATTTTTCGCAACCAGTCTTCCAGCGTCGATGGCACGCACGACCAGGCTTGCCCCGCTGTTCATGTCACCGGCCGAAAAGACGCCGGGCACGTCGGTCATCATCGTCGCGGGATCGGTTTGCACGTTTCCGCGTTGATCGAGCGTGACGCCGAATTTTTCGAGCAACGCGTCATGCTTCGGGTGCGTGAAACCGAGTGCCAGCAGAACCATATCCGCCGAAACGGTGATTTCGCTGCCGGGAACGGTTTCCGGCTTGCCGTTTTGCCAATCGACGATCACGCACTTGAGACCGCAAATACGGTTCTCCTTCGTGAGAAATTCCTGCGTCATGAGCGACCAGCGTCGCGTTCCGCCTTCATGGTGCGAGGTGCCGGTTCGCAAAATGTTCGGCCATTGCGGCCACGCGGTCAGCGGGTTCGTGTTTTCCGGCGGCTTCGGCAAAATTTCAATCTGCTCGACGTGCGCGGCACCCTGCCGCAGCGCGACGCCGAGACAATCCGCCCCCGTGTCACCGCCGCCGATGATGACGACGCGTTTTCCCTTCGCGTCGATTTCGCTTTGCCGGTTTTTCATCACGGCGTGATTGTTCGCGATGAGATATTCCATCGCAAAATGAATTCCTTCCGCATTTCGACCGGGCACATGACAATCACGTGGTTCCATCGCGCCGCCGGCGAGACACACCGCGTCAAACTGCCGCATCAGGTATTTCGGCGAAATGTCGGTACCGACCTCGACGTTGAGTTCGAACCGCACTCCTTCTTCGCGCATCTGGTCGATCCGTCGGTCGATGAAATGCTTTTCGAGCTTGAAGTCCGGAATCCCGAACCGCAAAATTCCTCCCGGTGCGGAATCCTTTTCATAAACGACCGTTTCGTGACCGGCGCGTGCAAGTTGCTGCGCCGCCGCGAGTCCCGTCGGGCCGCTGCCGATGATCGCGATTCGTTTTCCTGTTTTGTGCGACGCGCGAATCGGTCGAATCCAGTCTTCCCGCCACGCACGTTCGATGATCGCAAGTTCGATTTGCCGGATCGTGACCGCCTCGCCGTTGATTTGATGCACGCACGACGCCTCGCAAAGCGCGGGACAAAGCCGCCCCGTCCATTCCGGGAAATTATTGTAAGCGTGCAGAAGATCGGACGCGAGTTTCCATTGCCCCGTTGCGGCCAGTTCGTTCATTTCCGGGATCGGATTCCCGAGCGGACAACCGGCGTTGTGACAAAACGGCACGCCGCATTCCATGCACCGTTCGCCTTGCCGCGAAAGTTCCGCATCGCTCAGCGGCAAAAGAAATTCATGGTAATGCGAAAGCCGTTCCCGCGGCGAAACATAACGCGCCGTCTGCCGCGGAATATCAAGATAATGTGTTGTTTTCATGGGTGTTATTGTGAGTTGTATTCGTTATGGAATTCTTTGCCCTGAAAGGGCAGCACATCATAGCCCAGGGTAAGACCGAAGGTCGCAGCCCTGGGGCATCGTTGTCATATTATCTTTACGGCCCTGAAAGGGTCGCACACAAATTGGCAATGTTTTTTCTATTTTTTGTGTCGCCCATTCAGGGCGAAAATAATAGGGTGGCATTTCGTACCCAGGGCTGCGGACTTCGTCCTTACCCTGGGCTATTTTGTTTTACCCCGTTGGGGTAACTCTTGTTGATTCAAAACGCCTTCGACTCGCCGTTTGCCACGGTCGAGTATTCCGCCAATTCGTGGTTGCCGTCGATGATGACATACGCTTCGTCGTGCTGGCTGCGGTCAAGGCCGATCTGTTCGCTTTGTGCTGAGACGCGCATGTTGACCATTTTGTCGGTGATCCAATACAAAACGTAGCTGCCGACGAAGGTGTAAACGAACACGATGAGTATCGCGAGCAAATGGTAAAGGAAAATTTTCACGTTCCCGGCCAACAGCCCGTTCACGAAAACCCCGGTCAAAACGGTACCGATGATGCCGCCGATTCCATGTGTGGGAAAAACGTCCAACGCGTCGTCAATCGAGGTTTTGTTTTTCCAGTGCACCGCGATGTTGCAGCAAATCGCCGTCAGCGTGCCGATGAAAAGGCTTTGCCCGACTGTGACCCAACCGGCCGACGGCGTGATGGCGACCAATCCCACGACGCATCCGACGGCGACCCCCATCCCGGACGGTTTGCGACCGCGAATGGTGTCGAACAAGACCCAAGCGAGCATCGCGGAAGCCGACGCGGTGTTGGTGTTGAGAAACGCTTTCACGCCCCCTTCGCTTGCGGTTAAAAACGAACCGCCGTTGAATCCGAACCATCCGAACCACAGCAAACACGCACCGAGCAGCACCATCGCCATGTTCGCGGGCATGTGTTTGCCCTGTTCATGCCGGCGTCCGAGATAAATCGCACCGGCCAACGCCGCGATGCCCGACGAGGCATGAACGACGATTCCGCCAGCGAAATCCTTCACTTCCATCTGCGCGAAAATTCCGTTCGGGTGCCACGTCCAGTGCGCCAATGGTGCGTAAATGAAAATCGTAAACAGCAGCATGAAAATCATGTAGCCGGAAAAATGCACGCGCTCGGCGAACGAGCCGGTGATCAACGCCGGCGTGATGATGGCGAATTTCAACTGAAAGAGCGCGTAAAGCGCGAGCGGAATCGTCAGCGTCAAGCCGTCGATTCCCAACGGACTCGCGCCGACGTTTTGGAACATAAAAAACGTGCAAGGGTTGCCGATCAGCCCGCCGAGACTGTCGCCGAACGCGAGACTGAATCCGACGACGACCCAAACGACGCTGACCAGCCCCATCGCCATGACGCTTTGCACCATGGTCGAGATGACGTTTTTCGAGCGAACCATGCCGCCGTAAAAAAACGACAGCCCCGGCGTCATGAGCATGACCAATCCCGTCGCGGTGATCATCCACGCGATGTCCGCCTTGTCG
>JAVBQX010000277.1:0-14531 GCA_031548645.1 Thermoguttaceae bacterium
TTCAGCAGGTGGCCCTGCTCGACCTGAAGCGTCAATATGCTGAAATTTGCGACGAAATGGACGCCGCGCTCCGCAGCGTCAGCGACTCGGGCATGTTCGTGCTCGGTCCCGAGGTCAAAAAACTGGAGCAAAGTCTCGCCGACTATTGCCAGGTCGAACACGCCGTCGGTTGCGCCTCGGGCAGCGACGCCTTGTTGCTGGCCCTCATGGCCTGCGACATCCAACCGGGCGACGAGGTCATCGTCCCGAGCTTTACTTTTTTCGCAACGGCCAGCGCGGTGACGCGACTCGGCGCGACGCCCGTTTTCGCCGACATCGAACCGGCCTCGTTCAACATCGACCCGGCGCATGTCGAGCGACTCATCACCGAAAAAACGCGGGCGGTCATCCCCGTCAACCTTTACGGCCAAATGGCCGAAATGAAAGCCCTCAACGAACTCGCCCGCGAACGGAACATCGCCGTGATCGAAGACTCGGCCCAAGCGATCGGGGCGGAATTGGACAACCGTCGCACCGGCGGCTGGGGCGACATGTGCGCCTTGAGTTTTTATCCGACCAAGAATCTCGGCGGTGCGGGCGACGGCGGCATGGTCGTGACGAACAACGCGAAATACGCCGAAAAACTTCGCCTTTTGCGAGGGCACGGCATGGAACCGCGATATTACCACAGCCTCATCGGCATCAACAGCCGGCTCGATTCCTACCAGGCGGCCGTGCTCAACGTCAAGTTGCCGCGCCTCGACGATTGGACGACGATGCGCCGTCAGAACGCCGACCGCTACACCGAACTGTTCCATGACTCGAAGATTGACGAAGCGATCGGCCTGCCCGTGACGCTGCCGAATCGCCGCCACGTCTGGAACCAGTACGTGGTCCGCGTGCCAAACGGTTTGCGCGACACGATGCGCAAGGAACTCGCCGAAGCCAAGGTCGGCACCGAAATTTATTACCCGCTCGGGCTGCACGAACAGGAATGCTTCCAATATCTCGGTTATTCGCCGGAAAGCCTGCCCGAAACGCACCGGGCGACGCGCGAGGTCATGGCCCTGCCGATTTACCCGGAATTGACGGCCGGCGAACAGGTTTACGTCGTCGAAAAAATCAAGAATTTCTGCGAAAAACACGGCCTTCTTTCGGCCCCGGTCAGGCATCGCGAAGCGGCCTGAGATTCATCTTGTCCATGTACGAAACGAAGCGGTCTCAACGGGGCCGCCTTGTTTTTCATCAAGATTACTGGCGCAAACGATTTCGTGCGTCCCGATAAATTCTGTAGCCCTGATATGCGGCGACATGGAGAAAGATAATTGCAGCCAGGATGCCGCCGAAGCGTGCCAAACCGAAAGCGTTTGAGCCTTTGATGATCGCTTTTTCAGGTTTTTCAGCCGGATAAAGGATTTCCACGGTCTGCCCTCGGGAATACTGGTCTGAACTCGCCATTTTGATGCGATAGGTTTTTCCGTCTTGTGCCGTAAATCGTACAATCGGATGACGATTGACCGGTCTGCGGCGATTGAACCCTTGTTCCACTTTAATTTCGATTACGGTTCCCATGGCAACGATTCCATCCTTTTCATATCGGGCTTCCAGATAATACGCCCGAGCGGAAATCGCTGCAAAAAAACAGGCGACGACTAAAAAACACACAAGCAGGGTCGCCGGCGCATACTCTTCAAAAATGTGCATGAGATTCCTACCGACATTCGCGATGGCAAGAAAAAATCATCCGACGCATTGTTTGGCCCAATTGAGGCCGTCGATCGCGGTTTTCGCGTAAAAGTCGATGCCGCAGCGTTCGGCGACCATTTCGCTTGCCGCGGCGCCGCCGACGCAGATTTTCAACTCGTCACGCAGGCCGGCGTCCCGAATCGCGTCCATCGTCCGCATGACCGACTTGTAGCAGGTGGTCAGCAGCAGGCTCATGCCGACGATGTCCGGCTTGTGTTCGCGGATCGCTTCGACGAATTTTTCCGCCGAAACGTCGATTCCGAGGTCGACCACATGAAAACCGTTGCCGCGGAAGACCATCGCGGTGATGTCTTTGCCGATGTCGTGCACGTCATATTGCACCGTGCCGATGAGAAAGGTCTTTCCTGTTTGGCTCTGCGAACCGTCGCTGAGCAGCGGTGCGAGCCGGGTCATGACCTTTTTCATGATCATGCCGGCGAACATCAGGTCGGGAATGAACGCATCACCCCGGTCGAAACGTTCGCCGAGCAGACTCATTCCTTCGTTGCAGACGGCCACGATTTGATCGGCGGACAGTCCGCCCTGTTGCAGCAGGTCGATGGTTTCCATCGTGCCCGCTTCATCACAGCTCGCGAGCGATTCCTTGAGTTTCAATACGTCGTCGTTTTCGGGATATTGTTGTGACATGATCATGACCGGGAAAAATTTTGACGGGTTTGGACATCATTCAAGTTGAAATAAGGAAAACCCGATTATCTCACAGATTCGACCGGTACGCAATGGCAAACATGAAAAAATGGATTCCGAAATGACCGACGCCATGAGTGTCGCGGAAATCTTGCAATTGCCGCGTCGTTTGCATACGCCGAATATGGCATTTGTCGTGAATGGCAACGAGATATTGACAGATCAGAGTTTGATCTTCACAGCTTTACCGGCATCAAACGTGGTAACGTCGCCGGGGACTGAGATTTTCAAGGGTGTGCTCTTGAAATCGGTATACTGTTTTTCAACAAATGAAAAAGTCGAAAGCTGTTCTTTGGACGCTTTCGCGATCCATTCATCGTAACCCGGATCGTCGCTGGTGAGCGGCGGTCCGAATTTGCTTTCTTCCGTCTCTTTTTTCGAAACGACAATTTTATAGCCGCCTTCGGGTACGCCTTCATATTTCCCATTGGTGAAAATCACGGCCTTGCCGGTCGCGTCGGTTTTTCCACCGAAAATGAGCTGCTGCGAAGTACCGGTATCGGGATACAGTGAAACGATGGCATCTTGCAGCGGCGATCCTCCCTGGGTGAAGGTCAACTCACAGGGTTTCAAGGGGGGCATGCCTTCCGGCAGCTTCTTACCGGAATTGCATCCGATCATGATCAAGGTATAAAACACGAAAACGGCGATCAAGGGATAATGTGTTGTTTTCATTAATTCAAATCTTTCAAATTAACGCGGGTAAGCTGTTAAAGAAACGGTCAATTTTGTTTCTCTTCGCGATGAAAATTGACAATTACGTGGCAAACAAGGGGCACATGATCGACAAACGCCCCAAATCGAAAAGCAGCGCAGTGAACCGCTTTTCGACTTGAGTCGAATGACAAAGAGAAATTACAAGGCGGCAGCGGATTCCTTGCCGTTGATGGTGCCATAGGCACCCCAGGTGCCAAAGTCGCTTCTGCCCGAGGCTTTTTCCTGCGGGTTATATCCTGAACCAAGACCGGAGGTGACGTTGTTGATCGTTTCGGATACGAATTGCACCGAACCGTCCATCAGCCCGACATTCACGCCGCCGGTATGGTTGCTGGATGCCGAATAAACGCCATAGTTGGTATCTCCGTCATTGTTCGCATTGGCACAAGACGGGGAGTTGGGGGTATTGACCGTATTGAAAAACGCATGAAAACATCTCGCGTCGGCAAGTCGCTGGGTTCGCGAATTCTCGATAACCGGGAGAGTATTCAAGTAGGAGGACCTGTCATTGGGTTCAAGCACACCGGATCCGCAAGCGACCAGGGGGTTGGTTCGAAGATCGGTTGTGGATACGACGACAACGTTTCCTTTGACGGCTTTCGCCTTGATTTCTCCGGTAATGGCTTCCGCAATGCCGATCGTGTTGCTGGTGCCGTCCGAGATGGACCCCATCGTGTTGTAAATTTCCGTTTTATTTCTCAAGGCTTGTGTAAACACACCCCGTTTTGACAGGGGATCAACGGATCCTGCCTCACCATTGCTGTAGATTCCGTCACCGAGCGACAGGCAATACGCTGATTTTGCATTGTCCGTGGTGGAAGAGATTTTTCCGGTCCCGTCGGAAGGGCAGATATAGGCGTTGATATTGCCGCTGAGGGGGTAATTGACATCCCCCCAAGCCGATTGGCCCGCCGACCAGGGCTTTGGCTGCTGAGTTCCGTCGGTGGTCTGGCTCGACGTTAAATTCACTGAGTTGATGGCGTCTGATCGGGAAGCTTGCTCAATATAAGAGAAGAGCTGAATCAAACCGTTGAATTTAAACGAACTGCTGTGAAAAATGGGACCTGCCTGGGTTTTGAAATAGATGTGATACGAACCGGCAGGAAAGGCCTGGTGAGAGTCATGATAATTGTGCAGCGCCAAGGCAAGCTGCTTGAGATTGTTCGAACACTGCATCCTTCGCGCGGCTTCACGTGCCGCTTGGACGGCTGGCAACAACAATGCAATCAAAATACCGATGATTGCAATGACAACAAGCAATTCCACAAGAGTGAACGCTCTAACATGGCATTGACTTCTGATACTGTTCGTCATAATAACCTCTTCAATGTGAGATACTTAGTAAAACCCCATACACACGCTAAACCAGATAAGGCAAGAGTCGGAAAACGCAAAATCAATGATTATATTGATGATCAATATACTAATCATTCGAAGTTCAGATTATAAATTAAACTTCCCCACAGTCAAGGGAAGCTAAGGGATTATGTGCGAGAGGATGAGTACTACCAAGTTATCGAATTGATCTTCGTGAAATTCTTGAAAAGTAGTAAAATGGGGGATTCATATTCAAGAATCACCCTATTTTGACATTTCGGGGATTTCACGAAGATCAATTCGATAACTTGGTAGTAGGGCGTTCATTCGGCTTCGGGTGGCGACGCAGGATCGGTCGTCAGGGCGGTCAGGGCTTCGACGATCAGCATGTCGTAGCGGGCGAACACCGTGCGAAGGTTGATCGCGATCGTGTTCGGTTGATCGGGCACGAAGGTCGCGGCGATGCCCGTCCGGCCCTGTTCCGAGCGATATGAGGCCAAAGCGGCGAGCATTTCAACGGCCGTTTTCGAAGCGAAGGTCACCCGCACTTCCTGCGAGGGTAGGACATGGCGGGGACGCAGCGGCGTCAGGTGTGCCGGCGAGGAAACGACGCACGCGTCGGTCACGCCGGGAAGAACCGCGATTTGCATGGCCATGCGGTCGGCCCGCAGTTTCAGGTTTTCGTTGTCCGTGCTCAAAAGCTGCCAGAGGGGCAGTTCGTTTTCGGCCGTGTCCCGCGAAACCATAAGGTCGAGCACCGCTTCGAGCGCCGCCAGGTCATGCCGCGAAGGCAGGAACATCGGGAACAGGGGCGATTTGCGGATTTCGCGGATCAGCGATTTGTCGCCCGCGATGATTGCCGGGGCTCGGCGCCGCATCAGTTCCGGCGGGAAGCTAGCGTCGTTGTCGCCCGGGGATGCCGCGGCGAAGTCGCAGCCGTTCAGCCCGCCACACGACGCGACCAGCAGCGAAACACCCTGTTGAAGCAAATCACGGCAGGTCGGCACGCCTTTCAAGCCATAGTCATGCGTCGGTTGAAAGGTGCCCCATTCGGTGTCGAACACCAGCGGAAGGTTTCGCTTTCGGGCGAAATCGACCAATTGGGAAAGCTCGGGCAGGTTGCGTTCGACCGCCAGGCAGCCGTCAATCCCGTCGGCACAATACACGCAAGCCGTTTCGTCACCGGCCGCGGCGGCGTAATCGTCGAGCGTCGCCCGGGGCAGCGACCCGACCGTCAGCGCTTCGCAGCCGGTCATCGGAATAATATCGTCGATACGGCAGCCCGACATCGTTTCGTAAAGGTCGCCGGGCGTCGTCAACACGTCGGGGCGGTCGTGCCGGGACAGCGTTGCGAAGGCCAACAGCAGCGCGGCGGCATGTGCGTTGACGATCACCGCGTCGGCCGCGCCGGTCAGTTCGCAAATCATCTCGCGGGCGGTCGCGGGCTTTCGCGCCGACTGGGACGCGTCCATCGCGTCCGGCTGCGCGGCGGTTGGCGTTTCGGGCTGCATTGCGGAAAATTCGCCCCCGAACGAGGCCACCATGCGGTCGATCGCCTTGACCGGCAGCTCGGAACAGGCGATTTCGGCGGGAAAGAGAATCCCCGTCGCATTGACCTGCGGCAACGACGCGGCAAATGGCGTCGTCCTTAATTTTGCGGCAATACGCTCCGAAAGTTCGGAAATGTCGGGCATGCGTCGCTCGGTGGCGACGTTTTTTGCCTCCGCGGCCACTTCCTCCAAAACGCCCCGGGCTGTATTGAAAACGGCGGCAGGATTCAATCGATTGGCCAACGCCTTCAGTTTGGGCGAAGACAACAGGTCGGACATTTGGGGAAGGTAATTTCGAATTTGGTCGGGCATTTTAAAAAGACTCCAGCTGATTTTACGCCACCACAGGTGAGCGCGATGAATATTGCTTTTTTGCATGTTATTTTCAATTATATCTTTGCCTTTTCACTTCGTCCGGGGCGAAAAAAACGCAAAGAATCAAAATTTACCCAATTTTACATAAATTCTCCCTTTTTAACATGGTTATGGACAATAAACACGTATGGAATTATGCACTGAAATATTGCTTCCTGCCACAAAACAGAAAAAATAAGCATATTGCACTAAAGGTGTTGATTTTGTTGTAACTATCATCATAAAAGAAACTTACACAAAAGCGGCGACGTTGTCAATGTATAGGTAAAATGCCGCAAGAATCCGATTGGGTATTTTTGCACGATCGTAACGAAAATTTGTCATTGGACCGGTTTCTTTCGGGAAGCATTGTCCGCCAGGCAAGGAATTCCGGAAAAGTCCTTGTCAGTTTGCACGGGCTGATTTACAATGGAGTTATGCGGGATTGACTTTCCGGTTCACGTTGTTGCCGGTGTTCCCGAGTCGGTAGACGTTTTCCCACGAGGGACGTTGCCGAACCCTACCCAAAAAACAATTCACACTCTGATGCTATCTTAAGGAGCTTGGTAAATGAAATTTGCCGATTTTATCCTGCTCGATGCCATTCGTACCGAGATTCAGGCCACGGACAAGGAAGGTGTTATTCGCGAAATGACCCAGTCCCTTCTCGACGCGGGCGGAATCAAGGAAGGCGAATACGAAGGGATCGTAAAAGCAATCATCCGCCGCGAAGAACTCGGTTCGACCGGCATCGGCTACGGCATTGCGGTTCCGCATACCAAGCACCCCAGTGTCGACCGCCTTGTCGGCACGGTCGCGATCAGTTCCGGCGGAATTGATTTCGACAGCCTTGACGGCGAAAAGGTCTTTCTCTTTTTCATGCTCGTTTCGCCGCCGGATCGTCCGGGCGAACATCTCCGGGCTCTTGAGCACATCACGCGCCAGTTGAGGGACGAAACCTTCTGCCGCTTCCTGAAGCAGTCGAAAAACCAGGACGACATCAAGCAACTTCTGGAAGAGGCCGACGACAACATGTTCGGAAAATAATCCGCGTTTGTCGGCTTTGACCGAACGGAAACCCTATTGATCCGGTGCAATTGAAATCATCGCCGGATCGTATTCCAGGGAAATCGCATGAGTGCATCCGAAACGACGCTCGTTTGTGATATCGAGGTGACCAACCGCGCGGGAATGCATACCCGGGTGGCGCTTATGATATTTAAAAAAATGGAAGGCTTCACCTGTTCCGCTTCCATCACGAACAAGAAAACCGCCCACACGGCCGATTGTCGCAGCGTTTTGGAAATGCTCTCGCTTGGGGCAGCGCAAGGCGACACGGTGACGCTGTCGGTGACCGGCCCCGACGCCGAAGCGTTCCAGAAAGAGATATTGACGCTTTTCGAACACAACTTTTACGAAGACGAAGACGACGAAACGAAAAGCTGAAGTCGTCATTGGACCGTGCACTTCCATAATAATTTTAGCCACGGATTTTCGTGGATGAAACACGGATTATTGTTTATGGAAATTGTTGCGAAAAAATCAGGCGTTCATCCGTGGCTGACAAAAATAACTGATGCAGTGCAGCTATAACCCTTACAATAATTTCCCATGAAAAAATTGCAGGGAATCGCCGTTTCGCCGGGAATTGCCATCGGCGAAGCCATGGTGCTCGGTCACGAGGGATTTCGCATCCCGAAGCGTTTCATTTTGCGCGACGTGATCGAACCGGAGGTCGAACGCCTCCAGGCCGCCATCGCCGAAGCGTCGGACGAGTTGGCCGGAAACCGCGATTCCGTCGCCGGGGAGTTGGGCCAAAAATACGGCGACATCTTCGAAGCGCACCTGCAAATCCTTAACGATTCGAAACTCAACGGCGAGTTCATCGAACTGATCCGTGACAAGGCCTATTCGGCGGAATACGCGATTAGCGTCACGCTGCGACGTTACGCCGATGTGTTTCGGCGATTGCGGAACGCCTATCTCGCCGAACGCATCAACGACATCTTTGACATTGAAAAGCGGCTGCTCCGCCTGCTTTTGGGCAAGGCCCGCGAGGGACTCAGCCAGCTTTCCTCTCCCGTGCTCGTGTTGGCTTCGAGCCTGACGCCGAGCGAGACGGCCAACCTCAACCGCGAATTCGTGCGCGGATTCGTGACCGAAACCGGAGGGCCCGGCGGACACACGGCCATCGTGGCCCAGGCGCTCGAAATTCCCGCCGTCGTGGGCGTCGGTTCCTTTCTGACCGAGGTTTCCGGCGGGGATACCGTCATCATCGACGGCGACGCCGGCCTGATTATCATTCGGCCGGACGAGGAAACGCTCGAAGCGTACCGCCACAAGCTCGAACGGGCCCACGAAATCGCGATCAAACTGCACGAACTGCGCGATCTTGAGGCCGTGACGACCGACGGGGTCAAAATCGACCTGTACGGCAACATCGAATTCCCGAGCGAAGCGAAGCACTGCCTCGAACGCGGCGCGGACGGCATCGGCCTGTACCGCACCGAGTTCATATACCTCAGCGCGACTTCGCGAGGCATTCCGACTGAGGAAGACCACTTCAACGCCTACAAAGGCGTCGCCGAAACGATGGGCGACCGCATCGTCACGATCCGCACCTTCGACCTCGGGGCCGATAAACTCCCGCAATTGCCCAACCCGACGGACGAACGCAATCCGGCCCTCGGTTTGCGCAGCGTCCGACTTTCGTTGAAAAACACGCACCTCTTCCAGCAACAGTTGCGGGCCATCCTCCGGGCGAGCCATTACGGAAAACTCCGCGTCATGTTTCCGCTGGTCACGACGCTGCTCGAACTCCGCCAGGCGAAAATGCTGTTGGCCGACGTTTGCGACGAATTGCACGACGAAGGCATTCCCTACGACCGCGACATCAAAACCGGCATGATGGTCGAAGTGCCCGCCGCGGTCATCATGCTCGACCAGTTCGCCAAAGAAGTCGATTTCCTCAGCATCGGGACGAACGACCTGATTCAATATGCCCTGGCCGTCGACCGGAGCAACCTCGACGTGGTCGATCTTTATCATTCGGAAGATCCGGCGGTACTCAAACTGATCCGCCGCACGATCGAGGTGGCCGACCAAAACGGCAAACCGGTTTCGCTTTGCGGCCAGATGAGCAGCAACCCGCTCTATGCCATGCTGCTCATGGGGCTGGGCCTGCGGCAGTTCAGCGTTTCGCCGCACACGCTGCCGGAAATCAAGCAGGTGGTCCGCAATGTCTCCCTCGCCGAATGCCGCGAACTGGCCGACAAGGTCATGACCTTCGACAACCACCGCGAAATCCGCAACTACCTGCAAATCAAACTGCTGGAACGGGTGCGACATCACGCCGGCATCTGATTTGCATCCAAGATCACGGCAGGGTTGTATCTTGAAAAGCGTTTCGCTATAATATTCTTTCGTACTTTGACAATTGACACTGTAAAGTTCACGAAAATATGTGGCCGGCGGTTCATGATCCTGTCGTGACGGTTTGTGTGTTTTCGTGCCTTTCGTGAACACCATTATGCCTTCAACAAGGAGTTTCACCCATGAAACGACGTGATTTTTTCAAAAACAGCGCTATCCTCGGCTCGGCTTTGGCC
This sequence comes from Thermoguttaceae bacterium, assembly GCA_031548645.1. Lineage (GTDB taxonomy): Bacteria > Planctomycetota > Planctomycetia > Pirellulales > Thermoguttaceae > WRMR01. Next base: position 9,980 of record JAVBQX010000277.1, read on the forward strand.
GCGTCTTCCGTTTTGACCGGCGGGGCTTCGGCCGCTGACGCCACTTTTCCCGGCGATCAACGTGCGAAGGCCAAGCTCCGGTTTTGCAGCGGACCCGGACTCGCAGCGGGCAACAGCGACCCGGAAAAACTCAAATGGATGAAGGCCAACGGCTTTGAAGCCGTCGAAATCGGCGATCCGGGAAACATGGAATCCGCCAAAAACTGGAAAAAGATGGCGGACGACGCCGGACTGCAAATCGCCTCGATCTATTTCGGAGGCGCGGAAATTCCTCTCATGAGCGAAGACCCCGCCGTTCGCCGGAAAGGGCTTGATGAAAGCAAAGCGAAGATGGAGATTGCGGCGGCCATGGATTGCCCCGTCCTCGTTTACGTTCCCGTCCGCGGGAGCCAGCCGGAAAGCGTCCGCAATTTGCCGGAGCGCGTCCTTTGGGAACGAACCGTCGGCGTTTTGAAAGACCTCGGCCCCATGGCGACGGCGTTGAAAACGAATGTCATCCTGGAACCGCTTCGTCGCGGCGAAGCGTGGTTCATGCGCCAGGTGAGCCAGGCCGCGCTCCTTGCCAAAGAGGCCGGCGTTCCCGGTATCGCCGTGCTGGGGGACACCTACCACATGTACACCGAAGAGGCAAACAGCATGGCGGCATTCATTGCCGGTGGCGACTTCGTCAAACACGTCCATCTCGGCAGCGGCGTAGGCCGAGTGTTGCCCACCGCGGAAAACCATTCGGCGAAAGGACACACGCACACCGAGGCGTTCCGCGGTTTGAAATACATCGGATACACCGGCGTGGTCAGTTTTGAATGCGGCGTCGGCGGAAGCGGAGATCGGGCGGTCGAAGTTCCGAAATGCCTCGATTACCTCCGCAAATGCTGGGACGAAGCGTAAAAATAATTTGTCCCTAAACCAGAGCCCGAAGCGTAAGCGAGGGACGAAGGGGCACTGGCCTGCCACGTGCTCTGATTGGCGACGGTCACGGCGTGGCCGCCCTACCTTTACCATTCCAATTTCCACATGAAAGGCCAACCATGAAAGTCCGCTTGTGCCTGTCCGTCGCTGTTTTTCTGTGTACCGCCATGTCGCTTTCCGCCGCGGAGCAGCGGAAAATGTTGCTCTGGGAGAACGGTGCCCCCAATGCGTTGGGGACGGAGGAAAAAGACAAGCCGCTCATCACGGTTTGGTGCCCGGACAAGGACCTTGCGACCGACGTGGCGGTGGTCGTCTGTCCCGGCGGCGGATATCACGGATTGGCCATGGATCACGAAGGCAAACAGATCGCCGAATGGTACAATTCCTTCGGCGTGACGGCGGTGGTGCTGGAATACCGTCATCGCGGCAAGGGTTACGGTCATCCGAACCCGCTGCTCGACGTGCAACGTGCAATCCGAACGACGCGGTTCAACGCGGAAAGCTGGGGCATTGATCCGGCAAAAATCGGCGTGATGGGTTTTTCCGCCGGCGGGCATCTGGCCTCGACCGCGGGAACGCATTTCGACGACTCCCCGAAAATGCCGGACGGTTATTCGTCCGACGCCGTTGACGCGGTGAGTTGCCGGCCGGATTTCATGATCCTGTGCTACCCGGTGATCCAATTCAATTCTTCCGTCACGCACGTCGGTTCGCAGGTCAACCTGATCGGCCAGGACCCGCCGGAGGAAGTCGTGGAACTGATCGGCGAAAACCCGCCGGAAAAACTGGTCGAGTATTATTCCAGCGAAAAACAGGTGACCGACCGTACGCCGCCGACCTTCATTTTCTTCACCGACGAAGACACTGTCGTGCCGCCGGAAAACGGCATCGCGTTTTACATGGCGCTGCGGCAACACAAGGTTCCCGCCGAGATGCACATTTACCAGAAGGGGGCGCACGGCCTCGGCCTGGCCCAGGGACGTCCCGGCAGCGAACTTTGGCCCGAACTCTGCAAGGCGTGGTTGGCCAACAACGGATTCCTGAAGCCTGCCGGAAAGTGAGCCTCGCAGATTTTTTTTGCCACCGGAATTATCTTCCTTGTTCTCTGGACAGGATATTGAGAATATGATATTTTGTTCAATATCCTGCGTCACAAAATCGTACGCCGCAAATATCACACCATAGGCGGGGGAACATGGACGAAAAAACGGAAGCGATTCCGCCGAAACGGCGATTGACGGTGCTCCTGGGCTACTGGAAGCCGGCGCTCAGTTGCGCGATTTTCCTGTTTGCCATCGTGGCCTGCTACCAGCTCATGAAGGAAATCAAGCCGCACGCGGTCGCCCAGGCGATCGACAGCATCCCCGGCGTGATGGTCGTGTGGGCCTTCGCCGCCACGGCGGTCAGTTTCCTCATGCTGATCGGCTACGAATGGTCGGCCAACAAATACGTGGGCGGCAACCTCACCCTGAAGCGGCTTGCGTTCGGCGGCTTTTGCTCCTTTGCGATTTCCAACGCCCTGGGACTGGCCATTTTCTCCGGCGGCGCGGTGCGATACCGCCTCTACAAGCATTACGGCCTCACGACGATGACGATCGCGAAAATGTCGCTCTTCGCGTCATTGTCGTTCACGGTCACCGTGCCGCTGCTCATCGCGCTGCTCCTGCTGATCAACGTGCGGCATGTCGCTTCGCTGTTCGGGCTGTCGCTCGTGTTCCTGGTCTTCATCGCGGCGGTCATCATCGCTTTTTACGTTTTGGCCGGGCTTTTCCTGTACCTGAGCCGCCTGCCGCAAAAAACCGATCACACGTTTTTCATCCGCCTCGGCTCCTACCACCTCGAAGTGCCGAACCTGCGGCTCCTGTTGATTCAATGCGCGATCACCACGTTCGACATTATCGCCGCCGGCACGGTCCTGTATTTGCTCCTGCCGAATCCGCCGTCGTATCCCTCGTTCATGATCGTCTACTGCATCGCCCTCGGAGCCGGGGCCGTCAGCAATATCCCCGGCGGGCTGGGCGTTTTCGAGGCTGTCCTGCTCGCCGCGTTTTCCTCCAAAGTCGGCGGCGCCGAAATCATGGCCGCCCTCGTTCTCTACCGCCTGATTTACACGGTCGTCCCGTTTTTGATCGCTTCGCTCCTGCTCCTGGTCAACGAATTCCGACGATTCAAACGCAAAAAGTCGCTTCGCTTTTCGTCCGGACTGGTCCCGCCGATCATGGCCTTTCTCGTTTTCTTTTCGGGCTTCATGCTCATTCTTTCCGGTTCGACGCCCGAAGTGTACAACCGCCTGCGAACCCTCGGGGTTTTTCTGCCGCTGCCGCTGATCGACACGTTCCACCTCGTCGCCAGTCTGATCGGCATCCTGTGCCTGTTCCTCGCCAACGGATTGCAGAAACGTCTCACCGGCGCCTGGTTCCTGACCGTCTGCCTGTTGGTTTTCGGCGGAATTTTTTCGATCCTCAAGGGGTTCGATTGGGAGGAAGCGGTCATCCTGTTCGGCATCACGCTGCTCATGCTCCTGTTCCGAGCCTCGTTTTACCGCAAGAGCCGCCTGACGCAACTGACCATTTCGCCGCAATACCTCCTGATCGTCGGCTGTGCCCTGGCGCTGTCGCTGACGATCTCGTTTTTCTGCTACAAAAGCATCGAATACAGCCGCGAGCTCTGGTGGCAGTTCGGGCTCGACGACAACGTCTCCCGCTCGTTTCGCGCCTTCCTGGTCTGCCTCGTCGTACTGCTGTTTTTCTGCCTGCGCTGGCTGATGCACGCGGCGTTCCGACCGGTTTTTCCCGACAAATCGCAGGTCGAAGCGGCCTCGAAAATTTACAGGAATTTCGACAACCCCGACGCCGCGCTGGTTCTTTGCGGCGACAAGATGCTCCTGTTTCACGAAGACAATGACGCCTTCCTCATGTACGGGCACCAGGGTAAAAGCCTCATCTCGCTGTTCGACCCCGTCGGGACGCCGGAAAAACAGGCCGAACTCATCTGGCAGTTCAAGGACCTTTGCGACCAGCACCTGTTCCGCCCGGTCTTTTATCAGGTTTCGGCCCACAATCTCCCGATGTACATGGATATCGGGCTGCTGGCGATCAAGATCGGTGAAGAAGCCGTCGTTCACCTCGACAACTTTTCGCTCGACGCCAAACAGTCGCGCGAGATGCGTTACACTTTCAACCGGGGACATAAGGACGGCTGTTCGGTCGAGTTTTTCGCCCCCGGCGAGGCGCCGCTTGACGAATTGAAAGCCATCTCCGACCACTGGCTCCTATCCAAACGGGTTCGCGAGAAAGGTTTTTCGCTCGGCCGCTTCGATGCGGAATACCTCAAAAATTTCCGGATCGCCGTCGTCCGCCAAAACGGAAAAATCATCGCCTTCTCCAGTCTTTTTGAAACCGACCGGCTGAGCGCCAGCATCGACCTGATGCGTTACCTTGATGACGCCCCCAAGTCAATCATGCTCTTCCTACTGGTTTCGCTGCTCGTCGATTACAAGGAAAACGGCTTCAAAAAATTCAGCCTGGGCATGGCGCCGCTTTCCGGTTTGGTCGTGCGGAAAAGCTCGCCCATGACGCAGAAAATCACCTCCTTCCTGTACCGCAAGGGAAAATTTCTCTACAATTTCCAGGGGCTCCGGCAT
>JAVBQX010000022.1:0-12877 GCA_031548645.1 Thermoguttaceae bacterium
GTGCCGCTGCCGGGCAAACTGGAAGCGGGCCGGGAGGCGATGCTGCAATTGCCCGAATTTTTCGCCGCGACGGTCAACGTCTGGTCCGACGGCTGCGAACGCCGCATGATCGGCTGGCAACCGTTTGAAACGTTCATCACCGACGACATGGCACGCAACAAATCGCTGGCCCTCGAACTGGTGCTGAACCGCCGGAACACGTTCGGACCGCTGCACCAGGTGCCGAAACGCGCCAGCGGTTACGGCCCGCCGAACTGGATCACCGGCGGCAACGGCTGGTCGGACGATTACCAGCTTTTCCCCACCGGGCTGCTGAAAGCCCCGGTCATTGCGACGGGAAAGAGTGAATAATCAGAGCCGATGATAACACAGAGCCCGGAGCGTAAGCGACGGGTTTTTTGGAAATTGTGATGTTTTACCCGTCGCTTACGCTTCGGGCTGCCATTGGCGTTGAAAACGCGGCGCATTTTTATCGCCGCGCCATTATTGCATTCCGTGCCGGAATTTGCTATCCTGAATGGGATTAGGCCGCCGGGCTTGAAATCAAGCTGCGGCGGCTTTCACATCTCCTATTATCATCATGGAAAGGATAGCAATGACGAAAACGATCAATATCGGCATGTTGGGTTGCGGTTTCATGGGGCGGACGCATTCGAACGCCTACGGCCAGGTCAACCACTTCTTCGAACTGGAACACAAGCCGGTCCTGAAAGCCTGTTACGGCCGGGAGCAGGACCTTGAGATTCTGAAAAAGTTCCAGAAAATGTGGGGTTACGAGTCGATTGAAACCGACTGGCAAAAAATGATCGCGCGGAACGACATCGACCTGATCGACGTCGTGGCGCCGAATTTCCTGCATCACGACATGGTCATCGCCGCGGCCAAGGCGGGCAAGATGGTCGTTTGCGAAAAACCGCTGGCCATGAGCATGCGCGAAGCCGAGGAAATGGTCGAGGCCATCGAAAAGGCGGGCGTGGCCAACATGGTGATGTTCAATTACCGCCGCGTACCGGCCATTTCGCTGTTCAAGCAACTCGTCGGCGAAGGCCGCGTCGGCAAGCCGTTTCACTACCGCGCGATTTACAACCAGGATTACACGATCAGCCAGAAAGTGCCCGCCGGCGGTTCCTCGCTTTGGCGGCTCGACGCGAAAGTCGCGGGCAGCGGCGTGACCGGCGACCTGCTGGCCCACTCGATCGATACGGCGGAATGGATCAACGGGCCGATCAAAAAGGTCGTCGCCTACACCGAAATTTTCATCAAGGAACGCATGCACGCCGAAACCGGCAAGATGGAACCGATCACGATCGACGACGCCTGCATGTTCCTCGCGATTTTCGAAAACGGCTCGATCGGCACTTTCGAAAGTTCGCGATACGCCCGCGGACGCAAAAATTTCAGCACGATGGAACTCAACGGCGAAAACGGGGCCGTGTATTTCAACCTTGAAGAGCCGGAATATTTGCAATTTTTCCGCTACGCCGACCCCGACACGGGCAAAAAGGTCGAAGACCATCTCACCGGCTGGCAGCGGATTCTCGTCACCAATGGCGAACACCCTTACATGGACAAATACTGGGTTCCCGGCACGACGATCGGTTACGAACACACCTTCATCAACGCCGTGGCCGATTTTCTCAAGAGCCTCGAAGGCGGCCCGAAATTCCAGCCGGATTTCCGCGCGGCCATGCGCACACAAAAAGTCTGCGACGCCGTCATCCGCAGCGCCCGGGAAGGCGCGTGGGTTGAAATTTAATGTGGAATTTGGAGTGTGGAGTTAAAATGAGCCGGGGATGAAGCGCAGCGCAATCCCCGGACATCTTAGCCGTCGGGCTTGCCCGGCGCAAAAGGTAGGGCGGTCACGCCGTGACCGCCGCGGCACTGCTTTCCGGAAAATTGATACGGCGGGCAAGATATTATTACACCACCAACCAGAAAAAATCACCATGAAAAAGCAAATCACCATATCGGCCTTGACCTTTGTCGTGTGCGCGGCGGTTTTTGTCGTCGCGAACGTCGGCACGGCGGTCGCGGACGACGCGGCGCAGTTCCGGCGGTTGCCGGTCAAGGTTTATCGCGACAAAATGAAAGCCGGCTGGATCGGCCAGATCGCCGGCGTCTGCTGGGGCGCCCCGACCGAATTCCGCTGGCGGGACGAGATCATTCCCGAAAAGGACATGCCCGTCTGGAAGCCGGAAATGATCAACGAAGCCTTCGGGCAGGACGACCTGTACGTCGAAATGACCTTCCTGCGAACGCTTGAGGAATACGGCATCGACGCGTCGATCCGGCAGGCGGGGATCGATTTCGCCAACAGCGAATACCCCTTGTGGTGCGCCAACAACGCGGGCCGCAAGAACCTGCGTTCGGGCATCGCGCCGCCGGACTCGGGCCACCCGAAATTCAACAACTGCCCGAACGACATCGACTACCAGATCGAGGCCGACTTCTCCGGCCTGATCGCCCCGGGCATGCCGAACGTCGCTATTGAGCTGGGCGACAAATTCGGGCGGCTCATGAATTACGGCGACGGTCTTTACGGCGGGCAGTTTGTCGGCGGCATGTACTGCGAAGCGTTTTTCGAGGACGACATTCTCAAGATCATCGACGCGGGCCTGGCCTGCATTCCGGCCGACAGCCAATACGCCGAAATGGTGCGCGATCTCGTCGCGTGGTACAAGGAAAATCCGAACGACTGGCACGCCACCTGGCAAAAATGTCAGAAAAAATACCGCGAGAACCCGGAATTCCAGCAGGCGTCCAACGGCGGCATCGACGTCAAGATCAACGGGGCCTACATTTTGATGGGCCTTTTGTACGGCAAGGGCGACCTCGACCAAACGATCATCATTTCGACGCGTTGCGGGCAGGATTCCGATTGCAATCCCTCGAACGCGGCCGGCGTGCTCTTCGCGACGATCGGTTTCAACAAACTGCCGGCGCGGTTCACCGAAAAACTCGACCACAAGACGAACTTCAATTTCACCGCGTACAACGTCGACACGCTGATCGACGTCAGCGAAAAGCTGGCCCGTGAATTTCTCGTGAGCCAGGGCGGCCGCGTTGAAAAGGACGCCGACGGCGAAGAGGTGTTCGTCATTCCGGTCAAAAAGCCGAAGCCGAACAAAAACGAACTGAGCTGGGCACCCGGCCCGATCGCGAACAGCGTTTTTACCGATGCGGAAAACGCGAAAATCCGCTTCAAGGATTTTTCGACGCTCCAGCAGGCGATCGATCACCTGTTCCCCGGCTGGACGGCGGGCGCAACCGGGCCGGACATGAACCCCGGTTTCCACGAATCGCTCCGCGGGAAAAAGAACGTGCTCCTGACGCACCCGGTCGATCGCGAAACGCCCTGCGTGCTGACGACCTCGGTCGACATTCCGGCGGGGAAAAAGACGATGCTCCGCGCGGTCGTCGGACATCATGAGCAGGGCGATTGGGACCTGGTCATCCGCGTCAACGGTTCGCCGCAAAAAACGGTCGACATCGGCAAGACGCTCACCGGCGGGACCGGCTGGGCGGAGGTGACCTTCGACCTGACGCCGTTCGCGGGCAGCAAAAACGTCAAGATCGACCTCGAAAACAAACCCTCCGGCTGGTCCTTCGAAGGCGGTTATTGGGCCGAAATCGAGATCAAGTCGGAATGACGCTTTTGACGGACAATGATTCGTATGCAATACCGGTCTGAAACGCAAGGTAGGGCGGTCTCGCCGAGACCGCCGCAATGACAGCCGCGAACGCAGCCGGTACTCCGGCGGAGTGACCGGAGTGAGTGGCCGCAAAACGGGAAGTACATTGACACCCGAAATATTTCGAACGGTAAACCGAAAACGCGAAATACGCATATCCAAACGGACTCGCCCCACCCCGGTCACTCCGTTCGCTACGCTCTCTGCGTTCGCGGCTGCCATTCTTGAGGATTGGGGTTTGGCGAAACGCCCGCCCCTGTTATTCCGCGTTTTCCGTGTCGGCGATTTTCTCCGGATGGTGAACCCGGCCCATGAAAAGAATGCCATTGTCCGTGTTTTCGCGGATCAAAAACAGGAACGGGCGATCGGCGTAAAATTTCTTCGGTTCGGGCGGCCGACCGCCAACTCCCCATCCACCGGTGGCAGCCGCGGCGACGGTGCCTTCCTCATCCACCCGGATAATCGCCTTCTGGCGAAAAACATCGATAAAGAAACCTTCTTCATCGGTCATTTTCGAGAAGTCGGCTTTGTCGGCGTCAAACGCCGAGACGACATTGAGCTTCTCCATGACCGGGATCAGATCATCACCGGAATCAAAGGAAAACCGGGGCAACTTGATTTTCACCAACTCGTATTCAAACTGATTGTCAATTCGTTTGAGGAATTGAGGCGACAACCGTTTTTCCAGTTCCGCAAGCCCGGCATGTTCATGAGGAAGGATAATCAACATATGCGCGTTCCCGCAATACGGTTTTCGAATGGCTGAGAATTGACCATCGTTATAAAAATTCATCTCCTCTTGAAGATTCATCATCGGCGTCTTGCTGACGGTGCCGTCGGCATGGTGAAACCATTCCGACTTGGTCGCCCTACGGCTGAACACAAATCCCCAACGCCCTTTGAAATAAACCGCGTTCAAAATCATCATTCGCCGTTGGGGGCCGATGTCCTGCGAAGAAACGAATTCATTGATGTTGCCCCCGGTTTTCTCCGAACACCACGCATTGATTTTTTTCGCGATTTCGGACGGATCGCCCGTGAAATCCACGCCGCTCACTTCCGCGAGAAAACGTTGTTCGAGGAGGTTAAGGTATTTTTCGCGAAATTCGTATCCGTCCTGTCGCCAAAACGAATTCGCCAAGTCCAGGATCGCCGCGTCCTGAAAACTGGACTGCGGCAATTTGCCACGGGCGTTGTATGCGACCATGTGCAGGTATTTTTCAAAAAATTTCGAGTTCCCCTGGAAACGCAGGGCCTTGCGGATTTCCTTCGCGGTTTCCTCATTTGCCCCGTCGTGCAACATGCACAAAATCATCGCCGCACTCCAGGGGGAGCAGACGACGTTTTGGTTTTCCTTGTTTTCGTCGTCGATCAGCCGCTTGTAGAAATCCAGCGAAAACCGCTTCAAGGCCCTGACCCGCTCTTCCGCCTGCACCTGCGGACGACGGTTTTCCGCGAATTTCCACGCCGGCGGATACGCGTATTCCGGTTCCGGGGAGCCTTCGTCCTCCATGTCCAGGGACTCCATGTCGTCTTCGTCAAGTTCCTCATCAACTTCGTCCATGTCGTCGTCAGGAAATTCCTCATCGGCATTGTCTTCGTCCTCTTCCGCCGATACGGCATCAAAACCAAAAAACACATCATCGTCCACTTCGTCCCGTGGCGATGGCCGGGATTTTGACGGCCCGCCGTATTGCGCCGCAACCGGGGCGGCGGTCAGGCCCGAAAGCAGGACGATGAGCAACAGGCAGAAATAGAAACGGCTTTTCATGGGAACGCCTTTCTGAAAAATGGAGCGGCGAATGCCGCCCCGGAGCATGATTGTCCCTCGCTGACGCTTCGGGCTCTGATTAATCGGCTCTGATTGTGGCGGTCACGGCGAGACCGCCCTACCTTTGTCGAATCAAAACGGGAAATCGATTTCGCCGGAAACGTCTTCCTGTTTGGCGTTCGGATCAAAGGCGGGTTTGGCCTGTTCGTGCACGGCCAGTCCGTCGACGTAGATCGCGCGATAGGGCCGCACGGGGCCCACGTGTTCGCAGGCGCCGCAGCCGACGCACAGGTCGGTGTCGACGGTCGGGATGACGAGATTTCGCGACGGATCGCCGTGGGGCACCATTTTGATCGCCTTGGTCGGGCAATGCTCGTCGCATGCGCCGCAGTTTTCGCCCATCGAATGCACGACGCAGTTTCGCTTGATGAAGACGGCCTTTCCGACGCGGGTGAGATGCTTTTCCTCTTTCGTCAGCGGCAGCAGCGCGTGCGAGGGACAAACCGTCGTGCAGATGACGCAATCGTAATCGCAGTAGCGGTGTTCGAAGGTGACGACCGGCTGCATGAAACCGCTGAGGCCCAGCTCGAAGGCCGAGGGCGTGATGATGCCCGTGGGACATTTGCTCACACAAAGATGGCAGCCGGTGCAATGGCGCTTGTAATGCCCGACGTTATTCGCGCCGGGCGGAATGACGGGCGTCGTTTTTTCGTAACCGACGACGCTTTTTCCCTGCGGCAGGCCGGGATCGGGCGCGGTCGACGCGGCTTTCGCTTTTTTCGCCCACACGCCGACAGCCGCCGGAACGAGCAGCGAAAACATCGACCAGTGCAGGAAACGTCGGCGCCGCGGGTCGGTCGTGCCAGGCAAAATAGCCGCGTTTGTCGATGCGTCGTTGCTTTCCGTTTCGGTACGAACGGCGGGACCGCCGGCGGGTTGCGGCGTCATCGCGGCGTGTTGTCGCGGCGAATCGGTCGCAACGTCCTTATCAATCACCGGCAGCGGCGACGAATACGTGAGCGAACCGCGACGGCAGGTCGAAAGGCAGTTGAAACACGCGACGCAACGTGACGAATCGACCGTTTTGTTTTTTGCGTCAATGCACTCACCCTTGCAGGCCGCGGCGCACAGTCCGCAGGAAACGCAATCGTGTTTCAGCCGAACCTTGAAATACGAACGCCGGGACAACAGCCCGAGCAGGGTTCCGACGGGACAGATCGTATTGCAATAGCGGCGACCGTACAGCGTCGCAAACACGCCGACGACGCCCAGCGCGGCGAGGGCCGCCAGCAGTCCCGAGGGATAGGTGCGCCGCGCGTATTCGTCGACGTTGAGAAAGACCGTGTCATAGTTTTTCTTTGACTGCTCGCGTTTGGCCAGCGCGTCGTTCGCCGTGCGGTACGCGGGCCGAAGGGTCGACGTCACGATGCGCCCGTAATTGCTGTAGGGGTCAAGCAGGCTCACGAAACTCGGAAAGGCCAGCAGTCCGGTCACGAAGATCGCAAAAATCGCCAGACGCGTTTTGGTCATGGCCGGACGGAAAGCGAATTTCCGCTTCTTGCCGCGCACCAGTTTGGCGATGCGTGAAAAGACGTCCTGCAAGACTCCGAAGGGGCAGATCGCCGAGCAGTACACCCGTCCGAAGAGCAAAGCGACGACGAGCCAGACGGCCACGATCCCGATCATCCCGCCGAGCAACGCCTGCGTGAACTGGATTTGCGCCAACTGGTGCAAGTCGGGCGATTCCTTGTCAATGACGACAAAATACCAGGACAGCACGCAAAAAATCGTAACCGCCACCAAAACGCGAAGCCATTTAATCATTGTTTTAGGGGTTGAGGGATTAGGGGTGAGGGATTAGGGGTGAGGGGTTAGGGAGAAAGGGGGAATGGTTTTCTATTTCCTCTTCCTTCACCTTTTTCATCAAAAATGCCTCATTCCGGGAAAACGCGTTTGCCGCGTTCGCGGACGGGTTTGGCTTCGCGGTTGGTGTTGACGCCTTCCGGGACGCCCTGGCCGGGTTGCCACGAATTGGCCCCCGGTCGCCATTCTCGGGTTTTGCCGCGATTCTGCGGGAGGCGGTTCCAGATGTAATCCGGGGTGTCCGCTTCCAGTTTCTCGGCCTTGACCTTCTGCTCGTCGGTCAGAAGTTCGCGTGCCATTTTCGCGTATTTGGCGACCAGCTCCTCGATTTGCGTGCGGATTTTCGCCTGTTCTTCCGCCGAAGCCCCCTGCATTTTACCCAGCAGCTTGAAAATTTCATTCGTCATCTGCCGTTGCAGGCCTTCCACTTTCTTGACCTGTTCGGGCGTCAATTTCAGTGTATCGCCGAAGCCGACGCTGAACAGCAGCCCCTGTGTCCCGCCGGTCAATTGGAAGGTGCGTTCTTCCAGTTTCGCGTATTGCTGTTCGCTCAACACGCCGCGCATTTTCTGCTTGAGGTTTTCGCCGAGTTTCATGCCTTCGACTCGTAGTTTTTCGAGGGCCTCGTCGCGGTTTTCCTCCGACATCATTTGCGGGCCGTGTTCGCGGAACAGGAGCTGCATTTCGCGACGAAATTCCCCGCCCATTTCCCCCAGCTTTTGAGCCTGCTCGTTCGTCAATTGCATGTCGTCGCGAAATTGACCTTGCATATCGCGATTTGTAAATAGTTGTGCAATCGGTGGTTGCGCAAAAGAATATTGCGAACACAAAACAATTGTCACAAATACGAAAAAAGATATTGACTTTTTCATGGTTTGATTTCTGTTTAAGTATGTATATTTTTTGGGCCTGAATATCCATCGGAATTATGACGGCGATGTGTCACCGAACGTTACATAACGTCACATCGATTATAGTGCGAAAATATTGCACCGCCGCAAATCATTATAAACGTTCGCAGCAAAACAAACAATGCGATTCCTAACAACAATAAATTGCTCATGATTATCATGGAGATGTCGGATTACATTATTCAAATTTTGTGACTTTTTACATAATAATGTTGTTTTTCAAATGGTTCTCGGTTAGAATTATTGTTTGAAATTATTTTTGGTATTCCCCACCTTTTATTGCACGGCATAAATCATTGTATAACCCATATCTTACCGGTCGCATCGGGTGACCTCCAGTATGCTTCTCAAAACTCATTTTTTCTGCCCCGAAGATGTCGAATGATCGACGGAGAGGGGCGTATCGCCACCCTTTGCAGGTTTCCCGTTTGTCATTCCAAGGCACATCGAATGCACGATCATCCAGTGCAACGCCCACGAAACGCCCCGCCAGGAGAGCCCCAATGCCGACATTAAGACCATTCGAACGCCGTCGGAAAACACGAGGTCGCGTGATCTTTTTCTCCATCCTGGGCGTGATCGTCCTGTTTGCGGCGTTGCAAGCCGTGACGGCATGCGCGAAGACGGATGATGGTGATATGGAAATTCGGGAATCCGCGACAGGCTATCTTTCAGAGAAATATTTTTCCGCCCGGGCGATTTTCGATCGCGGCGATTACATCGAAGCTTTGCAGGAGTATGGAGATGAAATCCGCCGCACCGTGCAAAACGGTCGGCGGCACTGGGTTGATTCGATCTGCTATCACGCGCGAGTCGGCGAATGCCACTACCAGATGGGCGAGATCGGCAATGCGATGGCCTGCTTCGACATCGCATTGCAGGATTGCCTCGACAACGACGAATGGCCGGGCTGGCTGCATTTCGATACGGCGCCGAACGTTCGATACAAGGCCAAATCGTTGCCGCCTTGGGGCGATCGTTCGCTTTCGTCCGGGGAAATGGCCATCATTCCCGACCGCGTCATGATGGATTACATGCTCCCCGACGTGGACACGAACGATTCTCCGCGAGGATATCTGCCCGCGCCGGACGCCGAATCGCAGCCGATCGATCCGACCGAAGTGGCCGTCTGCATGGCTTTGGTCCTCGGTCGCCGCGCCGAAATACTCGGACCGTTGGGCCGCTATGACGAGTTGAATGAAAAGCTATTGCATCAGTTGCGAAAGCGCCCCTTCCCCCAGGAACACTGGTCGAACGCATGGGGCGATATTTTGCTTGCCCTTGCCCTGACGACGGCGGGAAACGATCTCGAAGCCAAGCCGCTGCTCGAACAAAGCCTGCAACTCGACAAGAAGGCCGACCACCCCCTGACCGGTTTCGCGCAACTTGAATTGGGAAAAATCGCGATTCGCGCGACCGATTACCCTGCGGCCAACCGCTGGTTTGTCGCGGCAAGCCTTTCCGGCTGGCATTATGAGGACGCGTTCGTGATGGGCGAAGCGTTCCGGAATATCGCCATGACGCGCCGAATGATCTCCGCCGACCCGAACGCGAACGTCATGCCCAAGGCACTGGAATGGGCGGAAAAGGAACGTCTGCGCGGAATGCAAATATTGCTCAACACGCTCGCGGCGGAAGACGCCGTCGCGCGCAGAGAGTTCGCGGCGGCGGAAACGAAACTCAAACGCGCCCGGACGGTGGCCGAAAAACACGACGTCGAACGCGGGCGATTGGCCGGAAACTGGGATTATCTCGGCGCAATCACCTCCTACCATGCCGACAATACGACCGTGGGCGACAAGACGCTTGAAGCGGCCCTGGGACGCATTCGCCGCGCTTCGCCATGGTGCTATCAACTTGCGCAACTCGAAAAACTGTTTGATTCGGGAAAAATTTCGACTAGCGGCGCGATTTCGCCGCGAGCGGGTATCGAACTGTACGGTCAACTGCTGCGGGAACCGACTGCGTTCGATCGGCAGACCCGTCCCGCCGAATCGTTGGCCGTCGACACAACTCCGCGAGACGGTCTTTTCGGGCAATGGTTCGCCTTGGCCGTCGCCCAGCGGGATGCCGCCAAGGCTTTTGAAACGGCCGAGTTGGCGCGACGTCATCGTTTTCAATCGACCCTGCACCTGGGCGGAAGACTTATCTCGTTGCGTTTCCTGATCGAAGCGCCCGTGCACCTGCTGACGCGGGAACAGCAGGAGCAACGGGTCCGACTGCTCAACGAACGCCCCGAGCTGAAACAGCTTTCTGATGACATGCAACGCGTGCGTCAACAAATCGCTTCGCAGCCGCTCGTCGCAACCGACGGCGCGACGCAGCGGCGGCTTGACGCGTCCTATCGCGAACTGGAAACGCTGGCCGCACGGCAGGAAGCGATGTTGCACCGGATGGCCTTGGAAGGCGTCCCGGTCCCGAACCTGTTTCCGCCCTTCGTGCCTTATGAGGAATTCCGCGGACGGCTCCCCGAGGGAACGGTCACGCTCATGTATTTTGAGACGATGGGCGAAATCTACGGCTTTTTGATCAGCCGGGATAAAAGCGAAATCTGGCGCATCAAAAGTCCGCAACAATTGAAAACCGACGTTTCGAAATACCTGGCCCTCATCGGACAGGGCGGCGCGACCAGCCAGTTGGAAATCGCCGAATTGTCACGTGGCGCATGGGCCAAAGCGGGGCAAACGCTTTTTCTCGAACTGCTGGGCGGTGATCGGACGCTTGATTTTACCGAACTGGTGATCGTGCCGGACGGATTTCTTTGGTATGTGCCTTTTGAAACCTTGAGCGTCGACGTTGGCGGGAAACGTCGCCCGCTTGTCGCCTTGAGCGGCCGGACGGTGCGTTATGCCCCGACCGCGGGGCTCGGTTTGCCTATCGAACGGAGCCGCAACGCGGAGGTCGAAACGCTCGTGTTGCTCGGTAAAATGGCGGCTTCGCAAGATGCGTCGGCCGCGCGCAACGCCGTTGCACGCATGGGTGGACAGGAGGCCGGCCTGAAATCCGTCACGCCGGCCCAAGTGACGCGTTCGCCCGCCCTGTACGCGAAATTCATCCCGCAACTTATCGTGCTTGCCGACGTCGCCCCGCCGGAACAGGATCACGACTGGTCGCCCCTGTTCGGCGCGAAAGACATTCCCGGCACCAAGTTTTCCGACTGGCTCCGGCTGCCCTGGGGCGGACCGCGACTCGTCGTTTTGCCCTGCTATCACACGGCGGCCGAAGAGGCCATGCGAACCGGCGGCGACGGGCACGAATTGTTTCTTCCCTTGACCGCGCTAATGTCGTGTGGGGCCGAAACGATCATCATCAGCCGATGGCATCCCGGCGGACGCACGCCCTGCGACCAGATCGGCGAGTTTTTCAAAAACGGGAAAGACAAAAACCTCACCGCCGCGCAGGCCTGGCAACGGGCGTCGCTGGAAATCGCCGCCTCAAAACTGATGGGCGGAGAGGAGCCCCGCATCAAGGGCAGCGCCGCCGACAAGGCCGCGCTGGATTTGCGGGCCAATCACCCGTTCTTCTGGGGCGCCTTGCTCTTCTGCGATCGCGGCCAGGAAATATCGCCGACATCTTCACCGCCTGCGACGCAGGCATCCGCGACCTCGGTATCCGTTGCGCCGGTGACGGCTGGAATGTAACAAAAACGGAAACACGCCATGCCGCCCGACACTGCCGACCGTCATTTTTTGCAGCAAGCCCTGTTCCTTGCCCATGCCGCGGCGGCCTGTTACGAAACGGACCCGGCGCGATACAGGGGGTTTGCAAGTTTCCCATTTGACGATCTCGTTTCCTTTTCCGCAAGCGGACAGCGTCCCTGGGAAACGGCCCGGGGATACATTGCCTCGAACGGCGACGCGATCGTGCTCGCCTTTCGCGGTACGGACGACGTCGCCGACTGGCTGATCAATCTCAACGTCGTGCAAATCGAAGATCACGGGGCACTCGTTCACCGCGGCTTTTCGCTTGCGCTCGACGCCGCATGGCCCCGCATCACGGCGATTTTGCAATCTTTGCTCGACCGTCAGCCGCGAAAAATCCGCGTCACCGGGCACAGTCTCGGCGGCGCGCTCGCGACATTGGCCGCGCTTCGCTTGCAGCGCATGGGGCTCGAAGCGTTGGAAACGTTCACGTTCGGGCAGCCCCGCGTCGGCAACCGCGTTTTTGCCGGCCAGATCGTTTCACCGCTCTACCGTTTCGCCTATTACGCCGACCCGGTGCGGCTGGCCCCGTTTTCCGTTCCGCGGGCCATGCACTACAAGCACGCCGGAACGCTCAAGCTGATCGACGCGGCGGGCTGCATTGTCGACCGGGAATCGCATTTTTTGACGCGGTTGCTGTCGAAGTTGTACTCCGCGAAACAGGTCGCCGACGATTTTCTCGAAAACGACCTCAAGTCGTTCCTCACGAACCGGATCAACGACCATTACATGCCGAACTACATCGCGAAAATCGAAGGCAACACATTGCGGCTTGACGCCCCGAAGAGGTAAGGCTATCGCTTGACCTCGTCGTGAAACGCGTCGAGGAGTTTTTTCGTGATCGGGCCGGGCTTGCCGTCGCCGAGCGTGCGTTTGTCGATGGAAACGACGGGGATCAGTTCGGCGGCCGAACCGGTCAGGAAACATTCGTCGGCGACG
>JAVBQX010000036.1:0-5002 GCA_031548645.1 Thermoguttaceae bacterium
TCCTCGCGCCCCGCGATGATGTTCAACAGCGTCGTTTTGCCGCAACCGTTCGGGCCGACCAGGCCGATTTTGTGGCCGGGAAAAACCTGGAACGTCACATCGGCCAACACGGGCTGATCCGAGCCGAAATGTTTGCGAAGATGCTCAACGGACAACAACATGGGGCAGACTCACCAAAATTCAATCGACTTGGTTCGGAAATTACCTAAAAGGTAGCCGACCGATCTCCGAGCGGTCGGGGCGACGACAGTCGGCAGAACGTGCCAAAAGCTTCATTGACGGGTTTTGGTCGTCGAGTACGACGACGTAGCCGCTCGGAGATCGGCTACCCACCTTTTTGCCGTAACAACAAAAGAGACAGGTGGCATTTAAATCCCAACGGGTGACAATAAAACGACTTATTGTGCCTGATATCGATCAAATGTCAAGTGTTATGTGCAATGGGACGCCTCATGAACACATACAGAACCTCTGCCCTCATCACAACACTATTTTCGTGTAACAATCAAAATATTCCGGTATTTTTGTGAAAAAGGGATTCCGATTACGTAAAAACCGAATATGCTTGATATATATTGATTTATTGGGTATGATTATCCGTTTGTCGTGATGTTTTTTGTAATCCGTCATTATTTACTGCTACACATAACAAATTATGACCTCGTTCATGCTTGAAACGCCGCTGTATGCTGCGATTCCCAACTGGATTTGGGCCGTCCGCTATATTGACCTTGTCGCGATCGGGGTTTTTCTCCTGTTCGCGCTGGTTGTCTGGGTTTTTCGGAGTTACGTGCCAAAAATCGGTGCCATAGCTTGGGTTACGTTCAAAGAAACCGTTTCGCAGCCGCTGTTCCTTATCCTCGTGTTGATCGGGTTGTTCGCCCTGTTCATCTTTTTGTACATCCCCTACCATACGCTGGGGGAAGACCTTAAGTTGGTCATTACACAAGGGTTGACGCTCATCAAACTCATGGCGATCTTTCTGGCTGTCTGGACGGCAAGTTTTTCCGTGGCCGAAGAGCTCGAAGGCAAAACGGCCCTGATGATTTTGGCCAAACCGGTCAGTCGGCTCCAGTTCATCCTCGGGAAATACTCCGGGGTCGTCATGGCCGTGACGTTGATTTTTTTGATTTTGGGATTCTTTTTCCTCAATACCGTGTCATACAAGGTCGTGTTCGACGCCCGTGAGAGTGCCAAGGATGTTCCCACCGCTTTGGATTGCACTCAACAGGTCATGTCGACGCTGCCGAGTTTCGCATTGTCGTTTCTTGAAACCCTGATCCTCACGGCGATTGCGATCGCCATTTCGACCCGGCTTTCCCTGCTGCCGAACCTGACCATCTGTCTTGCGGTTTATGTCATCGGGCACCTCGCGCCGATGATCGTGCAGTCGTCGGTCGGGCAGATCGCGTTCGTGGCCTTCGTGGCCGACCTGGCCTGTGCGGTGTTGCCCGTGCTGGAGCATTTCAACATGGAAACCAACGTCGCGATGGGGCAACCGCCGACCTGGTGGTATGTATTCTGCACGGCGATTTACGCCGTCATGTACAGCGGCCTTGCGCTCGTGTTCGGCCTGTTCCTGTTCGAAGACCGCGACCTGGCCTAACAAACTAAAAACCAATAACGAAAAACTAATAGTTGAATATTGAAAAACGCATCTCATCGCTTGCGCAACTATTCACTATTAGTTATTAACTTTTCACTATCCCATGTTTTTTGGCCCGGTTTTTACGCGTGAGGTGACGATCGCGCCGCGACGCGAGCGGACGTTTCTTTCGCGGAGCGTTTACGTCGCCCTGCTGCTGTTGCTGGTCTGCACGGCCTGGCTCGTCATGACGGGCACGCAAATGATCCGCGATCCCGGCGATTTCGCGCGTTTCGGCAGCAGCCTGTTCCAGCTTTTGGCGCCGCTGCAACTGGTCATCTTCTTCTTTTTTTCCGGGATGCTCGCCGCCGGGGCCGTCGCACAGGAAAAAGACCGCAAAACCTTGCTCCTGCTCCTGCTGACCCGGATGAGCAACGGCGAACTGGTGCTCGGAAAACTGATGGCCAGCCTGCTTATGGTGCTCGTGCTGCTTGTCACGTCGGTGCCCGTTTTCATGCTGATTTCGCTGCTCGGCGGCGTTTCGCACGTCCAGGTCGTTCGCGTGTTCCTTGTGACGCTGTTCAGCGTGCTCGCCTGCGGGAGTCTCGGTTCGTGCGTCGCCCTGTGGCGCGAAAAAACCTTCCAAGCTCTGGCCATCACGGTGCTGATTCTCGTGACCTGGCTCGGTTTCTGGGAGGCCGTCGCATCGGGTTTGCTGGGCCGAACCTGGTTTGAATTTTCCACCGTCGCCATCGCCCGGGCCATGAGTCCGTGGCAGGCGATTACGCTCGCTTCGCGGCCGTCGCTCGAACTTTCAACCGGCGTACTCGGATTCGGCGGCACGTTGCTCGGACCGATTTCGGGCTTTTTGGCCGCGTTCGCCGCGCTGACCGTGCTGATCAACGCGATCGCGGTGTTCATGGTGCGCATCTGGAATCCTTCGCGGGAACTACGCAAGACGGGCGCCGAACAGGACACCTGGCGCAAGGAATCGACCGAACTTTCGACCGCTTACCGCACTCAACATACCGAACAAGACGGTGGCACACCCACCCTGAAACCGGAACACCTCGCCGCACTAGCCGAACCGACGACGGAAAGCCTTTCGCAGGCGTCCGAATTGGAAAACGCCCGGGCCTTGGCCACGCATTCGGCGCCGGGTCGCGTGCGGCACGTTTGGGACAACCCGGTCGTCTGGCGGGAAATCCGCACGCGGGCCTACGGACGGAAAACGCTCGTCATCCGGCTCGCCTATGTCGTTCTGGCTGTCTGCTGCGTCGTGATGCTGCACTCGCTGATTCAATCCGTTTACGCGACCGGCATCGGCGTGACGATTCCGCAACTGGCCGGGCCCTTCATACCGCTGCTGATTCTCTCGCTCGTGCTGGTCAACGCCCAGGCGGTCACGTCGCTGACCTCGGAACGCGACGGGGGAACCTTCGACCTCCTGCTCGCCAGCGACATCACGCCGAAGGAATTCGTTTACGGCAAACTCGGCGGCACGTTCTACAACATGAAGGAAATGGTGCTTTTCCCGCTATTTTTGGCCGTTTATTTCTGGGGCTCGGGCGCGATTTCGGGCACGAACGCCTTTTTCCTGTTCGTCGGCCTGACGGTTCTATACGCATTCGTCGCGATGGTCGGCGTGCACATCGGCATGCAATACGAAAACACGCGAAACGCGGTAGCCGTCAGCCTTGGCGTCGTCTTTTTCCTGTTCCTCGGCATTTCGGCCTGCATGTGGATCATGGTCGCGTTCAGCGGTTCGTTCGGGGCCCAGTTGCAGCCGTTTCTCGCGTTCATGGTCGGCGGCGGCGTCGGGTTGTACGCCGTGCTCGGGGCGAAAAACCCGTCCGCGGCCATCGGCCTGGCTTCGTGCCTGCTGCCGTTGATGACCTTCTACGCCATCACGAGCCTGCTGCTCGGATTTTATCACTATGTTTTCGTCGCAACCGTCATCGCTTACGGTTTCACGACCGTCGCCATGCTGATCCCGGCCATAGATGAATTCGACGTCGCCACCGGAAGAACGACGGCTGATTGATTGAACTTCAGGCGGCGAAAAACCGTTCGGCGGCGGCGATGGTTTCGTCGATCATTGCGTCGGTGTGCGCAACCGAAAGGAAAAAGGCTTCGAACTGGCTACAGGGCATGTACACGCCGGATTCGGCCATGTCCCAGAAATACCGGGCGAACCGTTCCGTATCGCAACACGCGGCACTGTCCCAGTCGACGACCGGGTCCGGATTGAAAAAGAGCGTCATCATCGACCCGCAGCAGGTCGCGTTTGCCGCGACGCCGTGTTTTCGGGCCGCTTCGACCAATCCGGCGGCGAGCCGGTTCGTTTTTTGTTCGAGCTGTTCGTAAGGCTTCGTCTCGCGCAGCGTTTCGAGCGTCGCGATGCCCGCGGCGGTGGCCAACGGGTTGCCGCTGAGTGTGCCAGCCTGAAAAACCTTGCCGGCGGGAAGGATGTGCCGCATGATTTCGGAACGTCCGCCGTAAGCCCCGACGGGCAGTCCGCCGCCGATGACCTTGCCGAGCGTCGTCAGGTCGGGCATGACGCCGAATCGCTCCTGTGCTCCGCCGTAACCGACGCGGAAACCGCACATGACCTCGTCGAAAATGAGGACGGCCCCATGTTTCTCCGTTTCGCGTCGCAGCGTTTGCAGGAAGTCCGGAGTGCCGACGACGCAACCCATGTTCCCCGCGACGGGCTCGACGATGACCGCGGCGAGTTCGTCGCCGAAACGGTCGAAGGCTTCCGAAACGGCGACCGGATCGTTGTAGGGCAGGATCAACGTGTCGGCGGTGGTGCCCGGCGTGACGCCCGGCGAATTGGGAACCGACAAGGTCGCCGCCGCGCTGCCCGCCGCGACGAGCAGACTGTCGACGTGACCGTGGTAGTTGCCGGCGAATTTTATAATGCGATTTCGGCCCGTGAAACCGCGGGCGAGACGGATCGCGCTCATCGTCGCTTCCGTGCCCGAGTTGACCAGCCGGACCATTTCGACCGAAGGCAAGGCGTCGATGATCAGTTCGGCGAGCCGGTTTTCGTTCCGCGTCGGGGCGCCGAAGCTCGTGCCGTCGAGCACCACCTTTTGCAGGGCCTCGACGACCGCGGGGTGCGAATGCCCGAGAATCATGGGCCCCCACGAGAGCACGTAGTCGATGTAGCGGTTGCCGTCGACGTCGATAAGCGTGGCCCCTTCGCCGCGTGCCATGACGATGGCCGTGCCGCCGACCGCGCCGAAGGCCCGCGCCGGACTGTTGACCCCGCCGGGAATCAATCGCCCGGCCTGTTCCATGATCCGCTTGCTGTTGGTGTGGTGCATCATTAGGGATTAGGGGTTAGGGGTTAGTTGAGGAGGGCAATCATTCCGCTTGCGAAATTTTTCACCTTAATGTGCGGACAATAAA
>JAVBQX010000170.1:0-2796 GCA_031548645.1 Thermoguttaceae bacterium
GCCCCGGGTCAGCGCGTACGAGAGCCGCGTGTGGTAATCTTCGAGCGTGTGATACGCTTCCCACCACGGCGCATGGTACGAGAACGATTGCGGATGGTCACGCTTTCGGGCGCCCCGGAGGGTGACGTACGAAAGATGCTCATTCGTCGTGTTGACCCCGAGGGCGTATTGCCAGTCGGCGATCCGCTTCATGTCCTCGAAGCGCAAATCCCAACCGCCGGCCCCATACGTTTCGCTGAGCGTCCGCTTGTAACCCATCTGGTTCGCGACCGACGACATTTCCTTGACGCTGCGGGCGTTCCCGAATTGGGCGTTCACCCCTTCGTCGTACTGGTTCATCAACGTGTCGATCGACGGCCGCTGATGCCACGCGTACATCGCCATGTTGTCCGGCCCGTGACTCGCGCCCGGCCAGCCGTGTTCCCAATAATGGCCGGTGAATTCGAGGTTGTGCTTCTCGCAATATTCGAAGCACGGTTTCGCCCAACGGTCGATGAAGAGGTCGAGCAGCAGTTGCTGGTAGTTGTGCCGCACGCGTTTCCAGTCGCCGACCTCCGCCGTCAATGACGGGAGATTGTCGATCAGCGAATATCCGAATTTCTGCTCGAACAGCACCGGAATTTCCTCGTTCCAGGTCAGCCCGCCCGCCGTTTGCAGGTGCGGTTCGTCGGTGAACCAGCCGGGAAGCCGTTTGCCGAACTGTTTTTCGAAATGCTTGCGATACGGCTCCATCGTGATCTCGATAAATTTCTCGGTGACCCCCTTTTTCAGCAAATCAACGTACCACCACCCGCCGAACCACCCGCCGGTCCCGGCAAGCTCAACGCGGCCAATCAACCATTCGCCGTCACCGAGTTTACCGTCTTTTTTCGCCGTTTCGGTGACGTTCGCGTAGGTTTCTTTTCCGTCAACGTCTTTCGTGATCGAAAACACGTAATTAACATTGTCGGCGAGTTTGTCGATCTTTCCGACGCGTTGCAAATGCAAGCCCTTGCCGCGCGAATCGGGCATCGCTTCGGGCACGAAACCGCCTGCAAAGCCGGAGGGGTACGAGTTTTCGTCGTAAATCCAGACGTTCATGTCGAGTTTTTCCGCTTCGTCGAGCGCGATGCCCCAAAGCCGGAACCAATCCTCGCTGAGATACGGCGTCATGAGCCCCGGACGCGGATGCACCCAAACCTGCTTGACGTGCTGCGAGGCCATGTCCTGCATCGTCTCGCGGATTTGCTTTTCGGTCAAAAGATCGTTCCACGTCCAAAGCGGCCCGGTGCTGTAATCGCGGCCCGGCTGTTGGAACGTCGCTTTGATTTGCTCAATCGTTTCGGTTTGCGGCTCTTCGGCCCGCGCGACGTTCCCCGCAAGAAACGCCGTCATCACGGCCATCGACAAGCCCCATGACAAGAATCCCGTACCCGTTCGCATGGTAAAATCTCCTTTGATTTGATACACGTGCCAGAAATTCACGATTCCATTGTACCAAATCGCCGGGCGGAATAAAACATGCCGAAAAAAGAATGTGCTTGTTCCGATACGAATCGTCAGGCAAACGGGTCTTCGACGTCGGGCTCACCGGTTTCCGCGGCCGGAGATGGCGGGGCGGCCGTATTTTGAAGCGAATCGGGCGACACGGAACGCACGGTCAGGTTGATGCCGTCGACATGCACGACGCGGACCGGCGTACCCGGGTCGATCGGCATTCCCGCGCTGACGGCGTCGAAGCGTTCGCCGTCGATTTCAATCATCCCGCTGGGCATCATCAGGCTTTTCGCCGTGCCGGTCTTGCCGAGCAGGGCCTTGTGGCGTTCGATTTCCTCGTCCGGCATGAGCGCGGGGTCTTCCGCCGGGTCGAGCAGCATCCGGCGACCGATCGGCGTCACCTGCCAGATTTTCAGCATGTACCAGATGAGGAACGGCACTCCAACCACGACGACCAGCAGCAGGCCCAGCCCGAAGATCGCGCCCTGCATGAACGCGAAAATGAGACTGCCCAGCAGCGCCAAAACCGACAGGACGGCCAGCACACCGCCGGAAGGGATGAAAAGCTCCAAAAAGCCCAACCCCACCGCGCCGATCAGCAGGAGAATCGCCCACACCCAGTTGTCCATGATGCACCGGTTCCTTGAATACGATTGACTGTTCAAAACAATTTTAGGCCAACCAGAGCCCGAAGCGTGCGCGAGGGACAAGGTTATCGAATTGACCTTCGATATGTTTTGCCATGTCCGGAAATGACCCCGTAGGGGTCAAATATTGGTAGAAAACGATGTCCCAACACAAGAACCATCAACCCTGAAAGGTTTGTAAAATATGCTGTTTCGCGGTTGGTTCCAACCCCTGCGGGGTTGTAAAAATGGGGTGGGGGGCACGCAATCTACCAATATTTTGCCCCTACGGGGCAAGCCTGTTAATTTTACAGCGCAACAGATTCGATCGGAAAATGGCAGCCCGGAGCGTAAGCGACGGGTTAAAGTTTCCTTTTCCGGTTCGTTTCCGTTTGCCAAATCATTTCCCATAAATGAATCAGAAACCGAAATCGTTTTGAGGCGGCAAGCCCCGTCGCTTACGCTCCGGGCTGCCATGGGGAACAATCTGGTTATTGCGCTGTAGTATTAAACCGCCCGTAACTCACGCCAGGTCGGGCAGTTCGTAACCTTTCCGGCGGGGACGCGAGAGCATTTCGTTGCCCTTGTCGTTGTTGGCGAATCGTTCCGCGGCGGGGTCCCAACGCACCAGTTTGCCGACCTCGGCGGTCGCGCGGACGATGTTGACCAGTTCGCAAAGCGTCGTCGAACGCTG
>JAVBQX010000224.1:0-22696 GCA_031548645.1 Thermoguttaceae bacterium
CCGAAGCGATGATCAGCCGGGCACGTCAGGCCATGCTTTCACAACGACAGCCGCCAGAGGACGCCCCGGAAACGACCGTCACGCATCTTTTGCCCTGGGTGACGCAGGAAATGGATTCAGAATCACGATCAAAACTTGCCGCTGAACTCGGCATGAGCGATGTCGCGATCAAGGTCGCCCTCCACCGTTTACGCAAAAAATT
The DNA here is from genome assembly GCA_031548645.1 of Thermoguttaceae bacterium. Taxonomy (GTDB): domain Bacteria; phylum Planctomycetota; class Planctomycetia; order Pirellulales; family Thermoguttaceae; genus WRMR01. The sequence goes on from JAVBQX010000224.1 coordinate 203, forward strand.
CCGCGAAACGATCCGCGCCCAAATCGCCGAAACGGTCAAAGACGCCTCCGAAATCAACGCCGAGCTTGACCACCTCATCCGGGCATTGCAGGGGTGAGGCAGGGCGGTCTCGCCGAAACCGCCGCGAGCTATGTTTTCACGCAAAGACGCAAGGTGGACGAAGATCGCAAAGATCAGAAACAATCTTTTTTATCGCAACCGGACGCTTGCGGACAATGAGCGCAGCGGTTTTCCCCGGTCGGCGGGGCGTTGATCTTTGCGGCGCAACAGCCCCCGCAGCCGCGGGATTCCCGGCGAAGGAAATAAACGATTGCAGCCAAAGCTGTTGCGCCGACGATTGCACCAAACCAGCCCATGATTTCCTGCGATTCAAATATGCGCGTTCAAAGCCGCGGAAAGCGTGTTTTCCTGTTGCAGGCCGGTGAAACGCTCGACGGCGTTGCCGTTTTTGAAAACGACCAGCGTCGGGATGCTCGAAACGTCAAACTGCTGGGCGATGGCCCCGAATTTGTCCGTGTCGACCTTCAAAATGCGGACCTTGTCGCCCATTTTTTCCACAAGTTCATTGAGAATTGACACTTGCATCTGGCATGGGCGGCACCAGGTCGCGAAAAAATCGACCAACACGACGCCCGATTGGGTTTCCGTTTGAAAATTTTCCGCCAAATCCAATTCTTTCAGTTTTCCGCTCATTTATCTTTCTCCTTTTGATAACTTCATGTTTTATTTTTATCATATTTAGCTGGCAATATTGCTGCCGCTTAGTTCAATTATACACCTTGAGTCAAGCCCTGTGTGCTCAGGGATGATTTTTCGCGGCGGTTTCTTGAAACTCGTTGTCGACATCCTTCTTGCGGCGTTGTATAATTAACTAAATTGTGTAACTATTTCATTTTTCTTTATCGCTAATATTTTGCGAACAACTGTTAAAACTGGAATGGTTACGAAATATACGAAGTTTTTGTTGACCTGCACCGATATTCGTTTTTGAGAGTGCAAATTCTCCCCCCCCAATCCCTGATGTTGCCTTCGCGAGCCGGAAATTTCTGTCAATTTGCGGTTTGCGTACCTGTTCGACGGTTTTTGCACCAAAAAAAGCCGCCGGGCGCACATCACCCACACAAACCGATCCGCGATTTTCGTTTTCGTCATGTTCCTTGGCGAGACGCGTTGTCGGATTTCGACCCGGCGGGGCGGGATTTTGCTCAAATGATTGATCAAGAGAGAAAACGAGAATCAGGAGTAAAAATCGGTGCAATCAACACTGTCGCCAGAAAGTATCGGGGCACTCGTCAGCGGGTGCCATGAACGGCCGTTTGAAATTTTAGGTCCCCACGCGGAGAAACAGCGTCGCGGCGAAACCGTTTCAGTTCGTGCCTACCTCCCGAACGCGGAAGGTGCCTGGGTCATCGACCCGTCGCACGAAAAGAAACGCGTCGAGATGACGCGGATACACCCGGGCGGCCTGTACGAAGCGACCTGCCCGACCTTGATTTCGCGGGGCGCGAACGGCGACAAAAGGTTTGACTACCTTATCGAAACCCAGGAGCCAGGCGGTATGACCAGCAAGACACGCGATCCTTATTCGTTTCCTCATTTTTTGAGTGATTTCGACATTTACCTGCTCGGCGAAGGCACGCATTGGAGCAGTTACGAAAAACTCGGCGCCCACCTTCGCACGGTCGACGGCGTCACGGGCGTCAATTTCGCCGTGTGGGCCCCCAACGCGCGCGGGGTCAGCGTCGTCGGCAACTTCAACAAATGGGACGGTCGCCGCCACCAGTTGCAAAAACGCATCCCGTCCGGGTTCTGGGAAATTTTCATTCCCGAGATCGGCGAAGGCGAAGTCTACAAATTCCAAATCAAGCAAGCCGACGGCGTCATTACCGAACGCTCCGACCCCTACGGTTTTTACGCCGAGGTGCCGCCCTGCACCGCGTCGGTCGTGGCCGATCTTTCAAAATACACGTGGCAGGACGCCAAGTGGCTTGAAAATCGCAAGGATTACGACTGGCAGCACAAGCCGTTTTCGGTTTACGAAGTGCATCTCGGATCGTGGCGCCGACCGGGCGACGAGCCGCAAAAATGGCTTTCGTACCGCGACACGGCCATCCAACTGGTCGAATACGTCAAGGAGATGGGCTACACGCACATCGAACTGATGCCCGTCGCCGAACACCCGCTCACCGCGAGCTGGGGCTACCAGGTGGTCGGTTATTTCGCCGTGACCAGCCGTTACGGGAAACCGGAGGATTTCATGTTCTTCGTCGACCTGTGCCACCAGAACGGCATCGGCGTCCTCCTCGACTGGGTTCCGGCCCACTTCCCGAAGGACGGACACGGCCTGCGTCGCTTCGACGGCACGGCACTGTACGAACACGCCGATCCGCGCCAGGGCGAACACCAAGATTGGGGCACCAACATCTTCAACTACGGCCGCAACGAAGTGCGTAACTTCCTCATCTCCAACGCGCTGTTCTGGCTCGACAAATACCACATCGACGGGCTGCGGGTCGACGCGGTCGCTTCGATGCTGTACCTTGATTACAGCCGCAAGGAAGGGGAATGGGTCCCCAATGAATACGGCGGCCGCGAAAACATCAAGGCCATCGAATTCATCAAGAAGATGAACGAGGAAGTACACCTGCAACACACGGGCGTGCTGACCATCGCGGAGGAATCGACCGCGTGGGGCGGCGTCTCGCGACCGACCTACACGGGCGGGCTCGGCTTTTCGATGAAATGGAACATGGGCTGGATGAACGACACGCTGCGCTACATGCGACACGATTCCATCCACCGGAAATATCACCACGACGAACTGACCTTCAGCCTGATTTACGCGTTCCATGAAAATTTCGTGTTGCCGATTTCGCACGACGAAGTGGTGCACGGCAAATGCTCGATCATGGACCAGATGCCGGGCGACCTCTGGCAGAAATTCGCCAATGCGAGGCTGCTTTACAGCTTCATGTGGACGCACCCGGGCAAAAAACTGCAATTCATGGGCTGCGAGTTCGGCCAGTGGAAGGAATGGAACTTCGACGAAAGTCTCGACTGGCACCTGCTCCAGTGGGACACGCACCAGGGTTTGAAAAAGTGCATGGCCGACCTGAACCGGATTTACCGGAACGAGCCGGCGCTGTACGAACTCGACTTCGACGGATCGGGTTTTGAATGGATCGACTGCCACAACTGGGAATCGAGCACCTTCGTGTTTCTCCGGAAGGCGAAAGACCCGAGAGATCACCTTGTCGTGGCGGCGAACTTCACGCCGGTTCCGCGGCGCTATCGCATCGGCGTGCCCGAGGCGGTGTGGTACGACGAAATCTTCTGCAGCGACGCCCCGATTTACGGCGGCGGCGGAGTCGGCAATGCGCCGGGTCTGCAGGCCGACAACCAGGGTTCGCACTTCCGGCCCGCCGCGCTCGACCTGACCATGCCGCCGCTCGGCCTGACGATCCTGAAACCGCGCTACGGCGAAAAGCAGTGAGAAATCACACGGGTAGGGCGGTCACGCCGTGACCGCCGCCATGACAGCCGGGAACGCAGCGCAGCGGAGTGACCGGGGAGAGGAGCCGCAAGGCAGAAAGAACGTCGATTCCCGAAAGGCTTCGAACCGCAAACACGAAATACGCTCATCCAAACGGAAACGCCCCACACCGGTCACTCCGTTCGCTGCGATCTCTGCGTTCACGGCTGTCATTCTTGATGGCAGTTTTTTCAAACCTTGCCGTAAATAACCGCCGGTTATTTCCCGGCGGAATTCCTGATCCAGTATTTCTCGATTTCTTCGAGCGATTTGCCCTTGGTCTCGGGCACGAGGAACCAGAAGAAGAAGGTGCCGACAAAGCAGATGGCGGCGAACGTCGCAAAGCCGGAGTACATGCCGTATTGATCGACGTACCACGGGAAAAGCTGGGCCGCGATGGCATTCGTTCCCCAGTTCGCAAATGTGGCGATGGAAACGGCCCGGGCGCGAACGCGGTTCGGGAGCACTTCCGGCGTGAGAACCCAGATCACGGCGCAAATCGAAACCGCGATGAACGCGACGTAGGCCCCCAGCGCGATCACGAGCAAAATCGGCGGAGCCTTGAGATACAGGATGAGCGCGGCGACCGCCATGGTGACCGTGACGCCGGCCATGCCGTAAATCAGGAGCGGGCGCCGCCCCCAACTGTCCACCTTCCACAGGGCGACCAGGGTGAAAATGAGGTTAATGAACCCGATCAAAACCTGGTAGAAAAGCGCGCTCCCGGTTTCCAGTCCGGCAGATTTGAGGATTTCGGGCCCGTAATACAGGACGATGTTGATGCCGGTGAGCTGGCCGAACACGGAAAGTCCCACCGCGAGAATCAACGCGACGCGGAAACCCGGCTTGAGAATTTCCAAAAGCGAAAACGATTCGTTCCTGTCCGTGCTGACGATTTCGGCGATGGTGCTTTCGACGGTTTGTGAGTCGTAGACCTTGCCCATGATCTTACGTGCCTGTTCCGTTTTGCCCGTGCTGATGAGCCAGCGGAAACTTTCCGGGATCACGAACAGCAGGAAGAAAAACAACGCCGCCGGAATCGCTTCCATGCCGAACATGCCCCGCCAGCATTCGGTCACGAAGTATACGTCGAAAAAGCCGTCAGTGCTCATCATGTCCGCTTTCGCGGTGGCATGGGATTGAATGATCAAGTTGGAAAAATAGGCGAGCAGGATTCCGATCACGATGGAAAGCTGATACATGGCCACGAGACGCCCACGGATGTTGGACGACGCAAATTCGGAAATGTAGGTCGGCACGATTCCGGAAGCGATCCCCACGCCGACGCCGCCGATCATTCGCGCGATAATCAGCGACGTGAAATCCCAGGCCGCGGCCGTCAACACGGCGGAAGCGAAATACAGCAGCGCGGAAATCATGAGCGTCTTCTTGCGCCCGAGGTAATCCCCCAAAACGCCGGAAATCGCCGCGCCGATGATGCAACCGACCAGCGCCGACGAAAGAAACCAGCCGAGATGCCATTCGCTGAGCATGAATTTCGCCTTGACCATGCTCTGTGTGCCGGAGATCACCGCCGTGTCGAAACCGAAAAGCACGCCCCCGAGCGATGCGATCATCGAAATGAGGATGATGTAATAGGATGAGCGTCCCGGCGTTCCGACTGCGGCATTGGATGTCGTCATGGCAAAATCGTCTGTTCGTGTAGTGCAAAATTAATGATGTGGAATGATTTTACCATAGCCTATTGAAATTTTCCTTGGAGCCGTCCGTTTACCTTTTGGGAAAACGGACTCCCGTGTCACGGAGTTCGGGATTTTTCAAACGGCTTAGGCATTGACGGTAACTGATCACAGCATTTCGTCGAGCAGTTGCCAACAGTACCATTGCATCCGTGGAAGGTGAAACATGCCCTTCCAGAGATTGCCCTTGAGTTCCGTAGCGACGGTGCCGTCGCGGTGCAGGTAGCCGAACCATTCGCCGAATTCGGGGTCGGGGAAATGTTTGTAGGTCCAGTCGTGGGCCAACTCGAATTTTTTGAAATATCCTTCTTCGCCGGTCAATTGCCAGGCGAGCAGCATGGCGATGATCGTCTCATTGTGCGGCCACCAGAATTTCATGTCGCTCCAATATTCGGAACACGGTTTGTTCAGGCAATCGCGATAATACAGGATGCCGCCGAATTTTTCGTCCCAACCCCAATCGAAGGACCAGTCGATGATTTTGCATCCCAGTTCGATCAGTTTGGCGTCATTATTTCGGCATTTGGCTTCGTGAAGGACGAACCAGCCGAGTTCCAGCGAATGTCCCGGCGTGATCATGCGGCCTTCGAGCGTGTCGATGAATTCGCCGTTCGGCCCCACGGTTTCCAGCACGCATTTGAATTCGGGCTTGATGAAATCACGTTCGACTTCCGCGATCAGCCCGTCGATCAATTCGTTCCAGCGCGGATCGGGGTCGGCCTTGCGAAGTTCCTGGGCCGTGACCAACGTGATCATCGGGCCGCCGAGCCCTTTCATGGGACGCACATCGGGGTTGACCTTCGGTTCCAACAGGCCGGGCGTCGTTTGATAGGCGATGACTTTCTCGAAAATTTCGACCGCTTTGCGAATCCACGAGGAATCGTTCGTCGCCATGCCGTACGCGGCGTAGGAGATCACGGCGAAGGTCTCGGAAAAGAAATAGCGGCGTTTGCGGAGCGGTTTGCCGTCGCGCGTCACGGAGAAAAACATCCGGCCGTCCGCGTCGTAACCGTATTTTTCGAGAAAATCAATGCCGCTTTTCGCGTAATCCAGCCATTCGGGGCGTTTTTCGACGGTGTTGTAAAGCGTCGCGAGCATCCAGGCCATGCGACCCTGAAACCAGATGGATTTGTCCGTGTGAATCAGCTCGCCGTCGCGTCCCAGTCCCGTAAAATATCCGCCGAATTCCGGATCCATTGAACGCGGCATCCAAAACGGAAGCGTGTCAAGCAACAATCCATCGCGAAAGCCGTCGCGATATTTGCCAAGTAGGGTGTTGTTCACAATTCTCTCACAATAAAAAATGATCGGCATGAAAGCAAAAATTACCAGACGCGGTTATTGCTTCAGCCAGCCTGATTTCGACAAGTCTCGGTACAGATCGGCGGATTGCGGTCGTCCGGCAAAGCACCGGGAATCCGGTTTGTTGATCAATCCAATATACTGGTAAATCAGGATTTTTTCAACGTAGGGGGCCACGGCCTCCAATTGCTTGATGATTCGCTCGGACGCTGCGGAAACCAATTCGCTGTGGTAAACCTTTCCGGTGAATTGAAACATTTCAACGTCGGCCCAGAGTTCGGAACGGCCCGATTTTTTATGCACTTTCTGCAACTGTTCATAAAACGCGGCACTTTCCTCCACCTTCGTTTTTTCCACGCCGATTTCATCCTGGTACGCGATGAAATCGACGTCCAACTCGTCGAGCTGCTTGACGAATTTGTCATCGGCTTTGACCAACCTCGTGCCGTAAGGGGCGATCATCCGTTTGAGCTTCGGCGTGACCTCGGCCACTTCCGCGGAACAATCGTTGACGTACTTGATAAAAATGTCGTCGTAGTGGCCGTTGATTCCGGTTTCGTTCGGATAATACCAACCGTAAAAACTCTTGTGATGCGCGTATTTTGACGCAATCTCTTCCACGGCTTTTTTGCGCAAGGCCAAAACGTTGGGGTCGCTGATCATCTCCATGGTGTCGCGCCAATTGCCGAAAAAGTCGTTGGAGATGAAAAATTTGATCCCGTATTTGTCGGCGGCGGCAAGCACGGTTTCGAGAGGGTCATCGCAGCCCAATTCATGCTGCGGCAAAAGTTTGGACGGATAATAGGTTTTGCCGTAAATCGCGACGTTCAGCAGGACCAGATATTCCAGACCGGCGTCCGCGATTTCCTTGACCTTGGCGTCCCATTGTTCGGCGGTGAATTTGGCCAATTGCGGATTCCAGGTCACGCCCTCGTCCAGATTGTGGTGCTGGAACTCGAACCAGGAACCCTCGATTTTCCTTCCGGAAAGTTGCGGGGAGGGTTCATCCTTTGAAAAAGCCGGCGGCAGGGTCGGGAGGGCTGCCGCCAGGGAGGAAAGCCCCAGGACCTTGAGAAAATTTCTTCGACGCATGATGGTACCTCCTCATTTCTTTATGCTTTGTCAATCAAAACCGTTTCACTGTTTTTCCAGCCACCCGGAATCCACCAGCCCGGTGTACAACTGCGATGATTGCGGCCTTCCGGCGAAACTTTGCGAGTCGGGTTTGTTGACCAAACCGATGTACTGGTAGATCAAAATTTTCTTTACGAACGGCGCCACGGCTTCCAGTTGCTTGACGACACGTTCCGTGGATGCTGAAACCGCTTCGCTTCGATAAACCTGCCCGGAAAACTGGAACACTTCGACATCGGCCCAAAGTTCGGAACGTCCCGATTTTTTGTGCATCTTCGCCAGTTGCTCGAAAATCGGGCCACTTTCCTCGACCGCGGTTTTTTCCACACCGACTTCATCCTGATACGCGATGAAATCGACGTCCAATTCGTCAAGCTGACGCACGTATTTGTCGTCAAACGAAATATTCCGCGTCCCATAGGGCGCGATCAACCGTTTGGCCTTCGGCGTGATTTCGGCGATGTCTTTCGAGCAATCGTTGACGTAGTTGATGAAAATATCCTCGTAATGTCCGTGAATGCCGGTTTCGTTCGGGTAATACCACCCGTAAAAACTTTCGTGATGGCCGTACTTCTCCGCGACTTCCGCAATGCCTTTTTTTCGCAGCGCGGCGACGTTTTTATCCGTCATCATTTCAAGCGTGTTTCGCCAATTTCCGAAATAATCGTTAGAAACAAAAAACTTGATACCGTATTTGTCGGCGGCGGCAAGCACGGTTTCCAGCGGATCGTCGCATCCCATTTCGAATTGCGGCAACAATTTGGATGGATAAAAGGCCTTGTCATACGCGGCCACGTCCAGCAACACGAGATAACGCATGCCGGTTTCGGCGATTTCACGGATTTTATCTTCCCACTGTTCGGCCGTGAACTTGAGCAGATCGGCGTTCCAGTATTTCGTTTCGTCGAAACTGTGATGCTGGAACTCGAACCAGGAACCCTCGATTTTATCAAGAACCTTTTTTGACGTCGTTTCGTCGGCCCAGATTCGCGATAAGGAAACCGGAACAAACAGTGACGAAAGTCCGAAAGCCTTCAAAAAATTTCTTCTACGCATCATGGAAATCTCACTTTTATTGCTTGACGTTTTTCAATTGACGCGCGGCGAGAATCCGGCAAAGACGTTCGTACAGGGCACGGACTTCCGGTTTTTCGTTTTGCGAAAGGGCGATCATCCCGTGTCCCGCCATGTAATGGGCCACGGCCGCGGTTTCCCAAACACCGGCTTTTTCAAACCCGTCAAGATAACCGGTCATGCGCCGGGCGAAATTCGAAGTGTCGCTCATGATTCGTTCGTCCCATTCCATTTCCATGCCCATGCCGTGATCCCTGCCGAAGTCGCATGCGATTTTCACGCGATCATCAGGCACGGTCAAGGTGAAAAAGTAATTCGGCTGTTGGTAGGCGACGTCGAAACCGAGTTCCTGCCAGACTTTCGAACCCGGCGAACTCCACCACGGAATCCAGTAAAAGCGTTTGCCGCGCGATCGGATGTCTTCACCAATCGCTTTCATGAGCGTCTGGTCGGAATCCCCCATCTCCTCGGCGACCCAGTAAAAACCGGCCAGTTCAACGTTTTTGAAACCGGCCTCGTCCCATTTGGCCATCAACTGATCGGTAAACCATTTGACGGCGGCGATTCGGTCTTCTACCCGATCAAAGTTGATTTCCTTGCCGTCGAGTTCCCCCCAATTTTCGGTGCCGATGATCGGTTCCGGAAGCGTCAAGACGACACGTCGCGGAATCGGCGGTTGTCCCAATCGGGCGATCGTTTCACCGAGCGCTTCATCAAGTGCGTAGACGGCTTTTCCTTTTTCAAAAATTCGATCGAGATACCAAAGCTGTTCTTCCTTGTTGGAAGGCTTGGCCCCGTAACCCTTGGCGTACATGTGCCCGGTATTGCTTTTGAACTCCAAAAAAAGAAAACCGTCGAAGAGCCATTCCTCTTTTTGCGTGTCCGGATTGGTCCACGTCAGATACGGCTTGAATTGTTCTTTCGTCCAGTCGATCCGATGCGTCCCACCCTGGTAAATCAATGCGAGATCGACGATCCCCCCGGTTTTGTCACACCCCATCGGCATGAAGGCCGGTTCGTCGGCCATGGCAGTGATGACAAAGGACGCAAACAACAAACAAACGACGAAACATATTTTCTTCATGAAAGGACAAACTCCCGTTAATGGACTAGAGTGGATCCGGCCAATGGGTTTCCACACCCTGCGAACGGATCATATTTTGAAAATCGGCCAGTTGCGTTTCGTTTTCGCGAATCGCATGGGGTTCCGTTTTTTTCTGCAAAGCGTAAGCGACCACCATGCCGACCGCCTCGCCGATTCCCCACTCAACCGGGTGCAGGCGATAACAACCGTTCGTGACATGGGTCGTGCCGAGATTTTTGTTGGCCGGTAAAAGGTTTTTCATCCGTTTGGGCAACAGCGCCCCCATCGGAATCTGGAACGGCAACGAAGCCAGACCGACGGAATTGAACCCCTTGCTGGTGGCGTGAATATCAATCGGGTAAAGGCCAAGTCCAACGGAATCGTAAAAATCCGCGGCGCGATCTTCCTCTTTGCCGGTGATTTTTTCCCGCTGCTCCTTGCCGACGTGTTCTTCGAGGATCGTGAAAACGGAATCAATTCGCCGCGATTCGCGAATGTAAGGATATTTGGCCAAACCGTCATCGGTGCCGAGAACGTCCGGACGCAATCGCAAGCCCGGCCAGCCTTGTCCGTCGCCGTCCGGGTGCGGGGCTTCCGTTTGAAGCCAATAGAGCAGGGAAAGGCTGAGTTCTTTGGCAGCGGCGCAATGTTTTTCAAAGGCCCCTTCGGAACCGATGAGATTGCCGAGATAATAATCGTTTTCCCCCCAATTGACGATGGTCACGTCACCGACATAGGTATCCGCCAGAAAGTTTTTCTTGTTGATAATCCGCCGATAAGTCCAGTAATTCCATCTTTTGTCCGGCAAATAATCGATTTCAGGGTTGAAACTGATGTGCGAGGGATAACTCAAAATGGGACGATTCGAGGGAGGCGTCAATTGCGGAACGAAATCTCTCCAAAACGCATAATTTTGCGGTTTATCAATGACGTGACTCCCGTCCTTATCGTAATCCATCGCAAAACAAACGGTGAAACATTGTTGATTTTCTGGATCGGCAGTCTCCGCGGCGTGAAGTTCCCCCGTTTGCGATTTCGCTTCCGAACCGGTCCGAAATTCCGTCTTCGTTAAGGGAAGCAGGTCCCCCAATTCCGTGGCGTCAATGAAATACGGGGCCGTCAATTCGACCAACTCGCCGGTTTTCAAATTTTTCACCGAAACGTCGTCAACGCGATCCCCGGAAACCGACGCACCTGTCGCCTTGTGATCAAGCAGTACTGTCAGTTTCCCGGAACTGACGTAGGGCAAGAGAAATTGCTCCAAAACCGCCAGCGCCACGCGCGGTTCGTGACACAAACGGGACACCCAGCCGTCGCCGGGATTCAGGTACTCGCGTGTTTTCGCCGCTTCCGTCATCGGATAATAATCGACGTAATAGCGCCGGACGGCCGTTCGAAAATCGCGATAGAGTCTCGTCGCGCCGTGCGTTTCGATCCAACGGTGTTCGTCGGGCGGCACGCCTTGCGCCGTCAACTGACCGCCGAGCCAGTCGGTTTCTTCGGTCATGACGACCCGGAGCCCGTTCCGCAAAGCGGCGATCGCCGCGGCGCAACCGCCCAACCCGCCGCCGATGATGACGAGGTCGGCGGCCAATTCCCCGCCGGGTTTGACGGCATCGGGAGCGGAAATAACGGAAGCCGATACGCTCGAAAAGGAGAACGCGGAGGAAAACGCCGCGAGCGCCCCCCCGGCCATTCCCGACTTGAGAAAATTACGTCGTTTCATGGCGTGATGCACTGTGTCAATTTGTTGTTATGATCGTATGGAATTTCGATCAGTCGACCTTCGAGCTTGCCGCGTCGATTTGAGCATCCGACAATTTCGGCATGGGTTTTTTCAAGGCGGGAACTTTGAAATCGTACGTTTCCTGTCCTGTGTAATCGAACAGTTCCCTGTGTTCGGGAAAAATATTCAGGCCCAGCGGAAGATCGCCACGCGGTTTGCCTTCCAAACCATTGACGGCCACGCGATATTTTCCTTTGAGAAGCCCGTATTTTTTGTCGAGTGCATACTTGCCGTCCTTGACCCCGACGGCGGTTGGCGGAGCGGGTGCCTGACCGTTTTCGGCCGTGTCGACGCACACAAAGGTTATGGACCCGCATTCCAAAGGCTGATCGCCGAACGTCACCGTTCCATGGAGCGGACTGAGGTCCTTGCGACCGCCGCACCCCGGAACGAAACAAAATCCAAGGCAGATCGCCACGAGAAAAATATGATACTGTTTCATTATATTTCAATTAAAAAGTTGAAACCAAACTGCAAAACCATGAACCGGAAGCGAATTCGCCTTGATTGCGTCTTCGCTTCCGGATCGTGAAAAATAACGCAAACCTGTTACGGGAGCGAGAACGACTCGCCGCCGTTGGCCGAAGCGCCGGAAACGTAAATGTCACCGGAAATCGTGTCGGAAATGAAGTGGACCGAACCGTCTCCAAGTCCGAATTGCGCGCCGCCGGTGTGGTTGCTTCCAAAGGAACCGCGCATTTTCAAAACGCAGAAATTCTCGTAGGCCGCGTAATTCGGATCCGAGATACTGCCTGTTCGAAGTCGCTTACCGCCATTGATGTAGTGAGTTCGTGCAACGGCCTTGCTGCTCATGGGAAGGATATAATCCGTACCCTCCACAGCGGCGGCACCGACAGCGGCTCCTGTTTGTCCTCCACGATGCCATGAACGCAGATGACCTTGCGGTGAGCCGGCCACGGAAATTGTTCCGGAATCCACCCCTTCCATGCCCGCCCATGCAATTTCACCGAACGCGAAGGTGTTGGACGATCCGTCCGACATGGCACCAAACGATTTGTTAGGACCGTACGGCATGATTCCGTTCGTCGGAACTTCCGGACCACCCCAACTGCTCACAAAACTGCCGGAATTTTTCCAGCAGGGATATTGGGCAGGACTACTCCCCGTTTGACCGGGAAGATCGCCCAAGGAACCGCCGATTCCAATGTAATGGGCGACGTGATTGAAATAAGCACGTTCAAAGGAGTCGCCAGAAATGATTTCGTTACCGGTGGCGCTTGGGCAAATGAAACCGGACACCTTTTGCTTGGCGGCATAGCAGTTCGAGGTGCTATTGGTGTAATCCGGTCCCGAGCCAAGCCCATAGAGGTAGTGGCGACCAAAATCCAGATACTCATAGAGAGCCGTCTGTTCCATATACGGTAAAAGTCGACAATGAATGCTGAGCTGCCCACCACCAAGCCAACCCACACGGAACCCGTCATTAGGAAACGCCTTGTAGGCGTCGTGGTAGTTGTGCAAGGCAAGGGAAAGTTGCCTGATTTGGTTCGAGCACTGCATCCTGCGAGCCGCTTCACGAGCCGCCTGAACGGCCGGAAGCAAAAGGGCGATCAAAATCCCGATGATCGCAATAACGACGAGGAGTTCGACCAATGTAAAGGCTTTTACATTACCCCCCCCCTTATTTTGACATTCAGTTGTGTTTTAGACATAAAATCTTTTCTCCTCACGTGTGTAATAGAAACAAAAAAATAGAACTCACAAAAATACTTCACGCCGATTGGCGAATAATCAAAGTCGGTTTGACCAATACCTCTTTCATTTCTTCGGAAAATGCCCCTTGGGTGACCCGTTCCTCCAGCATTTCGACCATGATCCGCGCGGCCTCGCGGTGATTGGGGTCGATCGTCGTCAAAGACGGATCCACCCAATCGGCCAAATAATGGTTCAAAAAACCGATGATGGCCACATCCTCCGGAACGCGGATTTTGCGTTGCCGGAGCGACCGAATGATGGCCGCCGCCCAAAAGTCGTTTTGAACGATCAGCGAATCGACTTTTTGCCGAATCACCAACCGATCAATCACCGGCTTAAGTTCCTCCTCCGGAAAATTCCAGATTCGCTTGTCGTCATCGTGAATGGCGTGCATCATGCCGGCGCGTTCCACACCGACGCAAAGCGAATCATTCACCGGAAGATCGTGTTTTTTCAACGCATCCTGCCATGCAAAATACCGGATTCGGCCGTTGGCGGTCCTGATGCTCTCCAAGGCCAGACCGATCCGCTTTCTCCCCATGGCGACCAGGTGATCCACGGCGAGTTCCATCCCCGCTTTTCGGTCGACCGTCACATGGGGAAAATCATCCACGCCCTGGTTTTCATAAAAAATCGTCGCCGGAAAACGCCGGACCAATTCGTGACGATCGCCGGGAAACCAAGGGTGCACCGCGCAAAAAACGCCGTCCACCTGGTGACTGGTGAACCGGTCCATCACGTTATCGAACTGGTTTTCTGCAAAGGTCACATCCCCCACGGTATTGGCCTGATACACCTGGCGGCTGATTTTGGTCGCCTCGCTGTCAAGGTACTGTCCCAAAAACGAACGCAACGGGTCACCGGCCGAGGCCACCATCATCCCGAATATCCGCGAGCGATTGCTTCGGAGCGTAATGGCCGCAAAACTGGGGCGATAGTTGAGCTGCTTGGCAACTTCCCGGATACGCCGGGCCGTATCAACCGCCACGCGGCTGTTTCCGCTGCCGGCGTTGAGCACTTGCCCCACGGTCCAACGAGACACCCCCACCACCTTGGCGATGTCCACCAATCGAATCCGGCCTGTCTCTGTTGAATGATTTTGCTCTGTCAAAATTCAATTCATGTATTTGGGGAAATAATTATGCCCTGAAAACATGACCTCACGTGTGTACTCAAGTAAAAGTAAAAACCGCAGTGATACAAATTTCAAAAAATATAACAATAAATTAGTCGCACAGTCTTATCTTAATAACTATGTTTGTGAATGTCAAGTCTATTGGACCACCATAGTTTTATAAATCATGCGATCTTGATGCAACATAAATACAATCAATCACTTAAGAAAGGAACACTGTGTTCGGATTGAAGAAGAATTTACAGCTGTTCTTTGCGGGGCAAGGTCGCATTGGAAAAAACGACGTATGGCGGCAAACGGTCGCGCATCCCGACAGCAGCTTCTCAGGCCCAATATGAATTTATTCATACCGGGCTTTCGAGCGAACCGGATGCATGGATAAGCCAGGCATTACAGGCAAGATATGGTGAGTCGGCAAAAGAATGATTTGAGCCGGCAATAGGGAAATTGAGTAGTTATCGAAATAAGGTTCGTTGTTTTGGCGAAATACAGGAATTGTCCCGTAGGGACAAGATATTGGTAGATTGAGCGACCCTCCCGTTTTTATACAACCCCGTAGGGGTTGGACATATCGGCGCAAGTTCAATTTGTGCAACCCTTTCAGGGTTGATAATTGTTGTAGAGGGGCCTCATTTTCTACCAATATTTGACCCCTACGGGGTCATCGCTGTACTAGACAAAACATATCGAAGGTTAATTCGATAACTAGATAGTAGATTATCCCAAGAGAGAGCGCAGCGAACGGAGTGACCGGGGAACATGTTCGCCATTTTGAAAAAAAATCAGTTCCTGCGATGTTCCTTGTATGAGCAGGGGAATTGGACATTTCCCCGGTTGGAAAACTCTCACCCCGGTCACTCCGCTGCGCTGCGTTCCCGGCTGCTGTTCTTGCTGATCATTTTCCGGCGAAATTTTTATTCACGGTCGAGAATGCGCCGGGCGCGGGCTTTCAATTCGGCGTCGGAGGTTTTCGCGATCACCGTTTTGAGGGCCTCCTGCGCGACGGCCGGTTTGCCCTGCACCTTGTCGGCGACGTCGACCGCCGCCTTGTAGGCGTCTTCCTCGAACCCGGTCTTGTCGAAATACGTGGTCGCGTATTCGAGCATCGTCGCGGTCGGATTGCGGCGGATCACGTCGAAAATCAGCACCTTGTCGTCCCGCCGCGTCGCCGCGTCGAAGGCGTTCGTGCAAATGGTGATTTTGTCCTTCTCCTCCATATTGCCGAACTGCCGCGCGAGCCGCACATAACCGCGCAGGGCACGGCTTTGATACGGGTGATCGGCGTCCTTCGCGATTTTCAGCAGTTGTTCGGCCACCGTCGTGTCGGGCCATTCGCCGAGCACCTGGGTCGCCTTGTTTTGAATCGGCCGCACATCGACCCACGCTTGCGAGGCGACGAAATCCACCGCCTTCGGGCCGCACACCGTCGCGAGCAATTCCAGCGCGAACAGCTTGTTCGCGCCGTTCGGAGCCTTTTGATACAGCGAGATGATCAGTTCCGCACAGGCGTCCTGCGACTGGCGGCCGCAGGCGCTTTTGAGGGCCTTTTGCAGGTCGGAGATGTCGCCGGCGTCGGTCGCCTTGCCCAACATTTCAAACAGTTTCGGGATGTCGTCCAATCCGGCGGTTTCCGCGATCGCCTGGATCGCCGACTGCCGGACATCGTGATTTTTGTCGACGGCCATCGCGATCAGCGTCGGGAACGCCGCCTTGATGCGTCGCTCTTCGACCAGGTTGGTCGCCACGATGCGCGCCGCCGTATCCCCGTTTTTCAAAACGTCGACGATGCCCGCGTCGGTGGCGTCGCCGGGCAGCCAGATCAGCGTGTAACGCGCCGCTTTCGCGACGTCGGAATTGCCGCCGTCTTCGAGCGCCGCGTCGAGCAGCGGCTTGACCGCCGTGTCGTCGCCGACGGTTTTCAACGCGCGGATCGAGGCCAGACGAATCGCCTTGCCGTCCGATTTCACCCCGGCGATCAGTTCGGGCAGCACGACTTTTTCGCCGCGGTCGCCGATCGCTTCGAGCACCATGGCCCTGCGTTCGGCGGGTAGTTTTTTCGATTCCCTGAGCAGCGTTTCGCCGACCTTGTCCCCCGGAATTTCGCGGACCGCCTTCAGTGACGACGCGAACACGTTCCAATCGTCGTTGACCAGATTCTTGACGACCACGTCCAGCCCGTCCGCCCCGCGGGCGAGTATCCCGTCATACGTGGCCGCTTCCTTGACGTAATTCGGCATCTCCGCCGCAAGCAAGGCGTCATACAATTCAATCGCTTTCGCGGAATTGTTTGCGTTTTCAAGGTTTCTTGCACAAGCAAACGCGGCATCGGCAATCGCATTCAAAACTGTTTGATCTTTTGTAAGCATTTGATATTCATCAAGAATACCAACAATGGCTTCAGCGGCCTCTGGCGTGCCGATCTCTCCCACCGCAGCCACTGCTGCCGTAAAAACTTTTTTCAAGCTGTTGGCATCTTCGAGCGTTTTTACCGTCTGTTGCAATGCGTCAATTGCCCCCGGCGACTTTCGCACGCCAATGCTGTTGATGACGCCAACCAATAAATCACCTTTCAGTGTTTTGAGGGCCGCGAACAACGCTTCGTCGACTTTCGGGCTGGGATTCGGTTGCAGGCCGTAGTGTGCGAAGTGCGAAAAACGCGGGTTGTCAAGTTTCGCGGCCAGGGCCGGAATGCAGGCTTCGGTGCCCGTGACGGCCAGTTGCTTGGTGGCCAGCGAAAACTGGCGCACGCTGGCGTCCGAATCGTCCGGCACGTTCAGCGCCGCGATCAGTTCCGCTTCCGAACGGTTGTCCTGCTGGGCCGCCGCCGGCGCGTTCAACAGCGCCAGCCCGGCAAAAATCAAGGCCGAAACAAGGGTTTTCGTCATATATCTCATCTGTGTCTCCAGTAATATTGTATTTTTTTGAATGTATCAAGGTTTGATGTTTTCGCCGGGAATGCAAGGTAGGGCGGTCTCGCCGAGACCGCCGCTTGGTTTATCCCTGTGCGACCGCTCCATGACTGTCGCGGCTCTGATTCTTGTCCCTCGCTTACACTTCGGGCTCTGGTTGCGGCGGTCACGGCGTGACCGCCCTACCGGTCGCGTCGGGCTTTCCCGACGGCTAAGAATCAACTCCACACTCCAAATTCCACACTCCACACTATTTCAAATCCGCCAGGGTTCGCGCATGGCGCGGGCGCGCATCCGATTGGCCTGGGCGTCGTTGACGAATTCCTCCTTGACCGGGTCGAATGTCACCTCGCGGTTCAATTGCCAGGCGATGTAGGCGCAATGCGACGCGATGTGCGCGTTGGCCGCCACCTTGGCATTGCTCGCCGGATTGCGCCGCGTCTTGACGCATTCGAGGAATTCGCGGATGTGGTTGTCCGGCGAGGTGCCGGCTTCATGAAAGACCTTGATTTCGGAACGCAACGCGTCGGACGAAACCTCCATGCGGCCCGAGTCGCCGGTTTCGACCCAGCCGTCGGTGCCTTCGTAACGGCAACTGCACGTGCCCAGTCCGAGCCAGCCGGTATCTCGCATGACCAGCTCGACGCCGTTGGCGTACAGGGCCCGGACTTCGCTGCCCTTGTTGCCTTTTTCGTCCCAAACGGGCCAGTATTTGACCGGAACCGTGTCGTCGGACTGGTTGCCCCACTGGCAGAGGTCGACGGTGTGCGTGCCCCATTCGAGAATTCCGCCGCCGTGAAAATCGAAATACCCCCGCCATGCGCCCCGCGTGTAGGCGATATTGTAGGGCCGCCACGGACAGGGGCCGAGCCAGCGATCCCAATCAATTTCGTCCGGATCGGGCAGCGGCTGTTCGGGCAGCCAGTCGTTGGTCGTCGCGGGGTGCAGCGTGTTGGCATGGACGCGGGTCAGCTTGCCGAGCTTGCCTGAATGGGCGATTTTCGCCGCAAGTTGGAAGTTGCCGATGTTCCGCCGCTGCGTGCCGGCCTGGTAAATCCGGCCGTAACGGTCGACGACATCGGCCAAACCGCGGCTTTCCTCGATGGTGAGCGACAGCGGTTTTTCACAATAAATATCTTTTCCGGCCTTGGCCGTGATCATCGAGGCCAGCGCGTGCCAGCGGTCGCCGGTCGCGATGAGCATGGCGTCGATGTCCGGACGGGCGAGAATTTCGTGCATGTCGCGGTACATGGCACAGTCCTTGTTGCCGTATTTTTGGTCAGCCATCTCCTTGATCGCTTCGCGGCGTTCGCGGCGGATGTCACAAATAGCCACGAATTGCACCACTTTTTCGTTCAGGAAGACTCGCATGTCCTCCGTTCCGCGGGCCCCGATGCCGATGGCGCCGAGCACGATTTTTTCGCTGGGGGCCACGGCCCCGTCCTTGCCGAGCAGTTTGCCCGGAATGAATTGCGGGACCCCGAACGCGGCCCCGGCAATGGCGGCACATTTGAGAAAATCACGACGTGCGAGTCGCTGGCGTTTTTCCGGCATATTCTTTGCTCCTTTTTGGATTGGGGTGGGTGATTGCATTTGAATGAGGCAGGTGATGACAGTTTTATGTCGCGCGGCAACTGTCAACAAGACAGTATCCGGTATTTGATGACGCAAATCAAGAGTTATTGGGTGGCGAAGATGAAAATACTTGTATGCAAAAATGACAGCCCGGAGCGTAAGCAACGGGGTTTTACCGTGACATAACCAAGACGTATCATTTTTTTGTCCGTCATATATGAGGCATCATTTGACAAACTGAATCGTTTAGGAATGATGACGTTTCACCCGTCGCTTACGCTCCAGGCTACCATTGGAACTTCACACAAAAATCCACTATTTATTCATGACACCCTTCCACCTTCTCCTTTCCTTCTACCACATTTTTTCATAATTTTATTATTTTTGGAAAAATCAGGAAATTTAACGCTTATGGCTGCTTTGCCGTAGCAATTTGGCCGCAAGTGTGTTAAACTTGACCACGGAGTTGTGATTTTGTAACGAAATATCATGATTCCTGTTTCAGGAACCCTTGTATTGTGGGCGTATTGCCCGGCAATCCGGGGGCGAACTGGTTTCGACCGGGCAAGTGAAGCTCAGGTTGCGTGTCGTGGTTAGTCAGCATGCCACGTTAAAAGCCGACTACCAATTTCAATTGCCGAACCTAAATTGGCAATGGCCGCCTAAGAAGAGGCGACCCCGGGCTTCGATCATCGCCGAAGTGATTTAAGTTCCGGCCGACAAATTCGGACCGCCTTTGATCACGCCGAACACGTCCAAGGTTAAATTTTGTTTTCGGATCGACTGGGACGCATCGCGCTGCCGCGAGGCCGACCGGTTTAAAACCCAAATCGGCAGACACACACGTAGACGCTTGTTCCGATCTGTTTCGGGACGCGGGTTCAATTCCCGCCGCCTCCATTGAAAACTAAAAGTTAAAAGTGAATAACGAATCGTTGACCGGGAAGAATTTTCTCTCAACTTTCAGTTACTCCCTATTAGTTTTACCTTTTGATAAGGAAGGGTGCATCCTTCATAATGTGCACCGGAAAAATCTGCTTTCGCCGTCAGGGGCGGATTTTTTGACTTTTTTGGCTTATGACGGCTGAAAGTTTGTTTCGATGAGGATTTACGTAGGTAACCTTAGTTATCGTACCACAAAAGACAGTCTCCGGACCGCTTTTGAGGAATTTGGAACCGTCAGCGCCAGCGATGTCATCACGGATCGCGAATCCGGACGCTCCAAAGGTTTTGGTTTTGTTGAAATGCCGAACGCCGATGAAGCGAATGCCGCCATCTCGGCCCTCGACGGCAAGGAACTTGATGCTCGTACCCTCAGGGTGAACGAAGCTCGTCCGGCCACTCCGCGTCAAGGCGGCGGTGGCGGTGGCGGCTACCGTCCCCGCGGCGGTCGCGATTCATACTAAATTCAATTTTGGTGTGTTTCAAGTCGAAAGACCACAAAATGTTGTGAAACCGTGAGGGTTTCCTGATAGTTAGCCAAAAGTCCCGACAGGTTTTCCTGTTGGGACTTTTTTTGTCAATCATCGCAGTTGAGACAGTCGCAACGAACGCGACGCCAATCCAAAGCGGTTCAAAGATTTCGGTTCACTTCGGTCGATGACTGCTTCAGGTCGTAATTTTTCGATTCGTTTTGCTGATACAAAATAAATTTTTAGGGGGTTTCGCAAAAAAACGAAGAAAATCATAATTTTTACTTCAGTCAAAACTCCATGAGGAATCATGGTTTATATTTAATGGAGACGATCTGCCTTGACAGGGAATGTCACGGGGCTGTCAAAAAATCGAGGGAACTTTTTTACCGATGCTGCGTAGTGAGCCTAGTGCTTTGCCAAACGTATCACGGTTTGAAAGACGATGGCCGTTTGAGCAAATTTTTATTGCCGTAAACTCATTCGGTTGTGTGACATAACCGTTTAGCGTTGAAAAGGATCATTTATGCCCTCGGGACGGGATTTCACTACAGAACGTCGGACGAACACCAATCGAAAGAACGCCTTTTGTTCTTTTTGCCGGAAAAGCTATCGTGACGTCGGGCCACTGGTCGAAGGACCTGGCGACGTTTACATTTGCGGCGAGTGCATCGACCTGTGCCAGACCATTTTGACTCAGGAACGCAAAAAACGCAACGTTTCCGAAAAGGAACTCGGCAAGGTGCCTTCCCCGCGCGAAATCGTCGCGCAACTGGCGCAATATGTCGTCGGTCAGGACCACGCGAAAAAGGTGTTGGCCGTCGCCGTGCACAACCATTACAAGCGGTTGATCGCCGCGGAACAGTCGGATGATGTCGCGCTCGACAAGTCAAATATCCTGCTTGTCGGGCCGACCGGTTCGGGGAAAACGCTCTTCGCGCAAACGTTGGCCCGCATTCTCGACGTGCCCTTCGCGATCGGCGATGCGACGACCCTGACCGAAGCCGGTTACGTCGGCGAAGACGTCGAAAACCTGTTGCTCAAACTTTTGCACGCCGCCGACTTCGACATTGAAGCTGCCCAGCGCGGTATCATTTACATTGACGAAATCGATAAAATCGGCAAGACAAGTCGCAACGTGTCGATCACCCGGGACGTGTCCGGCGAGGGCGTACAACAGGCCCTGCTCAAAATGCTCGAAGGAACCGTTGCCAACGTTCCCCCGCAGGGCGGACGGAAGCATCCCGAACAGCAGTACATCCAGATCGACACGACGAACATCCTGTTCATTTGCGGCGGGACATTCGTCGGCATCGAAGACATCGTCGGTCGCCGACTCGGCAAAAAATCGATCGGGTTCGGCCAGGGTTCGGCCCAAAACGCCAAATCGGCCGACGATCGCGACGCGCAATACCTGTCGCAACTCGTTTCCGACGACATTCTCGAATTCGGGTTGATCCCCGAACTGCTGGGACGCCTGCCCGTGCTGGCCACGCTCAATCCGCTGGACGAGGACGCGCTTGTCCGCGTGTTGCAGGAACCGAAAAACGCCCTGATCCGGCAGTACAAAAAGCTCTTCCAAATGGAAGACGCCGAGCTGGTCTTCACCGACGGCGCGATCCGGGCCATCGCCGGGAAAGCCTACGAGAAAAAGACCGGCGCCCGCGGCCTGCGGTCGATCGTCGAATCGCTCATGCTCGACATCATGTTCGAGTTGCCCGACCTGCCGCCCGGCGCGAAATACGAGATCAACGAAGACGTGGTCGCGGGCCAAAAGCAGGTGATCCCGCTTCCCTCGCGAATCCAGCAAAAAAGCGCGTAATCGTATCTTTTACGAATATCGCGAAAAATGACTGCATCAAGGTGGGTAGCCGATCTCCGAGCGGCTACATCGTCGTACTCGACGATCCAAGGCTTCCGCCGGAAAATGATGAGCAAGAACAGCAGCCGGGAACGCAGCGCAGCGGAGTGACCGGGGCGAGGAGCTGCGAGACAGAAAGCACGTCGATTCCCGAAAGATTTCGAACGGCAAACCGAAAACGCGAAATACGCTTACACAAACGGACACGCCCCACACCGGTCACTCCGTTCGTTGCACTCACTGCGTTCCCGGCTGCTGTTCTTGCGGAAGACTT
>JAVBQX010000324.1:0-10064 GCA_031548645.1 Thermoguttaceae bacterium
CGAACTCGTCGCGGCGTTCGCGTTTTATTATTATTGGGACCGGTTGCCGCTGAAAACGCACGCCATTATCGGCTGGATTTACGCCTTCGCCGCGTGGGTGAGTCTCGTGCTGATCACCGGCATCACGGCCTTCATGCTCAATTCGGCGGGCTTGTTCGGTAACTGGAGCGAGACGGGCAATTTCTGGCACGCCTTTTTCAACGTGCAGTGGCTGCCGCAAACCGTGCTGCGGACCGGGGCCTCGCTCGTGCTGGGCGCGCTTTATGTGTTCGTACATGCGGCCATTGTGCTGCGGAACGACGAGCCGACCCGCGTGAAAACCGTCCGCCGGATGAGTTATCCGCTCGTGTTCGGACT
The DNA here is from genome assembly GCA_031548645.1 of Thermoguttaceae bacterium. Taxonomy (GTDB): domain Bacteria; phylum Planctomycetota; class Planctomycetia; order Pirellulales; family Thermoguttaceae; genus WRMR01. Next base: position 358 of record JAVBQX010000324.1, read on the forward strand.
CGTGCTCATGCTGGCCGGTTTCGCCGGATGGTACACCAACCTGCCCGACGTTTCGCACGTCATTCTCGAACGTTCGGCGGCGCTGAATATTTTCGCCGGTGTGTTCGTCGCGGCCGTCGGCGCGATGACATTGCTGATCATCTTCGGGCCCATGCGCGACCCGAAAACGCTCAACACGGGCTTTGCCGTCTGTTTGCTGCTGTTCGGTTTCGGTTCGCTGGGAACGGCCGAATTCGTGCGCGAAGCGATTCGCAAACCTTATCTCGTCGACGCCACGGTGCTTGGCAACCAGATTTTCGTCAGCGACGTGGAACAATGCCGAAAAACCGGGTTCCTCGAAAACGGCTACTGGACCGCGAAGGCTTTGAAGGAACGTTACCCCGATCTCTGGCAGGAAGACGCGGCGGATCATTTCGACGAATACGAACTGCTGAAATACCCGCAAAAAGACCGCCTGGCCGTCGGGCGGATGGTTTTCATGCACCATTGCAACGACTGCCACGCGGCGACGCACGGCTATTCGGCGATCGGGCCGCTCGTCTACGACGGGACGAGGGAATCGCTGACTGAAACGGTGAAACACCTCAACCACCGCGTCAAATCGATGCCGCCGTGGTGTGGCAACAACGCCGAGGCCGAACTCCTGGCCGAATACCTCACGACGCTCGCGCCGGGCTACATCAACATCGAAGACGTGCCGCCCGAACCGCCGACCTCGCCGATGCAGGACAGGTTTTGACGAAGTTATACCATAGCCAATAAGTATTCCGCAAGAACAGCAGCCGGGAACGCAGTGAGTGCAACGAACGGAGTGACCGGGGAGCACGCTTGCCATTTTGTGCAAAATATCAATTCCTGCGATGTTCCTTGTATGAACAAGGGAATTGAACGTTTCCTCGGATGGAAAACCCTCACTCCGCTGCGCTGCGTTCCCGGCAGCTGTTCTTGCTGGTCATTTTCCGGCGGGATTCAATAGGTATAACGAATCAAAGCCCAAGCATATGGTGATGGCAAAAAATACTACGAAAAATGAGAGTCTACTTTATCACCGGCATTGACACCGACATCGGAAAATCGTTTGCGACGGGGCTTGCGGCACGGTTTCTCATGAGGCAGGGCGTCCATGTCATCACGCAGAAAATGGTGCAGACCGGCACGTCGCAAAAGATTTCCGACGACATTCTGCTTCACCGCCGTTTGATGGGCGTGGAACCGTTTGCGGAAGACGTCAACGGCACGACATGTCCGTATGTTTTCAAATTTCCCGCTTCGCCGCATCTGGCCGCCGAAATGGAAAATTGTGTCATTGATCCTGCGGTCATCACGACATGCACGCGACAATTGCTCGAAACGTTTGACGTCGTGCTTTTAGAAGGGGCCGGCGGATTGCACGTTCCGATCCGACGGAATTTTTTGACCGGCGATTATCTCCAGGAGCCACAATATCCGCTCATTGTCGTCACGTCGGGGATATTGGGGAGCGTCAACCACACGCTGCTCACGCTCGAAGCGGCAACGCATCGGAACATTCCGATTGCCGGAATCGTGTTCAATCACCATCCTTTATCTGACACAATAATTCGTGATGACTCGCTGCAAATTTTCCGCGAACAACTCCAAAAACGGGGCCGTGACGGTGCGCTGATCGAAATGCCGATCATTGATTTTGATAATATTCCCGACATTGATTTTTCACCATTGTTTGCGTTTTGAAAACATGATCGACGACCCGCAACAACTGCTCGCATACGACCGCGAACATCTCTGGCATCCTTACACGTCGATGCGTGACCCGCTTCCGGTTTATCCGGTCGCGTCGGCGAGCGGCGTGCGAATCCGACTGACGGACGGTCGCGAATTGGTCGACGGCATGTCCTCGTGGTGGGCGGCGATTCACGGTTACAATCACCCGGTCATCAATCGTGCCGTGACCGATCAACTGGCGAAAATGTCGCATGTCATGTTCGGCGGTTTGACGCACGAACCCGCCGTTGGGTTGGCGCGGCGACTTATCGCATTGACGCCGGAGCCGTTGACGAAAGTTTTTCTCGCCGATTCCGGTTCCGTCGCCGTCGAGGTGGCGATCAAGATGGCGATGCAATATTGGCAGGCCGCCGGACAATTGAATCGCAACCGGCTGCTCACCGTCCGGTCAGGTTATCACGGCGACACGTTCGGGGCGATGGCCGTGTGTGATCCTGAAACCGGGATGCACTCGCTTTTCACAGGCGTGCTCGCGCCGCATCTTTTCGCCGAGACACCCGCCTGTCGTTTTGATGACGCATGGAACGAAACATTCATTTTTGATCTGAAAGAGAAGCTGTATGCGAATCGTGACCGCATCGCGGCGGTGATTCTCGAACCCGTCGTGCAGGGAGCGGGCGGGATGCATTTTTATTCGCCCCGGTATTTGCGGCGTCTCCGCGAGCTGTGCGACGAGACGCACACGCTGCTAATCTTCGATGAAATCGCCACCGGCTTCGGACGTACCGGCAAACTTTTCGCGATGGAACACGCCGACGTGGCGCCGGACATCGTTTGCTTCGGCAAGGCGTTGACCGGCGGAACCATGACGCTTTCCGCGGTGATGACGACCGATTCGGTCGCCACGACGATCTCCGGCGGCAACCCCGGCGCGTTCATGCACGGCCCGACGTTCATGGGCAACCCGCTCGCCTGCGCCGCGGCCAATGCGTCGATTGATCTGTTGCTTGAATCCGATTGGTCTTCAAAAGTCAACAACATCGAAGCCATTTTGAAAGAAACGCTTGCGGAAGCCTCGCAATTTTCCGGCGTCGCCGACGTTCGCATTCTCGGCGCGATCGGCGTCATCGAAACCAAAACGCCGGTCGACATGGCCGCGATGCAAAAACGTTTCGTCAATTCCGGCGTCTGGGTCAGACCGTTCGGCAAACTGGTTTACCTCATGCCGCCCTACATTATTGGCGAACACGATCTCCGCACACTCTGCAACGCGGTCGTGCAGGTTGTCGCCGGGTTTTACGCTTGAGGATTGCAGCGACTTCGTGTTATGCCATAACCAATTGAAATTTTCTTGCGGCCGGGCATTTTGCTCATGTTCCGCGCGTGTTGCCGTACCAGAAAACCTGCATCCGTTGGCAAAAAACGTAACCGCGCGACTCGGCGTAGGGGCGAAGCCAGACTTCGCGTTCGGTCAGGGCGTCGCGCGTCACCCCTTGCGGCATGAGGAGCACGCGGCCCCGTTCGATTTTTGGAAACTGGGACAAAAATTGCTCGATTTCCGGCAAATCGTCCGGCGTATCGACCACGAATTTGATTTGATAATTGTATCGTCCAAGATATCCCGCAAAGACACCCGGATTTGTGCGATTTTTTTCGTGACTGCGAACCACCGCTTCGGTCACGCCCGCGTCAAACGCCGGGTCGGGCGTCGAATTCGACAATTTCGGGCTGATCGACATCAAATAGGCGCAAACCGGTCGCTCAATCGTGCCCGAAGTTTCAATTGTGATCTTAAACCCCAATGCGTCAAGGCGTTCCGTCAGCGTGACCGTTTCGGGAAAAAGCAGTGGCTCCCCCCCGGTGATGACAACATGCGGCTGATGCAGTGACGCGACGCGGTCGACGATTTCGTCAACAGCCAGTTCCTCACCCGGTTCACAAGCCCAAGCGGCATAAGGGGTATCGCAAAATCGGCAATGCAAATGGCAGCCGCCCAGCCGCACAAACGCGCTGGGTTCGCCGACCCAAAGCCCCTCACCCTGTCGGGAAGCGAAAATTTCGATGACACGCATAACGATAATGGTCGAAACGGAATTTACGTAATCTGTTGGAAAAATTTCAAATCATTCTAGCGGGAAAAAAATGCCGAACAATTGACAATCGGGCAATTTGGACGAATTATTGCGAATCGGCGACAAACCACACTTGAACAAAACGTGACTTTTGTGGTAAACTACAGAATGTTCTGAAAATTTGTCCGAATATCGTTGCACGCACGTTTTGATTGCCTTTTTGGAGAGCCCCATGACATCCCGACCTGACACGGAAGCGAAAACCCATATCCTTTTGGTCGACGACGACCCGGAAATTCTGGAATCGATGCGAATCGCGCTCGAAGCGAACGGATATCTGGTGACGACGGCCCGGGACGGCAGTCAGGGACTGGCCCTCGCCGAGCGGCAACAGTTCGACCTGCTGATCCTCGATATGATGATGCCGAAACGAAGTGGTTTTCTCGTGCTCGAAACCTTGCGGCAAATCGAAAAGCAGCCGACCCGCATCATCATGGTGACGGCCAACGAGGGAAACCGTCACCGGGAATACGCCGAACAACTCGGCGTTGACGAGTATCTCCGGAAACCTTTCCCGATGGACGTGCTGATCGAAGCGATCAAACGCGTCATGAGCAAATAGCATTCGGTTTCCGGCGGAAAGAATCACGGCCCGTCGGCGTTTAACGACGGGCCCCATCACGCCGTTGGGCGCGTAATGGTCATTGGGAAGCGTGTCCGGCGGAACGGGGCGCATGCGTGACTTCAGTCTGAAACCCGTAATCCAGCGGGAGATATTTCGGAGCACCAAACGACGAGCTTCCCAAGCTTCGTCCCCGTATTTCAGGATGATTTTTAAGTTTTTGATAATCTTCCATGCCCGGTTCACGATCTAAGTGAATGTTCACCTCAAATTCGTCGCGTCCTTTTGGAACGGAGAACCTGGCAAGATGCAGCATGTCATGCGAGTTCGGGCCGACATAAATCGCATACTCTCCCGGCCCGGCGAAAAAGACGAAGTCATCTTCAGACTCACCGGGAACATATAATCCGCGCTCATTTCCAAATTCGTTGACAAAGGTTCCCATCAGATTACGCATCGGCTTTTTCTCCGGCCCGAACGTGATTTGACCGGATACCCGTGTTGTTTTGTGGACAATGATTTCAAGTTCTTCGTTGTTTTGACCGGCCACCGCCTTGAGACCGTGAAGCGGCGGCGCGTCCCAAAATTCTCCGGCGACGGTAATGTCAAACGTTTTTCCTTCGGGAACAGAAAAAGTGAAACGACCGTCCTCTTCCACTGATTGCGGCGCAAAATTTGTCGATTTATCCTCCAAATCAAGCCGCAAACGGATATCGGATACCGGTTTCCCTTCGGAATTTTTGACAATTCCATGAAATGGAACGGATCGCACAAATTGAATCGTCATCGGTTCGTTGCTTTCAGGGTCAAAGACATATGTCGATTGCTCCGTCTCCAATCGATTTTCATCGGTTCTGTCTTTTTGCTCTCGATAAAAGCTCGCTGAAAAAGGTGTCTTTCCCTGCCAGCTCGGGAACCAATCGATGCTTGCGATTCCCGCTTCGTCGGTGACGGCAGTCAGCTTGGGAACGTGACCGATATGAACCCCCTTCATATTGGAACCGGGAACCATTTCTTTGCGAGGATCGCATAAAAGCCCCAAATGTATTTTGGCGTCTTTCAGTGGCTTTCCATCGGGTCCAAGCGTTTTAACGGAAAACGGCTTCGTTCCTTCGAGTTTGAATGAATAGGGCCCCTTATAATCGGGTGGCGGAGTTTCCTTGTTGTTGGAAAACGTGCGATAGACCGGCAAATTGATGTAATCGAAACCGGCACCCGGCTTGACGACATAAATATATTCGAGCGGCGTTTTGTCGGGAAAGGTCATCGAAAACATGCCTTCTTCGTCTGTTTTGGTTTCGTTACTCGGAACGTTGAGATTATCAAAAAGGAAGACATCCGCATCGACCACGGGATTGTTTTCGGAATCAACCACTTTTCCCGTCATCGTCAAATCGGGCCATAAAACAATGCGTGGATTCGGCCATAGCTTTTCTTTCGATCCGGTTGCATGGATGGAACCCGGTTTTTTTGCCGCATCTGTCTGTAAAAAGGCTTTATCATATCCATGCAGTGTTCCGTCGGCACTGGCCGCCGTTATTACCACTATTGTTTTGTTCAACTCAAGATTGTCCTGATAATCAATACTGAATTGTCCTTCCGAATCCGTCACGCCCTTGCGCCCTAAAAAATCGACCACGGCATCCGCGACCGGCTGATTTTCCGCATCAACGACCGTTCCGGAAAACGTGTATTGATAACGAAATGAACCGTTTTCGGATGTTTTTTCGAGCGTTGCATTCATTTTTTCCCCCGCAACGGGTTTTTGATCATCCGCCTTGACCTTGCTTTTGGTTTCAATCGAAAAGCTGCCGGTGATCAGGGTGAGCAGGATCGTCATGGCTGCGACGAACATCAGCGATTTGCGGCTGACGGCGACGGAAATGATGCGGCTTGAATCGAGAATCCGCTCCACACGCATCCGCAAACGGCTCTTGCGCGAGGCCATCGTCAGCACGCAGTCGGGAATCGATTCGCCGGGCACGTATTTCGACGCGACGTCCAGCAGTTGCTCGGCGTAAACGCTGGAATCAATCCCGAAACGAAGCACTTCGTCATCGCAAATTTCCTCCGACGCCTGGTGCATCTTTCGTTTGAGCACCCAAAGAAGCGGCTGGAAGAAAACAATCGCCGACATGATCCGCGCGAGCAAAAACCATGCGATGTCGCTGCGGATCAGGTGGGCCAGCTCATGCACGAGGATCGCGTCGAGTTCCCGATCCTGCGTCGGGATGGCGTCCGGGAGCAAGACAGTCGGCTTGCGAATTCCCAGCAGACACGGGCTTGAAAAAAACGGACTTTGCAAAAGCCGCACCGGTTTTTTGACGCCGAGTCGTTCGGCGCATGACGCAAGTCGCAACATCAATGATTGTTCGACCGTGACAGCCGTGCGGATCATCGCAGCGGCACGACGATGCGAACGGATCAATTGCACGAGGAAAAACAACGTGCCGAGCCCCCAAATCGCGAGAAAACCAATCACGATGCGATGAATCGGAAACGGCTTTGTGGCATGGGCAACAACGGGCGTCGGCGTTGCTGATAGTTTTGGCTCCGGTGTTGTTTGTAGTTGTTCAATAACAACACCCGGTGCCGTTTCAGCTCGATGTTGACGTTGCGGCTGTTCCGTCAGTTCCGGCATGGAATGTGACATCGCAACCGGCGTCACTTCCGTTTTTGTTTCAAGCGGTAGCGGCGTCGGAATGACGGGCGTCGCTTCCGGCTCAACGACCGCGATTTGTTCCGCAGGTTGAAGAAATTCCGGAAGATAAACGGCAAGCCCCGGGACGCCGGGCTTCGGGAATAACAGCGAAATCACCGGCGAAACCAATACCGCGATGAGCGTCATGCGGAAGACCACCTGACGCAACATCGCGCGGTTTCGCCCGACCGAAACGCCGATCAAAAGCCCGACCGCCAAAAGAAGCGTCGATTGAATCAAAAACACGAGCACGGTTAAAAAAATCGTCGTCATGGTTCAATCTCCTTTTTTGCGTTGGTTTTGCTTTTGAATCAACTGGCGGATTTTAGCCAATTCCTCGGAATCGACCGTTTCGTTTTCGAGCAGAAATGCGAAAAGTTCCGACGGCGAACCGTCGAAAAAGCGCCCGATCAGTTCCTGGGTCGCCCCTTTTTTGTAATCGCGTTCCTTGACGAGCGGGTAAAACACGAAGGTCCGGTCTTCGGAATCATGCGCGACGACGTTTTTTTCCTCAAGCTGCCGCAGGAGCGTTTGCACCGTGCTGTGCGCGATCGGCTCTTCGTCGTTGAGCAAATCCGTGATTTCCCGGGCGTTCGCACGTTTTCGCGACCAAAGACATTGCATGATCCTCATCTGTACCCGCCCGATGTTCGGCGTTTTCATGGCGAAATCTCCTTCTTAAATTCCGGGGAACGTCGAGCAAGCTCGACGGCTAAGACGCGTTGGTTTTCGATCAACGGCTAATTATTCAATAGATACTATGTTTTCTTTTATAAATCTACTGCAATAAATCTATCAAAATAAAACTTCATTGTCAACGGAAAAACTGGAATTTCGAGAAATTTCTTCAGGAGAAGGAAATCGGCGGACAGAGAGGTCCCGACGGAGCCTTATTGTTGCCCCGTAGGGACAAAATATTGGTAGATAGAGCGCCCCCCCATTTTTTTGCAACCCCGCAGGGGTTGAGGGCACTTGTGTCGGGACATCGTTTCTACCAACATGTTACCCCTGACGGGGTAATTCCATACGAGATAAAAACATCCTGAACGTCATTTCGATGACACCCGATCACACGTCGAGATTTTTCACTTCGAGGGCATGTTTTTCGATGAATTCACGACGGGGTTCGACCTTGTCGCCCATGAGGATGCGGAACAGGTCGTCGGCCGCGGACGCGTCTTCCATCGTGACCTGGATCAGGACACGGTTTTTCGGGTCGAGCGTCGTTTCGCGAAGCTCTTCGGCGTTCATTTCGCCCAAGCCCTTGAAGCGGGTGATGTCGAGCGATTTTTCGCCCGCCGAACGCACGGCGCTGAGCAGACTGCGCAAATCCTCCAGTCCGGTGACGCTTTCGCCGCGTTTGAGGGAATAGCGCGAGGTCTGCACGCCGGTGCGTTCCTTCGGCATGAGGGCGTCGATGGCGAAGCCCATTTCGCGCAGATCGGCCAACTGGCGGTTGATCGAACGGACTTCATGCATTTCCAGGATGCGCATCTTCTGCCCGCCCTGCGATTCGAGTTCGTCGTCGTTGCCGTTTTCGGAGGAAATGGTCGCTTCCTCGCCGGATTCCTGTTGGTTTTTGGCGATGAATTCGTCCCGCTGCTGCGTGGTGGTGAACCAGTAATCCTTGCGGTTCCAGAGAATGTGAAAGACGGGCAGCCGTCCCGATTCCGGGTCCTGTCGCGTCGCGTGATCCTTGAGACTGATCCCGCGGCGTTCGAGCGCAACGATCGAATCCTCAATGGCGGCCAAGGTGCGGCAGAGGCGTTCCATGTTGTCGCCTTCGATGAGGGTGCCGTCTTCGGCCTGGAACTGCGCACCATTCATGCCGAGTTCGAGCAACTGTCGCTTCATTTCCTCGTCGGTCTGCACGTATGTTGAGGTTTTTTTGCCCGTCTTTTGCGAAACGCGGTACAGCGGCGGCTGGGCCAGGTAAACGTGTCCCGCTTTGAGCAGGTCGTACATCTGCCGGTAAAAGAAGGTCAGCAGCAGCGTCCGGATGTGCGAACCGTCGACGTCGGCGTCGGTCATGATGACGACCTTGTTGTAGCGGCGTTTGCTCAGGTCGACGTCGGCACCGAACCCGGAACCGAGCGCCGCGATCATGCTGCGCACCTCTTCGTTGGCCAAAACCTTGTCGTCACGGGCCTTGTAGGCGTTGATGACCTTGCCGCGGAGCGGCAGCAGGGCCTGATATTCCCTCATGCGACCGCCTTCGGCCGAACCGCCGGCGGAGTCGCCTTCGACGAGGTAAAGTTCGCATTTTTCGATGTCGCGGCTCGTACAGTCGCGCAACTTGCCGGGCATGCCGCCGCTGCTGAGGGCTCCCTTGCGTTCGCGGACCATCATGCGGGCCTTGCGGGCGCTCTCGCGCGCCTCGGCGGCGAGCAGCCCCTTCTTGACGATGGTCTGCGCCGTCTTCGGGTTCTCTTCGAGGAATTTCGCCAAGCCTTCACCGATGATGGAATTGACAATCCCTTCGGCTTCATGGTTCATCAAACGTCCTTTGGTTTGAGCCTGAAATTTCGGGCTTCGCATCCGAATCGACATGACGGCCGTCAAACCTTCCCGGAAGTCATCGCCGGACGGGATGAGTTGCTTGAACATG
>JAVBQX010000339.1:0-35868 GCA_031548645.1 Thermoguttaceae bacterium
CCGAACCTGCACGTCACGATCCAGCACGCCCCGGCCGTTTCCATTTCGCTCGGCGAGGAATTCGGCATCCCGATCGGGCAGGACGTCATGGGCGTCATGCACGCGGCCATGCGGCGGCTCGGTTTCAACGCCGTGTTCGACACGAGCTTCAGCGCCGACCTGACCATCATGGAGGAAGGCAGCGAACTCGTTCACCGCATCAAATCCGGCGGCGTCCTCCCGATGTTCACCAGTTGCTCGCCCGGCTGGATCAAATACGTCGAAACGTTCTACCCGGATTTCATCCCGAATATCTCGACCTGCAAAAGCCCGATGCAGATGCTCGCGCCGATCATCAAGACCTTTTACGCAGAAAAGAAGGGAATCAGCCCGCACAAGATTTTCAGCGTGGCCGCGATGCCCTGCACGGCGAAAAAGTTCGAAGCCGGCCGCCCCGAAATGGGACGCGACGGCTACCACGACACTGACGCCGTTTTGACGACCCGCGAACTGGGACAGTTGATCCGCATGTACGGCATCGACCTTCGCGAACTGGAGCCGGAACCCGCCGACACGCCCTTCGGCGTCCGCAGTACGGCGGGCAAGATTTTCGGCGCCAGCGGCGGCGTGATGGAAGCGGCCATCCGCTCGGCTTTCTTCCTGCTGACCGGCGGCGAACTGCCGAACCTCAAGGTCCAGGCCGTTCGCGGATTCGACGGCATCAAGGAAGCCCACCTCGAAATCAACGGCATGAACGTCGGCGTCGCCGTGGTCAACGGACTGGGCAATGCCAAAAAACTGCTTGACGCGATCCGTTCCGGCGAAAAGACCGATCTGCACTTCATCGAAGTGATGACCTGCCCCGGCGGCTGCGTCGGCGGCGGCGGACAGCCCTACGGCACGACGCACGAAAAGGTGCGTGCCCGCATGCAGACCCTTTACAACATCGACGCCTGCGAAACCTTGCGGGTTTCGCACAAGAACCCCGAACTGAAGCAGCTTTACGAGGAGTTCCTCGGCGAACCGAACGGCCCCAAGGCCCACGAACTGTTGCACACGTTCTATCACGAACGCGAATCGCTGCTGTAAGTCCGTTTGAATTTTTCCATATACGATGCAAATCGCGGCGGTCACGGCGTGACCGCCCTACCTTGGTAAAAAACCGAATATAACATACAAGGAAATATATAATGATTATCACCAAAACGTTCAATATGCTGTTCGTCGACGACAGCGTCACCTTCCGCGACAACAACGTGGCCAAACTGGCCGAAGAAGGCTTTGTCGTCACCGAAGCCGACAGCGAAAAACAGGCGATGGAACTGATCGACACGAAAAAGTTCGACATCGTTTTGACAGACCTCGTCATGGACAACCCGGACAGCGGTTTTTCGCTCGCCTTCCACATCAAAAAGAAATACCCGGACATGCCGATCATCATCGTGAGTACGGCCAACAGCAAGTTTGGGCTGGATTTTTCGATGTCGTCCGAATCGGAACGCCGCTGGATGAAATGCGACGCCATGCTGCCCAAGCCGATCCGTTTCGAGCAACTTTTGGCCGAAGCCTACCGCCTGCTCGGCGTCGAGTCGGCCCACCATAACGCGCATCACTAGATTTTTATCGACCCATGCGACTGATCAGCTATCAATCCGAACGCGGCGTGCGTCTCGCGGCACGCCGGTCATCGCAACAGGCGGGCTTCGTCGATTTGAACGACGCCGACCCGGACATCCCGCATTGCGTCAAACGCTTTCTCGCCGCATTGCCGCAGGACGGCGGCGCGATGCTCGCGAGGGCGTACAAGGCGGTCGAAAGCGGTCGCCCCTTTGCCGCGTCGCTTGACGAATTGCTTCCCCGTGCGAATTCCGACGGGCAACCGTTCCGGCTCCTGCCGCCGGTTCCGCGACCGGAAAAGGTCATCTGCATCGGGGTCAACTACGCCGATCACGCCGCGGAAGTGGGCATCGAAGTGCCGGAAGAACCGGTCGTGTTCAACAAGTTCGTGTCGGCCCTCATCGCGCACGGCGACGAAATTCACCTGCCGAAAGTCTCCGACCGCGTCGATTATGAAGCGGAACTCGTCGTCGTCATCGGAAAACGCGGCCGGGACATCGCCGGTTCGGACGCCTGGGATTACGTGGCCGGCTACTGCTGCGGGAACGACGTTTCGGCTCGCGACTGGCAGAAGGGAAAGCCCGCCCGGCAGTGGCTGCTCGGAAAGACTTTCGATACGTTCGCGCCGCTCGGCCCCGAACTGGTGCTCAAGGACGAAGTCGCCGACCCGATGCGGCTCGACATCCGGCTGCGGCTCAACGGCCAGGTCATGCAGGATTCGAACACGAGCCAGTGCATTTTCGACATCCCGACCCTGATCGCCTATGTCTCGCAGGTGGTCACGCTCAACGTCGGCGACCTGATTTACACCGGCACGCCGCCGGGTGTCGGCGACATGCGCACCCCGCCGGTCTATCTCAAGCCGGGCGACACGGTCGAAGTGGAAATCGAATCGCTGGGGACGCTTGTCAACCGCGTGCGGTAGTTTCATAAAAAAAGGAACAGGTCGAGCAAGCCGTCTGAATTTCATTATCTTTCGCCTTTGACCATCGGTCATTCCTTTTCAATATCAAGGTCGGCGAGGTGAGCGTGGAGATGTTGCGCGATTCGGGCCTGGGAGATGGCGAAAAGTCTGCCTTCGCCGAAAAAAATGCGGTCGGCAAGAGCGCTGTAGACGCGATAGAAGTCGGACGCGACGGCGGAATGTAATTGCGTGACTTCTTTCGGAAAACGGCGGCGGTTGTGGACGAGTTCCCAGCATCGGGCGAAGCGTTGGATTCGCCGGAGCGTCTCAAAATCCATGACATCGGTCTGCAACACTTCGTAAGGCGGTTCGGGGCTGAACGCCAATCCCAGCGCGGGGGCGTCGCGCAGAATTCGTGTGCCGGGAAGCCCCTTGAGAAGGTTGATCTGGACCTCCGGCGGATGGGCGGTTGCGATGAGCGTGTTGAAACCTTGCGCGAATGAGGCTTCGTCTTCGCCGGGCAAACCGAAAATAAGATCGGCGTGGACTGTTGCGCCGGTCTCATGCGTGAGACGACGCAGGTTCTCAAGTGTCTGCGCGATGTCGGTACTTCGACCGATGGCGGCGGCAACGGTCGGATTGAGCGTCTGCACCCCCGCCTCCAGGTGCAGGGCCTCTTTGGGAAATGCGACCATGCGGTTGAAGATTTCCGGATGGAGATGGTCGGCGTTGATTTCAAAATGCAAACAGGTGTCGCGAGTGACCCGGGACAGAAAGAAATCGAGGACGGCACAAGCGTGTGCGACGGGAGTATTGAAACTGCGGTCGAGGAACTTGAATCGACGAACCCCGCGTTGCCAAAGTCGGTCGAACGCGGGCAAAAGCGTTTCGAGGGGAAACAGACGCAGCTTCGTTTTCGCGGACGTGCAATAGACGCAGGAATAGGGGCAGCCGCGCGAGGTTTCGACATAGACCGTGCGCTGGGCAATGTCGGTGTCGGTGTAATCATCGAACGGCAACACGAGGGCATCAGTCGGTTCGGGCGGTGAGGGATTTGGGAACGGTGAAACGAAAAAGGTGAATCGGTCGGGAGAAGTGTCGCTGAGATAACGTGTACAAAGGTTGCGGAACGCGGTTTCGCCTTCGCCGATGATGACGGCGTCGAAAAGCGAGGCGTTGGCATATTCGGAGGTCAACTCGGGACCGCCGGCGACGAGCCGGGTCTGCGGCAAAACCGTTCGCAAGATTCGGGCGACGGCTTCGACGATGCGGACGTTCCAGAGGTAGGCGGTGAAGCCGACGATTTGCGGATGGTGTCCTGCGATTTGTTCCGCGATTTGGATCGGCGTGACGTCGAGATCGGTCTCTAAAATCGCCGCCTCGTTCGCAAGGGTTCCAAGGTTCGCCCGGAGCGTCCGTGCGGAATAGGACGCATGGCTGTAACGGGCGTTGACGGCAACGAGAAGGATTTTCATGAGAATGCGGTCGGAGTGATGGACGGTACTGACAACATGCTTTTCAATTTTTGATCCGTAAAGACGGCGGTAACAACTGCACGGAGAAGTATAACACATCGGCTGGAAGCGTGAACATCGTCTGTTTTTCCGAGGAAAAGGACCGTATTTCTTTTTTACAGGCAACGGCGATTTTTTGTATATTCGTCGACAGAAATGTTGACTTATCACCTCGAAGGAATCATAATTTGAGCATAAAGCAGCATGGGTAAATTTTAATATTACCCATTTAAACAGCAGAAAGAAGATATTTAAAGTGATATTTGAGGGGGACGTATGAAACACACGCACGCATTGATTATTGGTTTGGTTTTCTTTTTCATGGCATCGTCATTCGCGGAGGCACAAATGGTGCGTCAGCGCGGGCTGCTCGGCGGTCTGGGGATCGAAACGCCGGCAATGCGATCTGCCCGGCAGCAGACAGCCGTTGCGATGCAGAACCGCGTTGCGGCGGAGCAACTCCGATCGGAAGCCGATGCGGCCAAAGGCGCGGTCGAAGGCATGATGGGCAGCGTTCGCGAAGAGCTGAAGCTTTCGATCGACGAAATCAAAAAGGAAGCGGTCAGTTCGGCCCGGACGTTGGACGAAGCCGCCGAACTGCGTGACAAGGCCGTCGCAATGAAGGCGGAAGCCGAAAAAATCATGGCCGAGGCCCAGGCCGCCAAGGCGGAAGCGGACAAGGCCATCGCCGAATCGCAACAGGCGGTGGCCAAAGCCGCCGAACTCAAGAAGGCGGTCGAGCAGATGCAGGCCGAAAACGCCAAACAGGTCGAGGAATACCGCGCCGGCATCGAAGCCCTGAAAAAGGAACGTGACGAGTTTGAAAAGGCCAAACGCGAACACGAAGAGCAGAAAAACAAGGATCAAAAGGAACTGCTGGAACGCATCGAAAAACTGAACGCGAAGCCTGAAGATTCACCTCAACCGGTCGTCGAGGAAAACTCGCCGGAAAACGAGTCGTAGTCTTTGTCCCAAAGCCAATTGAAATTTCCCTTCAAGCCGTGTCACGGGGGTCGGGAATTTTCAAACGGCTTCGGTATATGGAATTGATTCCTTGATTGAAGGTTCGTTCGATCTACCGCAACCACTCAAATTTCCGAACATCTCCGTTCTTGGGGTGGTCGGCGGGGATGGTGTGCAACGACAACCGGATCCCGTTTTCGGAAATTTCCGCGTCAGTCCAGCCGAGCGGCTGCATGCCCAGCTGAAATTCCCAACCCAGCGCCGGAAGATTGATCAAATGGACCTCATCCCGGACCTCTTGACGGTACACGTGGGTATGGCCGTAAATGTACGCCTTGACGTTTTCCGCAGTTTTGACCACGCTCCAGAATTCCTCCCGATCCATCAGGGCGTTCGGTCTGTTTTCGAGATTATGATGCGCAAACAACAACGCGGGCTTGTTCTTTCGGGCGTCAAGTTCCTTTTTCAGCCAACGGAGTTGTTCCACGCCGAGAAAACCGGATGTGACATTGGTTTGGTAAAGGGAATCCAGAAGAAACAGGTTGGCGTTCGGCGTTTCGAGAACGGTCACATGCTTGTTGACAACCGGTGACACTTCCCTTTTCATGTCCGTGAAGGCGGCATAATAGTTGTCGATATTGTCATGGTTGCCGAAAGCGACATGGACGGGAATTCCGTTTTCGGCATAAGGCGCGACCTGGGAGGCGAGTTGCCGATAGTCTTCCGGCTTGCCTTGCAGGAAGGCGAAGTCGCCCGTGACGATCACGCCCCGCGGTTTGTCGGCGAGTTTCAAAACCGCTTCACGGACTGCGGCAAAATTCCTGCACGGATTCGTCCCATGTCGCACTTCATCGGGATCGCCCGGGATGTGCGTATCGGAGAGAAAAACCCAATGGTCTCGCACCGATTCCTCCGCCCAGGCGTTTTTTGAAGCTCCCAAAAACGCGGCGGCCAAGGCACCGCCCAAGGCATTGCGACAAAAATCGCGACGGTTCAACGGTTGAAATGTCAACGGCATGTTAACTTCTCCTTTGGATGAATGAAATCAAGTCAATTTCCCTTGATTCTAACATGCCGTCATATCGAAAGTCAATATAAGCCGGGAATTCTTCTGTTTATCCGTCAATTGCGATTCCTTCCTCTTTCTGATACAATTCAATTGGGAACATGAACGACCATATTATTGCCGGCACGACAGACAGAGAACAATTCACATTTCCATGCAAACCAGCCTCAAGCGTCAGCAGGGGGGGGGCGGGATGAAAATTCGATCACCCCGCGCTGACGCTTGGGGCTGGTGAAGATCATTTCGGTAACATTGCACGAACAACCATCGACTCATCAAACAAAAATGAAAAACATATCGCCATTGCCGTGTTTTCTTTTGTCGGGATTCATCTTGCTTCTACCTGAAAATGTGATCGCGGCGGAAACGCTCCCGGCAAAACACGAACAAGCCGCCGTGCTTTCCGTCAAGGTAAATCCGTCCGGCAATTATGCCGTCGAGATAACATGCGGCGACCAAAAAATTCAGTCGCCCGCCGAAGGGCTGTGGTCGATCGCTACCGGCTGGATTGAAGATCAACCGAGCGATTGGATTCATGTCGAACCGACCGAAAAATTCGAAACCGGGGGCTGGACCATCCTGTCGGGAGAAGCAAACGTCGGTGGCGGGACCATGACTTTTCGCGACTCTTACCGCGAGGAAAACGGAATGATTCAATGCGTCCGCCGTTTCGAGTATTCTGGCGAAAAACCCCTGGAACAGGCGACGCTTTCGGCGAGATGGATCGTTCCCGGCGAGCGACAGCAGACTTTCCTGCCGGGAACCGTTTATTACGGCAACCCCTCCGGCGAGAAGAACACGCCCGACAACGTCCCGGTTTATCACGGTCGGGCCGGGGAGTTCGCGATCTTCGAGGAACACCGCTATCCGATGCCCTTCGCCGCGCTCGAGAAAAATGACGGAAAAGGTGCCGCGGCGTTACACACGATTCCCACCCGCGTCCTTCGTGGCAAAAATCAGGATCAATGGTGGTCGATGGGCGTCAAAGCCTTCGAGGAGCACAGCGAATTGATCCTGATGTCCGGCCCGATCGGATACAACGGAAAGCACAACATCGCCAAAGCGGTTCAGCGCGGCTGGTTGAAATATCCGGAAGCGACGATGACGATTCTTCCCGGGACGGTCATCGAAAAAACGTTTTATCTCGATTGCTGGCCGATCGTTTCCCGCGGTCGTTGCTTCCAACGACCGGTCGAACGGTCCATCGAACTGTTTCGCCCTTTCTATGCCGACGATCTTCCCGAATTCCAGTCCATCGTGAAGAAAAAATACCACTTCGCGAAGTCGCGCTGGATCGAGGGCGAACAAGAAGGCAAACACTATGCGGGCTTTAACATGTACCCGTCTTCGCACGCTTCCCGGATCGTCATGGGCTGGTGCGGGCAGGCGGCCGCTCCCGGTTTCGCGTTGCAGAAACTCCTGTCGATTGTTGCGGACGATGAGAAAGAGAAGGAACGCATCCTGTCGATGATCCAGCGGTCGCTCAATCATCTTTCCGGAACCGCGTTCAACGAGAACGGATTCGCCGTGATTTATCGAACGGATAACGGGACCTGGGAAGGTTTCAACGATTATGTTTCGATGGGACAGGCGATGTACAATTTCGCCAACGCGATCGAGTCCGGTCGCTCGATCGAAAAACTTGATACGCGAAAATGGGAAAATTTCCTCGACAAAGCCGCGGATATCCAGGCACGGCGGATTCTCAAAACCGATTGGCGTCCCCGTTCGACGGCCGAAGGTTTTTTGATCGCCCCGCTGGTCGCCGCATCGCGTTTGTTCGAAAACGACGAGTACATGAAGGCCGCAAGAAAGGCAGGTGATCATTACATTGAGCGGCACCTGTCGATGCAGGAACCATATTGGGGCGGAACGCTCGACGCGAACTGCGAGGACAAGGAAGGAGCCGTCGCCGCTTTCCAGGGATTTTTGTCTTTGTATGAAGCAAGCGGCGAGGAGAAATATCTTGACGCGGCCAAACATGCCTGCGACGTTTTTCTCAGCTATTTGAACGTCTGGGACATCGAACTTCCGCCGGGGCGATTATCCGATCACGCATTCAAGACGCGGGGATGGACGGCGGTTTCGGTGCAGAATCAGCATTTGGACGTTTACGGCGTTCTGCTTGCGCCGGAACTAATGCGGTTGGCGAAAATTCTGAATCACCCGACATATGCCAAACTGCCGGAGGTCATGTTCCGAACTTGCGGTCAGTTGATTGATCCGCTCGGCAGTCAGGGGGAACAGATTCAACAAACGAATTTCGCCCAACGTGGCGACATGACGGACGTGCTGAAACTTCGCGGCGGCTACTCGGAATCGTGGACGGTTTTTTGGATCACGGCCCATTTTTTGAACGCCGCCGCACGATGGGAATGATCCGGGACAAGCCCGCTTCCGGTGTCGAAAGCGTCATTGCCGATAAGTGCCCGTGATTGTGGTGGCGATAAAAAATGAACCACGATTCCAACGCTGCTTGCTGCGTCAATGTGGGGGAAGTCATGAAAAAGCGTAGCTTCCGCCATCGGAGAATCTGGGATTCATTCCTTGTTGCCGTACTCACCGAAAGCATTGTCTTTGGCGCGAAACGGCCCCGGACGCACGACCAGCGGCGCGGTTTTCACTCGCGGGGTGACGCTCAGCCAATCGGAACCTTGAAAAACGGGGTCCGGCATGTCGCGGATATGACTGTCATCAATATATGGACAAATGGCGTCGACCCAGAGAATCAATTTCAGCAAACTGACTGAATCCATTTTGAGGCCGTAGTGCTCTCCGCTTGAGGCCAGATCAATGAGTTTGCTTTTGTAGGAAAGCGAGGTCATCGGCTTCGTGGTGACATACGCTTCCGGGTCGACGGTGCCGTACGCTTCCACATGCAACGTCCCGGCAATGTCGAATCCCGGCGGAAGTTTTTGATCGCCGACGTGACTTCCGCCGCCCCAGGCACCGGTCGGAAAATTACCGGGCGCACCCCAATTCGGGGCCCCGATCATCGTCACGTAAGGTTCGCTGAACATCAGGAATCCGGGACGTTCCGTGGTGTCAAACACCTGGCGTGCCTCTCCGTTTCCTTCGTGACACTCGGCGCAATATCGATCCAGCACCGGCCGCACGTCGTTCAAATAACTGATCGCGGTGCCCTGCCTTGCGATTTGCGGATCGTCGAATTTCGCCCACGGTACCGGCGTGATGTTTCGCGGCGATTTCTGCATCGCAAGGGCGTTGCGGTTCTCCATATTGTCCGGCGTGCTGCTATGTCGTTCATGACACCCGAGGCAGCCGCGGCTTTCACCCGGCATCAGGCCGGTAAAGCTGCGCATCGTTTGCAATGCCCGATGATTTCCATCAAGCAATTGAAAGTGCAGCGCGACGCCGGCGGGGGCCTCGAACCAGACGCTGCCGTCGGCTTCAATCGGCACCGTGCCAAGAATTCGCTTGACGCCTTCCGATTGCACCATCGAAACGACGGGGCCGGTCGAAATGTAGGGGCGGTTGTCCCAAAGGGTGTAGGTTTTCGGTTCGATGTTGAGAATGCGGAGAAATTTCGCTTTGTCCTTCAGTTCGGCGGGCGCACCGTGATAAACGTTGGTGCTGTAAATTGAACCGGGTCGCGGATTTTCACGTTCCGCATACGTCGGCCACTCAATGCGGTCGGGAAGCGCAGGCGGCGTCATCCGTTCGCGAATCGGGATCGCGTGAAAAATATTGTTGCCCCCTTCGTAAATCAATTCGCGGTTCCCGTCGACGTCCATCAGGTAAAGCACAAACTTTCCGTTCCGGTTCGCCGAGACGATGAAATCCTTTTCACTGAGCGGATAGGGGGAATAATACGCCGTGAAATTGCCGCTTTTGTGATAATCCCGTGATTCCACGGGATCGACCGGCCCGTTTCCGCATTCGGGCCAAACGACGTCGGCGGTCACTTTGGTCAAACCCTGCGGAAAATTATTGCCCTGCTCGGGGTCGATGATTCCGACGGAACCGGAAAACCAATCGTGGTGGGCGCTCCCGGTGAACATCACCCGCTTGCTGTCCGGAATGCTTCGGGCATCCTTGAGCAAATCGGGCCAGACGGATTGATTCCCCCAAAACGTGTTGTGCATCGTCCCGTCCGGGTTGGCCGTCCAAAGACTCTGGCACCGCCAAAGCGGTTTGTCGGTGTATTCCCAACGGGTGTAAATGACGCGGCCGTCATTGAGCACGGACGGCAGATAATCTGGCTCATTGTTTTGCGAAATCAGGTAAATGTCGTCCCCGTCAAGGTCGCAACGCGCCAGCACGAACGCGTTGGTCGGCGGCATGCAGCGAACGTAGGTGTGGCCGCGCGTGGTCGAAAAGACGAAATTTTTTCCGTCCGGAAGATAAACCGGGTCAAAGTCGTCAAACACGCCCGCGGTGATTTGCCGGAACCCTGTTCCGTCAAGGTTGATTTCGTAAATGTGAAACGACTTTTCATTGTGCGGCTTGAAACTGACAAGCGCACGTTTGCCGTCGAACGAAACGTCCGGTCGCCAGAACGAACCGTGCAGCGGTTCCTGCGGCAAGAGTCGTCGTACGTTTTGATTCGGCGTCAAGCCGTCGACGACGAGAAGTTGCGCGCCGGGACTCGCCATGTAACCGAGCCGGTGACGCGTTTCGTGCTGCCACTCGGAACCGTGCGGATACGGCATGTCGACGAGCAGGATTTGCGAAAAATCGATGGTCGGATTCGAGAGCGTGATTTGACGCTTGAGTTCGCGCACCGTAAAATAGAGGCGTTCGCATTCCTCGGGTGATGTAGCCTGTTGTTGCGCGAGTCTTTCCGCTTCGACCTTCAACCGGGAAAGCGTTTCCAGCGACTTGGAGTAAAAATTCTTATCGGCCTGACTTTCGGCGCTGAGACGCCCGGTCAGGGATTGCGTCCACTTGATTTCATCAAGAATTCGTACCGCGGTCGGCTTGCCGTCGCATTGAAAGAGCCAATCGTCTTGCAGCAGCTTTTCCGATTCCGCCGCCGAATACCTTTTCGGTTCGGGCGTCGCCGGTTCAATCCACGGGGCCACCGCTTCACGGATTTGGGGACGTTCCTTGATCGTCATTTTTGCGTTTTTCAACACGTCGACGAGAATTGCCAGCGATTGAGAATTGCCGTCAAGCCGGATTTTCCGAAACTCGCTTTGCAACCGCTCAATTTCCTGCCACTTGTCGCGTTCATCCGGCGAAACGAGTCGCCACTGTTCTTCCGTAATCGGTTTGTATTCGACCATTTGCGCGGCGATTTGCGAGACTTTTTGCCCAAGCCCGGAGAGATCGTTTTCCATGATGATCTTCGCGGGGGAGTAGCCCGTGAGCATGACGAACTCGTCCGTTTCCGCTTGAAAATCATTGCGCAGTTTCGCCATCAATCGCGATTGAATGCCCAGCGGATCAGGGAGATCACCGCTTTTTGCGACATGCGAAAGAAAGGCGGCCCGCGCGGCGGCAAGCGTTTCGGCGAACCCCGACTTTGTGACGTAAAATTTTTGGATTTCCTTGTCAATGACGGCGTAATGTTCGTCAATCGCCTTCGAGCCGAGTTGATAACTTGCGAGAATTTGCTCCGCCAAATCGGCACGACCGGCGATTTTCAGTCCGTCGATGGCGCCGACGAAAAATTCCGACGTTCCGGACGAGGAACCGATGAAAGCATTCGGCGTTTGTTTCGCGCTGATCTTGCCGGGCCGTTCGAGTGATGCGATTTCCTTACCGTCGAAATAGACACGCATCGTTTGGCCGTCGAATGTTCCGGCCGCGAAATGCCAGTTGCCGTCAAACAAAATGGCACGATCAATAGGCGCGTCACATTCGACGTAACCGTTAATGTTGAGCCCCAACGAAAGAATCGTGGCCTCTTCCTGCAACGAAAACAGGATTCGTTCATTGCATTCCTGGCGAAAGATTTCGTTGTATCGTTCAAAAGTCGTGGGACGAATCCACGCCGAAATCGTGATCTGCTCAACCGTTCCCGATTCCGGCAGAAATTTCATGTCGACGGAAAGCGGTTTCTCGACGGGGAAAGTCATGGCCTTCCCCAAAACCCCCGTGGCATTTCCTTCGTCATTGAACGGCCAGTTTTTTTCAAATCCCGATTCGGCCCATAAAGCCTGTGTGAAAAACAGGCAGCAGCAAAACGCCGCGAGAAGTTTTCCACGGTAAAAGGTTGTCTCGCGATACATCGTTTTACCTCTTGATTTACGGGGCTTATCGGATGCAATATTACGTTCCGCCATCGCGCCGCACCAAATCCGATGCGGCGTGACGGCAGCAAAACGCGGGGATCATTTCGGGAGAACGACGGGGGCGTTCTCGTTGAATTCCGCCGTCTTTTCGGGACCGCCCTTGATCTTGTAAGTGATCTTCAGGGTCTTCACGACTTGCGGGGCCGCGTCGCCGAAGGCGGCGTTGTAGCTGCCGATTTCCAGGATCGTGCTGCCGCCGGAGAGTTCGCGAACCTTGTCCGTCACGTCGGCCAGTTTCTCGCCGGCACCGTACACGGCCTTGACGATTTCGACGCCTTCATCGACTCCGGCCAGCTTGTCGCGAAGGGCTTCCGCCTTGGTTTTCGTCTCGGCGTTTTTCGTCAGTTCAATCACATCCTTCATGATCTCCGCCGCATGCGGCTGGCGACCCTGCAACTTGGCCCCCACGGCGACCGACGCGGCGCAGGCCTGTTCGAGACAGCCGTCTTCCGATGCGTAGGAGATCGCGGCTTCCAGCATGTTGACGGAAGGATAACGCGCGAAAATTTCGAAAATCAAATTCCTGTCTTCCTGTCGCGTCGCCGTGTCGAAGGCCGTCCGAATCATGGCGATCCGCTGGTCTTCCGGGTAGGAGAACTGACGGGCCAGGCGAATGTAACCGCGGACGCCGCGAATGCGGAAGCGTTCATCGCGAGACTCTTTGGCCACTTTGAGCAGCGAATCGGCGATTTCGGTCATCGTATCGGGCGAATCCCATGTGCCGAGCACCTGCGTCGCCTTGTCGACCAATCGGGCGTTGGTGCCGAGGGCGATTTCGGTCACCCGAGCCACCGCGGCCGGGCCGCCGATGGTTTTGAGCAGGTCGATCATTGCGCTTTTGACTTCAAATGAATTGCTTTGGTTGAAAATCGCGATCACGGTGTCGAAGCTCGCCTGCTGCGGCATCCGGGCGCAAATCGCGCTCAGCGCCACGGTGATGCGGTTCTTTTCCTCGTCGTTTTTCGCGCCGGCAAGCAACCCGGCCGTTTCGGGCAGGTCCTTCAAGGTCGCGGTTTCGCCGAGTGCGTCGATGGCGTCACCTCGCAGGGGCGAGTTCGCCGTTTTGACGATGGCCCAAAGTTGCGGGGTGGCCGCGGCGGTGCGACGTTCCTTCGCGATGCGGATCATCGCTGCGTTGATTTTATTGCCTGCGGTGGTCATCGCTTTGGCGATGGCGGCATCGGCGTCCGCGTTCGTCATGAAAACCAGCGAACGGAAAGCCGCTTCGGCAACGGCTCCCTGTCCGCCATTGTCGGCCGCGCCGACCAGAAGAGCGGGCACCGCTTCGGGAATATCAAGCGTGCCGAGGGCGTGCATGGCCGAAACGCGAACGACTTCGGGAGTTTCGACCGTCGTCGCAATGGCCAGCGCCACCTTGCGCGATTTGTCGTCCTTGCGGCCGGCGAGCGCTTCGAGGATCAGGCCCATGCGCTGCGGCGGGAATTTATGGAATTCGTCAACGATGGCATTGCAGACTCCTGGATTGACACTGCTGGGCGGTAAATTGTCGCCGGGCAGGAGGCGAATCGTTTGCAATGCCGCATCGAAAATGCCGGCGTCTTCGGAATTGAGGTAACGGATCAGATCGTCGGCTCCGTCGGCTCCACGGGCAATGATGCGGTTGTAGATCGCGCCTTCCTTGAGGAAGGGCCGGGCCTTCGAGTCGATGACGGCGTCGTATACGGAAAGGGCCGCGTCAAGATCGCCGGCGTCGACCAGCAGGTTGGCGCAACCCAACGCCGCGTCACAGACGGCTTTTTCGTTTTCCGGCTTGAAATCGCCGACCGCTTTTTTCAAAATTTCGGCGCATTCCGGCGTCCCGATGTAACCGTAGGCCGCATAGGCCGCCTTGACCACTTCGGGATCGTCATCGGCCAGGAGCGGGGCGATGAACGGAACGGCCCCGGCGTCACGCCGCACGCCGATCGTCGTCAACACGCCGACGAGGTTCATGCCTTTCTGCGTTTTCGTTGCTTCGCGGAGCGCTTCGTCGACGGCGTCAAGCGGCATCGGTTCCAGGGCGTACCGGGAATAGTAGCCCATTTCCGGGTGCGAGAGCATAGCAATCAAGGCCGGAATGCTTTTTTCCGTCCCGTAAACGGAAAGCCGTTTCGCGGCGATCATTTTGATATAACGGAATTCCTGCGAGTCGCCTTCCAGCTTCAGGACTTGAATGAACAGGTCCTCGTTCTTGCTTTCAAGCAGTTTTTGCGCGATCTGGTCGCGGTTGCCCTCCAGTCCCGGGGGCGGCGAGGAAATCAGGTTCTGCGCGAACGCATTGGCGGCAAAAGCCAGAATCAGGCATGTCGTGATGAATATTTTTGTTTTCATGGTTATTATTTTTATCTCTAATGGTGATGATAATGTTTTTGTGTGATAATGATTCTTTCGTTTAATTTTACGGCGCAACGAGTTCAATCGAAAAATGGCAGCCCGGAGCGTAAGCGACGGGTTAAAGTTTCCATTTCCGGTCCGTTTCCATTTGGCAAATCAGTTTCCATAAATCAATCAGAAAACGAAACCGTTTTAGAACGGTAATACCCGTCGCTTACGCTCCGGGCTGCCATGGGAAACAATCTGGTCATTTCGTTGTTGGATTAAAACCGCCAATTGTCGCGGGTGGCCCGGGTGATCATGCGGTTCGCTTCCTCATCGCCGGGGAACGTTTCCGTGGCGGGATCGAAGGTGACCTTTCGCCCGAGTTGCCAGGCGATATAGGCGCAATGGCACGCGATGTGGGCGTTGGCCGCGACGTTGGCGTTGCTCGCCGGATTGCGACGCGATTTGACGCATTCGAGGAATTCGTGAATGTGGTTGTCCGGGTCGGTGCCGGCCATGGGAATGTACTTGATGTCGCTGCGGAGCCTGTCGTCGGAAACGGCCATGCGGCCGCTGTCGCCGGTTTCAACCCAGCCATCCTCGCCGACGTATCGGGCGCTACAGGTGCCCAGTCCGAGCCAGCCCTGGTCGCGCATGACCAGCTTGACGCCGTTGGCGTACATCGCTTCGTTCGCCGAACCCTTGTTCCCGTTTTCGTCAATGATGGGCCAGTATTCGACTGGAACGGTGTCGTCCGACTGGTTCGCCCACTGGCACAGGTCGACGGTGTGCGTTCCCCATTCGAGAATGCCGCCGCCGTGGAAATCGTAATAGCCGTGCCAGCCGTGGATGTAAGAGCTGTTGTACGGTCGCCATGGGCACGGGCCAAGCCAGCGGTTCCAGTTGAAGTCGTCCTTGCTCGGTTCCGGTTCCGCGGGGAGCCAGTTGTGCGTCGTGGCCGGATAAAGGGTATTGGCGTGAACCTCTTTCAACTTGCCGAGTTTGCCGCTGTGGGCGATGTCCGCGGCGATCTGGAAATTGCGGATGTTGCGGCGCTGCGTTCCCGCCTGGAAAATGCGGCCGTAACGCGTCATCGCATCGGCGACGGCCCGGCTTTCCTGGATGGTCAGCGAAAGCGGTTTTTCGCAATAGATGTCCTTGCCCGCCTTGGCCGCGACGATGGAGGCCATTGTGTGCCAGCGGTCGCCGAGCGTGATCAGCACGGCGTCGATGTCCTGCCGGTCGAGCAGTTCGAACATGTCCCAGTACATCGCGCAATCTTTGTTGCCGTAGAAGTTGTCGACCATGTCCTTGACTTCCTGACGCCGCGATTTCAGGACGTTGGCGATGGCGATGAATTTGGCGGGCTTCTCTTTGAGCAAAACGCTCAGGTCATGCCCGCCGCGACCGCCGATTCCGATGCCGCCCATGACGATTTTTTCACTGGGCGGAATTTCGCCGTCAAGCCCGAGAACGTGTCCCGGAACGAGCAGGGGGGCGGCAACGGCCGCACCTGCCGCGGCAAGCGTCTTCTTCAAAAAACAACGGCGACGGAGGTTATGCTGTGGTTTCATGCTATTTCATTGTCTCCTGGAAAATGTGTGCGCAAAAATAATCAAGCGATGACGAAATATTCTACCAGAAACGGGAAACAATCACAATCGGTCTGATGCAAGTGCCGTCTATTTCAATCACCCCGGCGATCTGGTACAATTGAAATTCATGATTGTGCCTTCAAAAGATAATGTCATCTCCCACCAAAATGAAAGGAGCTTCCCCATATGATGAATCGCCGCAACATGTTGAAATCGGCCGCCGCCATTGCCGGCGCTGCGGCCACGCTCGGAGCCACCCGGACTTTCGCGCAGGAAAACGCCGAAATTTATTCCGGCGGCGCACCCTGGGCCGAATTGCTCGGCTGGAGACTCGGCTGCCAGGCCTATTCCTTCAACCGCTTCACCTTCCTTGAGGCCGTGCAGAAGAACGCCTCGATGGGCCTGCGTTATCTCGAAGGCTATCCCGGCCAGCGTCTGACGAAAGATGTTGACGCCGGACTCGGCCCCGGCTTGAACCCCGAACAGCGTTTGCTGGCCAAGACGATTCTTGCCGACCACGGCGTGAAAATCGTCAATTTCGGCGTGACGGGCTGCGACCGCGCCACGATGGAATTCGCCGCCGACATGGGCATCGAAACCATCTGCACCGAACCGGCGTTCGATAAACTCGAAAGTCTGAGCCAACTCGCCGATGAGTTCAAGATCAACGTCGCGCTGCACAATCACCCGAAAGACTCGATTTACTGGGACTACAAAACCGTGCTCGAACACGTCGCCGGTTTGAGTTTCCGCGTCGGGGCCTGCGCCGATACGGGCCACTACCTCCGCAGCGGCATCAATCCGCTCGAAGCGATCAAGGCGCTCCGCGGTCGGATCATCAGCTTCCATTTCAAGGACCTGAATAAAGAGGGCCAGGGCGCCCACGACGTGCCGTGGGGCACCGGCGTCGCCGACGTCCCGGCCCTGCTCGCCGAACTGAAGGCCCAAAACTTCAAGGGCGTCTTTTCGATTGAATACGAGCACAATTGGGATAATTCCGTGCCGGAAATTTCCCAGTGCGTCCGATTTTTCAACGAACAGGCGAAAAAACTGGTCTAAAAATCACACAATAATCATAACGGTCGCATCAGGTTTTACTTTTTGCGGCCTTTATGATAAAATCATATTCACAAATGGATCTTAGCCGCGCGGCTTGCCGTGTGTGGCCGTTGATTATTGCCGTCATGATCCCATTGAAAGGGCTTTCCCATGCTTGAACTGTTGCTCCTGGCCGAGGTTGACCCCGGAAGAATCGCGTTTTTCATCGGCATCGGCATCGCGCTGCTGATCATGGTCGTGATTTTGGCCCTGTTCGCGCGGTTTTTCCCGCTTTGGATCCAGTCGATCATGACCGGCGCAGGTATCGGCCTGTTCGATTTGCTCGGCATGACCTTCCGGAAGGTCAACCCTGCGGTGATCGTCCGGGCCAAAATCATGGCCGTGCAGGCCGGACTCGACACGCGAGTCGTGACCTCGAAATCGCTGGAGGCGCACTATCTCGCCGGCGGCAATGTTTTGCAGGTCGTGCGGGCGATGGTCGCCGCGAACAAGGCGAAGATCATCGACCTCGACTACAAGCTGGCCGCCGCGATCGACCTGGCCGGGCGAAATGTGCTCGAAGCCGTGCAGACGAGCGTCAACCCGAAGGTGATCGACTGTCCCTCCCAGGTGGGCGGCGAACGCATGCTCGACGGCGTCGCGAAAAACGGAATCCTGCTCAAGGTCAAAGCCCGCGTCACGGTGCGGGCGAATCTCCGGCAGTTGATCGGCGGGGCGACCGAGGAAACGATCATCGCCCGCGTCGGCGAAGGGATCGTCAGCGCGATCGGTTCGGCGGAAACGCACGGTCAGGTGCTCGCCAGTCCCGAACGCATTTCGAAAACCGTGCTCGAACGCCGGCTCGACTCGCAGACGGCCTTTGAAATCGTTTCGATTGACATCGCCGACATCGACGTCGGGGACAACATCGGCGCCCGATTGCAGGCCGACCAGGCCGAAGCGGACACGAAAGTCGCCCGGGCCAAAGCGGAAGGACGTCGCGCCCTGGCCGTGGCCGCCGAGCAGGAAAATTTCGCGAAAATGGAGGAAAATCGCGCCAAGGTCGTCGAGGCCGAAGCCGAAGTTCCCAAGGCGATCAGTGATGCGCTCAATTCCGCCACTCTGCCGATTCTCGAATACTACAAATTGCGGAACATTCAGTCCGACACCGAAATGCGGGGCGCCATCGCCCGAGCCGGTCAGCCGCAATCCGCCGGTCCGAAAGCCCCCGTGGCGCAGTAGTTTTGCGAGTTTTCGTTGTCGATTTAGTTTTTATTTTTTTGCCGTCGAACTTGTTCGGCGAAAAGGTAGGGCGGCCACGCCGTGACCGCCGCCGGAATATCAATCCCACTGCAATTTCGGCGGTCACGCCGTGACCGCCCTACCTTGGTTTTCCCCCATGAAAATACTGATCATCAACCCGCCCCATCTTGCCATCGGGAGCCGGCTGGCCAGGGAACATTTGCCGCCGTTGGGGTTGCTGGCGGTCGCCGGCCCGCTGATTGACGCCGGGCACGAGGTGCGGCTGCTTGACGCCGATTACGCCAATCTGAAAACGGAACAAATCGTCGCGCAGGCGATGGCCTATCGACCCGAAATCGTCATGCTGGGGCATTCCGGCTCCACTTCGGCGCAACCGGTGATCAATGATATCACGGCCGCGATCAGGCGGGAGAAGGCGGACATTACGGTGGTCATCGGGGGTGTTTTTCCCACCTATCACTGGGAAAAAATTCTGCTCGAAAACCCTCAAATCGATTACATCGTTCGCGGCGAAGGCGAAGCGACGACGCTGAACCTGGTGACGGCCTTGTCGCAAAACCGACCGCCGGAACAGGTCCCCGGATTGGCCCTGCGCATTGACGGCGTGCCGGTGACGACGGAACCCGCGGCGTTGATCGAAACGCTGGACGACTTCCGCGTGGCCTGGGAATTGATGGACGGCTGCCATTACACCTATTGGGGGAACCGCAAAGCCGTCGTCATCCAGTTTTCCAGGGGCTGCACGCACGGATGCACCTATTGCGGGCAGAATCTTTTCTGGCAAAAATGGCGGCACAGGACTCCGCGTTCGCTGGCCGATGAAATCGAAATGCTGCACAAGCGATTCGGCGTCGAGGTTTTCAATTTCGCGGACGAAAACATGTCGGCCCGCCCGGAACCGTGGCGGGAATTTCTCGAAATTCTGGTCGCGAAAAATTTGAATCTCATCCTGGTCGGTTCCATCCGGGCGGACAACATCGTCCGTGACGCGGAGTTTTTGCACCTCTATAAAAAGGCGGGCTTCGAGCGTTTCCTGTTGGGAATCGAAAATTACGACGAGGCCGTGCTGAAAAAAATCAAAAAAGCCGGAACCGTCACCAAGGATCGACAGGCGATTCGATTGCTGCGGGAACACGGTATCCTGTCGATGGCGACTTACGTCGTGGGCTTCGGCGAGGAACGGATCAGGGATTTTTACCACAGCCTGAAGCAGTTGCTGTCCTACGACCCGGACCAGATTCAACTCGTGTACGTGACGCCGCACCGGTGGACGCCGTACTTTGACGAAATGAAAGACCGCGAAATCGTTTTGACCGACCAGCGCAAATGGGATTACAAACACCAGGTCATGGCCACGCGGCACATGTCGCCCCGATCGGTTTTCCTGTGCGTCAAGCTGATCGAAGTCATCGTGCAGGCACGCCCCAAAGCCGTGATGCGAATTCTCTTTCACAAGGAGGCCCGCCTGCGTCACGCCATGCGATGGTACACGAAAATCGGCCGCCGCGTATGGTTTTGGGAACTGTTCCAGTTCTTTTTTTCAACGAAACGATCAAAGGAAAAATTGACGCTGGAGGAATTCTGGGGGTGAAAAACCGGCGGCTCCAAATTTCCGCCAAAACTTGTTGATTCCGAGAGGGTGATCGTGTATATTGTTTGATATGTTCCCCTCCCCGTTTTTGCGTTATTCCTCCACATTGGCGCTGCAAGCAGTGCTGAAAGTTCGGTTCATTTTTTATCGGCGCCACGATATCCGTTGCCATTTCACAGGAGCGTTGTGATGATCGAAGCAGATACTGCGGAACCAAACAGTGATGGATGTAACAATGAAAAGACGTCCAATCTTTGGCCGTGCCTGGCGAGTTTGTTCGTGCCAGGTTTCGGGCAATTCGTTCAAAAACGTTACGCCGCGTTTTTTTGGCAATTGATCTTGCTGTCGACGTCGATCTGCTGTTTTTATTTTGTTGGAGTTTGGGGATGGATCGCCCATGTGCCGTTGGCGCTGTATTCCATGCTCGACGCCGCATTTTGGAACGGCGACGTCAAAAATCGCAATACGGTTTTTACACGACGCTTGTTCGTTCCGATCTTTCTGTTCTCGTTGATGGTCGCGTTGATGCTTCCGGCGGTTCACGCCGCACGGGAAGCCGCGCGACGGATGCAATGTACGTGTACTTACAAGGGAATTGCGCTCGCCCTGCATAATTATCATGACAAATACAAATCACTTCCCCCGGCGTACACGGTCGATCGACACGGCAAACCGCTGCACAGTTGGCGGGTTTTGATTTTGCCGTTTATCGAACAGCAAAAACTTTACGATCAAATCCGGCTCGACGAACCGTGGGACAGCGAGTACAACCGACAATTTCACTCGGAAGAAATCAGGAGTTTTCAATGCCCGACGGGAACGGCGGCGGCACCATTGCATCAACGTTTTCCGACGCTTCGAACGGCGGGCAACTGTTATATTTCTGTGGTGATCGGTGACCAAACCGCGTTTCCCGACGCCCGGTCGATACAATTCAAAGACATCACCGACGGGACGTCCAACACGATTCTGCTTGTCGAACGATTACTACCCGTCTGCTGGATGGATCCGAATCATGAAATTGTGTTTTCAACCGCGATTGAAGGCGCGAACAGGAATTACAACGGGATCGGAAGTTTTCACGAGGGTGTGTTTCAAGCCGCCTTGGGTGACGGTTCCGTGCAAACTTATTCGGAAAACATCGCCCCCGATGAACTTGAGGCATTGCTGACCATCGCAGGCGGCGAAAAAGTTTCGCCCTACGTGAAAAGGTAATAAATGGACACGCTCATCGTTCTCTCGATTTTGGTCGCATTGGCCTTGTTTTACTTCTTTCCGAAACGCGTGTTCGGAATATTGCTTTTTTGGGCCGTTTGGATCGCCGTCGTTTTGCTGGTGTTGTTTCATGAAACGACGCCCATGTCATTGAATTTTTGAAAGACGCAAAAAATGAAATCCCCATCCAAATTCTTTGTTTTCCTGGTTTGGTTGGGAATACATGCCAATATTCTCGTCATATGCGGGGTTCTTACCGGAAGTCTTTACATTCAGTTTGCGTGGAATGAATTTCCCTGTCGCCTTTGCATGGCGCAGCGAATGTCCATGTTGCTTTGCGGTTTGGCACAGGCGTTTCTCTTGTGCCGCATTCGTGTTGATCGCCGATTATCCTGGCGAACGTTCGTGACGGCGGAGGGAATGACGCTTTGCGCCGCCTTGACCGGGGCGTGCATTTCACTGAAGCATATTCTTTTGCACATCACGCCGCCCGACCCCGGTTACGGAACGCCTGTTTGGGGACTGCATCTTTACACATGGGCGTTTTTCGTTTTCGCCGCGGAATGTGTTGCCGTTGGAATCAACCTGTTGATCGCCCCCGAATCCATGGAAGACATGCCCCTTGCGTTCGGATGGTTTTCCCGGACGGTGCTTATCCTGTTTGCGGTCGTCATCGTCGCCCTTGCCTTTGCGACGTTTCTTGTCGAGGGGTTGCATTGGAATCTCCCCAACGACCCGATTCGCAATGAACTGCTTTATGATCTCGGTTTCAGGCTTTGCTGAAAGAGAAACCTTATTGTGCCGACACAATAAAGGGACTATTGGGACGCCATCACGAAGACGCGGTGTTTACATCACGTGAGTTTCCGGAAATTCGGGGGTGTTCACCGCGTTCGGTTCTTGAGATGTCTCTTACTCCGTTTTTCCACTGTTTCCGTTTTTTTTTCGTCTTATGGATGATAAACGAAGCCGGGGAACATATTTTAGGCGGAATTCGCGGGGCGTGAGTCCAAGCATTTTCTTGAACTGTTTGGTAAAAAAACTGCTGTCATAAAATCCGGTTTTCTGGGAAATCTGCGTGATGGAAAGATCGGTTTCCATCAGCATTCTCATTGCGGAATCCAGGCGGACTTTCAGGATAAACTGCTGCGGCGTCGCATGAAATATCCTGCTGAATTTCCGCTCGAACTGGCTGACCGAGAGAAACATGAGGGTCGCCAAATCTTCCACGGGGATTTTTTGGGAGTAGTGGCTGAAAATGTGTGAAATTACCTCACTCATTTCATGAAACGGCTGGAGAACATCGCCGGTTTTGGTGCAATCCCGCATGACACCGGCGGTCCCGACGATTTCATTGCCGGGACCGACCAGGGGGATTTTGGTGGAGATATACCAATTTCGCTCCCCTTGTTTATTGATGACGATCCAAGGGCAATTCAAAATCGGTTTTCGCGTCTCCATGATCCGACGATCCTCCTCCATATAGCCATGCGCAAGGTCGGGAGGAGAGAGGTCCAAATCCGTTTTACCGAAGTAATCCCCGGTGGATTTAAGCCCGTGCAAATCACATAAATTCCTGCTCATCCACATAAATTTTTCATCGGTATTCTTGATGAAAACATAAACGTCCGACGTGAGGTTGAAGAGGTTCAGCAAGGTGCTCAAGGCGTCGAATTTCGCAAAAAAAGACACCTGAGAAGGTTCGAAAGCAATCGTGTCCATGCGGAAATAATACCAAATTATGCAGAAATAATCATAGCAAGTGACAATACAAGCCTATAAAATACACGCAGAAAAAATCATCTGAAGTATAAAGAAAAGGAAATTTGCCCTGTATTCGACGCCCCGCCATTCTAACTCACCTCGTTTTTTAAATCAAGCAATTCTTTATTTCGTCTACGAATTTACCGTTAAGTCAACTGTCGCCCAATGTATTTTATAGGAGTCAATTTCATGAAACACCATTTTTGCGTCAAAGGAACAAAGGCGGGAAGAGTACGGGGGTTCACTCTCGTCGAGCTCCTTGTCGTTATTGCGATCATCGGAATTTTGATCGCTCTGCTGCTTCCGGCGGTCCAGGCGGCGCGTGAGGCCGCGCGTCGGATGCAATGCTCCAACAATCTCAAGCAAATGTCACTGGCGCTCCATACCTACCACGATGCAACCAAAGGACTTCCTTCGGCAAATGGAAGCATAAAATCACATGCGATATGGGCAAGTGGTTTTATCAAGTTACTCCCCTATATTGAAATGACGGCCCGTTATGATCGTTTCATGTCATCCGGTGACAACATGCTTTGCGGTTTTCACTATACCACGCCCGTGCCGGGAAACGGGGCGACCCCTGAAGGTTGTCTTGGACCGATCACGGCGTTCAATTGCCCTTCGGACAGCACAAAACTCTCGTTCCGCGCCGACCAAAGGACAGCAACCACGAATTATGTGATGTGCTACGGCGACAGCGGCATGGGAACCTACATCGGCGGGACGGGAACGCGGGGACTCTTCGGCGGCGGCGGAACGAACATCGCGAAAATCAAATTCCGCAGCATGGCGAGTATGGCCGACGGAACTTCCAACACGATCGCGTTCAGTGAATCGCTTGTCGGCACAAGTAATAACGATGTGAACAAAGGTAGCGGACTGGTCAAGCTTCCGTCCGGAACGGCAAAAGTCTATTCATCGGAATTAGGGAACTACATTGAATTTCCCGGGCTCATCCTCGGTTATGTTCAGGGAAAAACAATCACCACCCCGGATACCGGCGCTGCCGGAAATTACGGTCGTTGCGGCTCTTTCGCCATGGGGGCCGGTCTTTATGTCGGGTTCTCGACGATTCTCCCGCCGAATTCCCCCTCGGCGACGGACGGCGGAGCCGGCTCGGGAAATCGCCATGATTGTTCCAGCGTCATGAGCGCGACGAGCAACCATACCGGCGGCGTCAACGTCGGACTCGGGGACGGTTCCGTCACGTTTGTCAGCGATACCGTCAATTCCCTGAGTTCCGGCCTGACCTGGGCAACGGTGAAAGACCCGGCCGCCGACGGTTTATCCGGAGCAAGCCCCTTCGGTATTTGGGGAGCCATGGGCAGTATAAACGGCGGCGAATCCTCCTCGCTGTAGCCGTTTATCTGATGACCCGGACAGTACGCCGGCACCGTCGTCGGCGTACTTTTTTGCCATTCCTATTCGTTGTGAGGGACGACCTTAAGATGATTTTCAAAAAAACATTTCTTTGCGGATTCGCCATCGTCATTTTCGCTTGCGGCGGGTGCGGCCCCAAAAAACCGGACGGTTTCCCCAAACTTGTTTCCTGCAAGGTGACCGTCACCAAAGCGGGCCGGCCGCTTGATGGGGCCGTCGTCATTTTGAGTCCGCTTTCCGGCGGCGGAGAATGGATCACGTCAGGCAAGGCGGACCCGTCCGGCGTCGCTTTGATGAAAACCACCATGAAGGATTTCACTAAAACAGGAGCTCCCGAAGGAAAATTCCGCGTGGTGATTTCCAAAAGAGTGGATGTCGATTACGAATACACGCCGGAAGAGGCCGCCGCACTTTCGCCTTCCGAACTTGTCGGCGTGCAGCAACGATACGAAAAGCGCATGGAAGAAGCGAGAATTGTTCCCGCGGTTTTTGAATCCGCCATGTTGTCTCCCGCCGAAATTGAAATTTCAGGAAGCACGGCCGATTATAAAATCGAATTGAATGACTACAAGGTGAAATAATCCCGGCAAAAACCTTCCTGTCGGTTTTTCTTCATAATGAATACTTCTTTCCCACCCATAAGGTAAAATCATGGCAGCACACATGAAATCCAATCGCAGGAGTTTTTTGAAATCAGCCGGCTTGATTTCGGGAGCTTTGCTGGCCACTTCAAAACTTCACGTCCATGCGTCATCCGACGATACGATTCGCATTGCCCTGGTCGGTTGTGGCGGACGTGGCGGAGGCGCGGCGGTCAATGCGCTCCATCCCAAAATGCCGGTCAAGCTTGTGGCAATGGCCGACGCCTTTCCCGAACGCCTGAACGCCTGTTACCAGCTTCTCTCGCAAGCCAAACCGGATAAAGTCGACGTTCCCGAGGATCGCCGTTTTGCCGGTTTGGACGGTTACAAGCACGCCATTGACGCCCTGAGACCCGGGGACGTCGTTCTTTTGGCGACCCCGCCCGGTTTCAGGCCGTCGCACGTGGAATATGCCGTGAAAAAGGGCGTCCACGTCTTCATGGAAAAGCCATTTGCCACCGATTCCCCCGGAACGAGACGCATTCAGGCGGCGGCAAAACTTGCCGATGAAAAAAATGTGAAAATCGCTTCCGGCCTGATGTGGCGACACAGCAAGGCTCGGCAGGAAGCCGTTGAACGCATTCGCCAGGGGGAAATCGGCGATGTGGTCTTGTTGCGGGGTTTCCGCATGCAGGACCCCGTTCGCGTGCCGAGACCACGTCTTTCCCAGCCGGAAGTCGGCGAAATCGCCTATCAAATTCATAATTTTCATTATTTTGACTGGGCCGGCGGCAATCTGTATATTGACGCGTGCATCCACAACGTCGATGTCGCCTGTTGGGTCAAGGGGATGTGGCCCGTCTCCGCGGTGGGAATGGGCGGGCGTTCCAACGTACCGCCTTTGGGGGGGATGGCCTATGACTCGTTCTACACGGAGTTCACTTTCGCCGACGGAACGGTTTTCACGTCACACTGTCGCTTTGCCAAAAACTGCTATCAAAGATACAGCGACTATGTCATGGGAACCAAAGGTTCCGGCCTGCTGATGGAAAGTTACGCCCGCCCCAATACGACCCTGTACAAAGGCTTTCAAATGGATCCCGGGAAAAAATCCTGGGCATTTGACAAGGCCGAACCCAACCCCTATGAAGTGGAGCAGGAGCTGTTTTTTGATGCCATCATCAATGATAAGCCCTATAATGAGGGGCACCGTGCCGCGGAAGCCCAATTTGCGTCCCTGCTCTCGCGTTCCGCGATTTATTCCGGACAGATCGTGACCTGGGACCAGATTGTCAATTCGGAAGTGGTTGCGTTTCCGGATGGAATCGACGACATCACCTGGGACAGCAAACCGCCGCTCCTTCCCGATGATCAAGGCAATTATCCCTTCCCCATACCGGGTCAGGATGTGCAAATTTGATTGGATCGTGAAACATGCCAAAACTTTTGCTTCGCCGTATTCGATTCTTGCTATGCTGAAGCGTTTTTTGGAAACGTATAATTTCAACATCAATTATGGAGAAAACAACATGAAATATCGGCTCCACTTGTTATTTTGCAGCACGGCTTTAGTGGTTGCGTTCGCAACGCTTTCGGCGTTTGCGGCCGATCCCGTCGGGACGGGCAAGGACTTCCATGGGCCGGTCGGGCTGCAAACCTACTCGTTGCGCAACCACATTAAAAAAGACGGCGCCAAGGCCCTGGATTTTGTCAAGGAACAGGGCTTTCAATTCGTCGAAATCGGGATCGGCAACCACTACGGCATGACCAAAGAGGAACTCAAGGACACGCTCGACAAGCTTGGCCTGACGCCGATCGCCGCCCTTGGCGATTACAACGCCCTGCTCAAGGATACGGAAAAAGTCGTGGAAGAGGCGAAATTTTTCGGCCTGAAATATGTCGGTATCGCCTGGATTCCACACCAGAGACCGATGGATGAAAAGCAGATGCGGAAAATCGCCGAAGATTTCAATACGATCGGCAAACGCATGAAGGAACATGACCTCCAGTTCTACTACCACAACCACGGTTATGAATTTTTCCCCTGGAAGGACGGCGAAACGCTGTTCGACCTGCTCATGGCTGAAACCGACCCCGATTTGGTCAAGATGCAAATGGATGTTTTGTGGACCGTTTTTCCGGGTCAGGATCCGGTGAAACTGCTCAAAAAATATCCCGACCGCTGGGTACTTT
Source organism: Thermoguttaceae bacterium (assembly GCA_031548645.1). Classification (GTDB taxonomy): domain Bacteria; phylum Planctomycetota; class Planctomycetia; order Pirellulales; family Thermoguttaceae; genus WRMR01. The sequence goes on from JAVBQX010000339.1 coordinate 27,243, forward strand.
TTCACCTGAAAGATTTGGCCAAGGGCGTTGAAGGCAACATGAGCGGCAGTACCAGCCCCAACAACGACGTTGTTTTCGGTACCGGTCAGGTCGATTACCCGGCGATGTTGAAAGCAGCCCAGGAAGTCGGCGTCAAATATTATTTCATCGAAGATGAAAGCGACAACGTCCTGAACCAGGTTCCGCAAAGCCTCAAATTTCTCTCGACTGTCGAATTCCCGAAATAGACGAAGATGAGCGTCAAACCGTTCACCACTGATAGATCAGCCCGATGCCGGTCGTGCGCGGCTCGATGACTGGGAAAACGGTCAGGCCGCGGGGCAGTAGTTTGTACTCGGTTTTCGACACGGCACGGCAGGACAAGTAGGCGAGATACCAGCCCAGCAGGCATTGCGAAAAATAATGCTTGTCGTCATTGAAGCGGCTCCAGGCGGTAAAGGTCGAGCAGGTGTATAAGCCGGCCTTCAGCCAGAAATTGTCGCTCATCTGCGCCAGCGTGATGAAAGGCATGGCCCCCACGAAGGCGTGGCCGCTGATGCCGTGATTCTGCTGGAACGGCGACCAGCGCGAGGAGGGGTCCGGGTCGTCCGGGCGGCCCGAGCCGATGACCATTTGTCCCACGAGCATCGTCGGCGTTCCGACGAGATACGCCCGCGTCGTTCGGGAAGCGAACTCTCCGATCGTGCCGCCGACGGGCGTCTCGAAAAATCGGATACGGTCCGTGATCCGGTCACTGTAATAAAGCAGACTCACGAGGACGACCGGCGCGATGGCCACGTTCGATCCCATATTGCGAACTCCGTCACTGAAACGGTCCAGACCGGACGAACGGACATGATCCTGGTACCAATCCGTCATTCCCTGGTCGAGCGGCGTGTTGGAAATGATCGCGTGAGTTCCGAACCCGACGAGAAGGTTTGCGAAATTCTCACAGGAATAAAAATTCCGGAAGTCGGAACGGATTTTTGCCAATTCGATCCTGCTTCGGCGAAAGCATCCCGCGGCATACGTTTCCCTCGGATCTACGTAGCAATCTTCCGCGATCGACGGGCGGTCGCGACGAAACGATCGACAGGTCGGAAAGGAAAAATCCCACTTCGGCGTTTGCAAGGGCAACGTGCTTTGAATGCTGGAAAAACAGGCGTCACGGGGCGCGTTTCTCGCGATGAAAACCGGAAATTTGTCGGATTCGAAAGCACTGGAAAAATCATTCTGCCTCAAGGAACGATAGGTCGGCACATCTGCAATTCGTTCGGGCAGAAAATAATTTTGCGAACGAACTCCATTCGCCGATTCGTCCGGCGGGCTTTGCGGAACGACAAATTCCTGTCGTGGCGTCGCGCTGTAAATGGAATCGAAAATGGGGTTGTAAACGGGGTAGGATTCGGAGATCGGCAAGGTGGCGTTTTCGCTTGTCAGGAACGCCGGTCTGTCATTAAAGTATTGCCCTGCCGCCCGCCGGGGAAAACCGCCCAGCACCAACAGGATGACCACCGCGCAACTGAACCCCCATAATAGCGAGTAAACGAAAAGTCCGAGCCCCGTGCTGAAAACAAATATAACCGCCCAAACGGCGTCAATGGCAAAGCTACGATGAATGACCAGGTCGCCGACGTGCTCAATGAACGTCATGATCACGATGAGTAGCAAAAAACGACCGTATTCGCGCCGGATGACGGCTTTCCAGGAAAAGGCGGCGTTCGGACGTTGCCAGCGGAAACCTTTCGGAAAAAACGCCGGCGTTTGCGAGGCCCATTTGCGGAATTTCGACCCGAACCGCCGGTCAATCTCAATGGCTTCCCTCTTGTGAATTTCGCGATAATAGGCCGCGAAAAGAACGCCATAGACGATCAACAGCCACCAGGCGTGCAAAAACAGGATGGGGGCCAGCCCGAGAAAAAAATTCCCGAGACAAAGCGGGTGTCGCATCAGCGAATACATACCCGAGGTATCGAGAGCATCGTCCCGCAGGTGAGTCGCATACCCGACGACCGAAGCGCGGATCGTGAAACCGAGAAACATGACGGCAAGGCAACAGGCTTCCAGTATCACGTCGCACAAATGGCTCTCGAACGGATAACGGAAACCGAGAAGCGCCGGAATCGCGAAAAAAACGAGCAAAACGGGAATACAACTCGCCCAACAAAGCTGTCGGCGTCCCGGCAACAGTATTTCTTTGATCATTTGCATCCGTGCAAATTCCTGAAGCGTCAAATATGCGCATTGGTCACCCCGAAAACTCATTGAGGGGCCATGAGTTGCGGATCATAAGAAATTGAGACCGTTGCGTCAATGCAACTATTTTTTGCGCGAATAAAAGGGCAGCGGCACGACCCGGGCCGGCGATCGTTTGCCGCGAATGTCGATTTCGATTTCCGTGCCGGGTTCAGCCAACGCGGGCGGGAGATACCCCATGCCGATCGGACGGTTGAGCGTCGGGGCGAAGGTTCCGCTGGTGACAACGCCGACTTTTGTCCCGTCGTGAAAAATTTCGCATTCTTCCCGGGCGGGGCGTTTGCCTTCAAGCTCGAAACCGACCCGGACACGGGCCGGCGGCTGATCGGCCAGTTGCGACAGGGCGTCGAATCCGGGAAATTTCGGCCCGGCAAGATGGACGGCGTAACCCAGCCCGGCTTCAAACGGCGTAATCGTTTCCGACATCTCGTGTCCGTACAGGGGCAAAGCCGCTTCAAGCCGCAACGTGTCCCGGGCTCCCAGCCCGACCGGTTTGGCCCCGAACTGCTGCCCGGCTTGCAGAAACGCGTCCCAGATTTCCGTCGCAATATCGGAGTCGACACAAATTTCAAAACCGTCTTCGCCGGTGTAGCCGGTTCGGGTCAGCAGAAAATTGCGCCCGGCGGCTTTCGGGTGGTCGAGCGAAACGTGCAAACCGTTGTAGTATTTGATTGCAGCAAGATCAGCATTGATAAAAGGTTGCAGTAATTCAACTGCTTTCGGCCCCTGCACGGCGAACATGGCCATCGGGAAGGTCAAATCCGTCATTGTGACGTGTTTTTGCTCTTCGGGCGTCAGGTGATGATGCAAATGCCCGAGGACCTTTTCCCGGTTCGATGCGTTGACGACCAGCAGATAATACTCGTCGCATTCGGGCGACTCGAAGCGGCTGATGAGCACGTCGTCGACGATGCCGCCGCGTTCGTTGGTGATCAGCGAATAACGCACTTGCCCCGGTTTGATGACCGCGACATCGCGCGTCAGAAAGCTGTCAAGAAACTGGCAAGCCCCGGCGCCTTCGAATTTAAGCCGGCCCATGTGCGAGACATCGGTCAATCCGACGGCGGTTCGCGTCGTGACGTGTTCGTCAATGACCGAGCTGTATTGCACCGGCATTTCCCAACCGCCGAACTCGACCATACGACCTTGATGCGAAACGTGCCAATCAAAAAGCGGTGTCCGAAGCAAGTTGCCCATAATAACCAAAGAACCCTAACCCAGATGATTACATTAAATTGCGAAAAAAATGTTGACGGCACGCAAAAATTACCGAACAAATATTATAACGTGACTCGGCGATATCTCAAGAGACGTGTCGGAATGATGACAGAGAACGCAGCGTTACATTTACAACGCGAAACACATTTTCATATTTTAAATGACGGATTCGCCGAAGGGCACGCATATGGATCATAGATTACGTAACGATATTCTGTCTTCATATCCCATTATTTTTGAATTTTTTCGATTAAGGAGTGTTCAATCGTTACTTTTTTATTTATAATAGTTTCATGATTAAAAATCCGTGAGCGAAATCGAGAAAGTTACGCTGTATGACACCGCCATATTAATATCCATGGTTTTGTGGAATGTATGGTGTGATACAGATGCGGGTGTGCAATGCCGGAAGTTGTCAAAAATTATCCCATTCCCAGTATTCAGAGGCTACCTGTCTATCTGCGCTTCCTGAAAGAGCAACGATTGAAGGGCGAAACGGGCGTTTCTTGTACAAAAATCGCCGAGGAATTGGGGCAATTGAGCGTCCAAGTTCGTAAAGACCTTGCCATTACGGGGATTTCCGGACGTCCGAAGGTCGGCTATCGTATTGACGACCTGATTCACGCAATTGAGGTTTTTCTCGGTTGGGACCGGACCACGCGGGCTTTTTTGGTCGGGGCGGGCAGTCTCGGCAGCGCCATTCTCGGATATCGGGGATTCCTGTCCTTTGGTCTTGAGGTCGTTGCCGCTTTTGACACCGCCCGCGACAAATTGGGAAAAATTATCCACGGTTGCCAGGTACACCACCTCGACGAACTGACCTGTATGGGGCTTGACAAAAAAATCGACATTGGCATTCTCACCGTGCCTGCCCCGGCAGCCCAAGCGGTTGCCAAGTTGCTCGTCGATGTCGGCGTTCGGGGAATCTGGAACTACACCCCGATGCGTCTCGAATTGCCGGAACACATTATATGCGAGCAGGTTAAGCTTTCCGAAAGTTTTGCCGTCCTCTCGCGGGCTCTCATCACACGGCAATTGCATGAACAGTAATCCGACCACTGCGATCATCTTGTCCGTTTTGAACTCTTTTTGCCGGAACGTTTGCCGGCTGGAGATTTAGCACTCTTTTTCGAGGTGGGTTTCTTGAATGCTCGGGCGGATTTTTTTCGCGATGCCGACCGCTTTTTGTCCGAATATCTTCGGCGATCGTCTTTTGGCGGGGCAGGCGGAATGGCGCCGCCATGTTCGGCAAGTTTCTCGAATTTTTCCTTCAGGCAGATTTGCAGAATGACGCTTTCCACATCCGTTCCAGGAATTGTGTACGAATCCAACTTTCTCAAAGCGGCTTTCCCCATTTGTCCGAAATGCCTCGATTCGCCGCGTTCCTCGACCCAACGCGGCCCTTTGATCAGCAACATCCGGTCGAACGCATGCCAATAAGGCGTCAAAAGTTCCATGATTTTTTTGATGCGTGCAACGGCCCGAATGACAAGCGTTTGAAAACGGTGCACTTTGAGGAGGTTTTCGCCTTTGGCGTGCCAGACCGGCAGGTCGAGTCCGAGTGCGTCGACGATTTCACCGACGGCAATCGCTTTTTTGCCTGTCGCATCGCAGAGCTCGACCTTGAGATCGGGCCGCAAAATGGCCAGCAGTATTCCCGGCACGCCGCCGCCCGTACCGACGTCGAGCACGTGTTCGCCCGGCGTCAGCAGCTCGGCCAGTCGTAAACTGTCGATGAGATCACGGGAAACGAATTTTTCGTAATCCGTGTGCCTCGTAAGATTTAAGACTTGATTTTTTTCCCAGAGCAACTGGCAGTACGTGTCGATTTTTTTCATTTTGCCTTTCGGCAGTTTGATGTCGTGCCGTTTGAGGGCTTCTTCGAGCGTGTCGTTCGGCAAACTGTCCGGAAGCGGCACGTCCGGCTCAGGCAACGCGTCTTCGGCGACCGAATTACCTGTACTTGGCTCGTCGTACATTTTTGCGACACGCATAAGCTCCTCCGCCATCGCTGGATCGATTTCCGTTGCGTATTCCTCGACACTTTCGTCGTCATTGCATGAAGGTGCCGACTGTTGTTGGCGGACGGATTTTTTCGGGGACATGAGCGTTTCTTCTTCTCGTTCGAGGACACCGTGCACATGCGTCACGGCAAATGGATCAGGGCAATATCCGGCATTTTAGCACAATTGCCGAATTAAACCATGACAGACCCCCGCAACAATGGCATATACTGCATTTTCCCCGACCGTTGACGCTTTCCGTTTTCGGATTACCATGTCGGCATGAGAACACAATTTGTTTATTTCGACTTGGGGAACGTGCTCGCCTGTTTCAGTCTCGAACGCCTGACCAGGCAGGTGGCCGACGCGATCGGTTGTTCGCACGAAGACGTCAAGCTCGCCTACTTCGAGGAAAACGGCGTGCAGCAGCGTTTCGAACGCGGCGAGATCGGCGCGAATGAATATTTCGAGCTGGTTTGCGGACGCATCGGTCGCCGACCGGAACGCGAATCATTCTTCCGGGCGGTCAACGATATTTTTTGGTTCAACGATCGCATCATGCCGCATCTCTCCGCGCTGGCGGCGATCGACTTCCCGCGGGGAATTCTCTCGAACACCGGGCCGGAACACTGGGGCTTCTGTTCGCGGTCGTTTCCGGCGATCCTTGAAACCATCCCGGCCAATCACGTGCTGAGTTTTGAAGCCCGCGTGCTGAAACCGGAGCCGGGCATTTATGAGGCCGCGATTCGGACGGCCCGAAACGTCGTGCCGGACATTGCCCCGGGGGAAATCCTGTTCTTCGACGACCTGCCGAAAAACGTGCTTGGAGCCGCGGATTGCGGCCTTGACGCAGTGTTGTACGACGACCAAACCGATATGGCGTCCGTTCTCGCCGAACGCATCCCCGAGCTTTCCGCTTTTACGAGACCTTAGTCCTTTGGAAACATTAGAAATTGGGGGCAAGTAGGGCGGTCACGCCGTGACCGCCGCCGAATTGCGAAAACGTCATCCCATTTTTAAAGATTTCCAAAGCACTAGTACGACAGCGTAATGACCAGTCTGTTTCTCATGGCAGCCCGAAGCGTAAGCGACGGGCCGGAAATCAAGGTCCATGGTCAACCGGGGGCACTCGCTTACGCTTCGTGCTCTGATACCTTGCGGCTTACGTTTCTGCGGAAACTTTACGGGTATTTTAATTGTAAGCGGAAGCCTTAGTCTCCTTGTTTGTTTTTCATCAGCTGGCAAGGAGGTTAAAAATGGAGAAGCGGTACAAAGTCACATTGACGCGGAAAAACGGCAAGAACTCATCGCACTTGTTTCGACGGGGAAGTGTAACGCCCGGAAAATCAAGCATGCCAACCTTTTGCTTGCGGTCGATGAACGCGAAAACGTCCCATTGACCGACCGGGAAGCGGCCCGGCGTTTTTATTGTCGTGCCAACACCAAACGCTTTCCGCGGCACTTTCGAAGGAATGCACAAAAGAATGGAGCGATTTTCCTCATCAATCCGGGACGACCACCCCGTTCGCCTCGAAAGACGCCTGGGTCATCCTCCCGCCGATGGAGCAGAACATCAGGAAAAAGATCGAAGCTATCGGACTCCCCCTCAAAAATTGGAATGCCCAGATTTTTGAGGGGGAAGTCGGTCGGTTCATCGTTCCACGACGTTTTGCCTTTGTTCGGAAACGACGTCGGGTCGAGAATCAACACACCGTCTTTTTCTCCGATCTGTTTTGCTATGTGCTTGACCAATTTGTCCAGGATCAGCTCGTCGTTCCAATCGCTTTGACCGATGAAAATCTGCAAACGTTGCCGATCATATCCGTGAAAACAGGAAATCGATTCAACGTTTTTTCGCTCCGTGTCGGCTACTGCGGCTTGCGGTCGTATTTGCCCCTGGTTTCGGCCTTGGCATTCGCGTTTTTCGCGGGTTTGGTCTTACCGGGGTCGTTGACCATCCAGTACAGCAGCGGCGCGGCCAGGAAGATCGAGGCGAAGGTTCCGACGACGATACCGACCCCGAGCGCGAAGGCGAAGGTCCGAAGGCCCGCCCCGGCCATGAAGTACAGCACGACGATCACGTAAATCGTGGACAACGAGGTCAGCAGCGTTCGCGAAAGAACCTGGTTGATACTCTGGTTGATGTGTTCGATGGTCAGTTGCGAGGACTTGCCGCGCACTTCGCGGATGCGGTCGAACAAAATGATCGTGTCGTTGATCGAGTAACCGATGATCGTCAGGAACGCGGCAATCACGGTCAGGCCGATCTTGAAATCGTCGACCAGCAGGAACCCGAGGAAGGGTTTCAACCAGACGCTGACGGCGAGCGCGCCGAGCGTGAGGAGAAGGTTGTTGATCAACGTGACGACCGACGCGAGGCCGAAATACACCTTGTGGAACCGCAGCCAGAGGTAAAGCACGATGGCGACGAAACTGGCCAAAATGGCGGCGAGCGAAGCGACCTGTGCGTAACCGGCGACGACGCTGCCGACCGTGTTCGAGGCCGGGAACCACGGCGTGGTGTTGAATTTCGCCTGGAATGCGTCGAGCACCTTCTGCACGTCCGCCCTGGGGCTGAGGAAGGTCACCGTCCATTTCGCGTAGGATTTCGACGATTCGGCGGCGTTCGGGTCTTCGTCGTTCGTGATGGAATAGTTCAATGTATCGGCGATGCCGGTTTCGACATTTTCCTGATCCGCCAGTTGCGCCGAATAATCTTTCAGGTACTGATCAAGCGACTTGTAATTCATCGACGGATAGACCGTGACATGGGCCACGGTTTCCTTCGCGGTCGCGCCTTGGCGTTCCTCCAGCGTGAAGTGAATCGTATCGAGGATGAGCTGCCCTTCGAATTCCTTCGCGACGGTTTCGGTGACCTGTTTCAGGTAGTCGTTGGCGTCCATGTCGACCGGCGTGGCCGTGGAAATGGTGAAGCGCTGCCCGATCTGCGAGGCCGATTCGACCTGGGATTCGTCCGTGACGGTTTCGAAGACCGTACTGACGGTCGGACGTTCGATTCCGGCTTTTTCGAGTTTGCTTTCAATCTCGGGGATCGTGACTGTGGCATCCTTTTTGAATGCGAGGTCGACCGAGACGCCGCCGACGAAGTCGATGTCGTACATCGTCTTGCCGCGGGCGAGGGCCAGCACGAGGCTCACCACGCACAACAC
>JAVBQX010000092.1:0-10699 GCA_031548645.1 Thermoguttaceae bacterium
CGTGAAAATTTCGGAGTCGGAATGGGAGGTCATGCGTGTTCTCTGGGACACCGGTCGCCCGATGACCGCGGCGGAGGTGACGCAGAAGCTCGAAGGCCGGGCCGATTGGGCGCCGAAAACCGTGCGGACGTTTTTGAACCGCTTGGCGAAAAAACAGGCGATTTCCGCCCGAAAACAGGGGCCGGGCGATTTCGGACTCCTGCAATACGCGCCGCTCGTCGACGAACAGACGACGCTGCACGCGGAACAGGAAACCTTTCTTGGACGCTTTTTCGGCGGCACGGTGCGCTCGATGCTGGCCAGTTACATCGAATCGGGCAACATCTCGCAGGAGGAACTGCAAGACCTTCGCGAAATGATCGACCGTGAGATGAACGACCGCGATAAAACCGCCCGCAAACCCCAACGCAAGGAGAAACGATCATGACCACCGACTCGATTTTGATCGTGTTGCTCGTGCAATCGGCCCGCACGGCGGTACTGATTCTCGCGATTTTGTTGTTGCGCATGGTGTTGGGCAAACGCATCCCCCCCGCTTGGCGTCACGCCATTTGGGGGCTCGTCCCGCTCCAACTGCTGTTGGTCGTTTCGATTCCGTCGTCGATCAGTTTTTTAAACATTGCAAGAAGTTTGGAGTTTAATGAGCCGGAAGTGAAGCGTAGCGTAACTTCCGGGCCGGCCGCAAAGAATGCAAACTTTTCCAACGGCGAAAATAAAGAGCCGGATGTGAAGCGTAGCGTAACTTCCGGGCCGGTGGGCGCAAGTGTGGAGTTTGAAGTTGTGAGTTTGGAGTTGAATGCGGGAAATGAAATACAACCAATGGATTTTCCATCGCAAAACTCCACACCAATTGAAAACGACCCGGAGGTTGCGCTGCGCTCCACCCCCGGCTCTTTAAATTTCCCCAAAGTGTTGTTCGCTGTTTGGAGCGTTGGCTGCGTCGTCATGATCACCATTTTCACGCGGCAGATTTTGATGTGTCGGCGTTGGTTGAAATGCGGCAAACCCGTAACGCGCGAGCCGGTGTTGCAATTGTTCGAGGAATGTTGCCGGCAGATGAACATCAAAACGTGGTTGGTGGTTGCACAAAGCGAAACCATTCGCAGTCCGTTTCTCATCGGGGCGGTCAGGCCGAAACTGCTGTTGCCGCGCCGGATGGTCGAAACGGCGTCGACGAAGCAGTTGCAGGCGGTCTTTTTGCACGAGCTGGCGCACCTGAAACGCTGGGACATCTGGACCGGCTGGCTGATGACGATGCTGTTGATCGTGCATTGGTTCAACCCGCTACTGTGGATCGCGATTCGCCGGATGAACGCCGACCGCGAGGAAGCGTGCGACGTGATGGCCATGAACCGGCTCGACCGCACGGAACAAGGGGACTACGCCTATTCGCTGCTGGAGATCGCCCGGCAATTCGCGGGGCCGACCCACGCACCGGGACTGGTCGGAATTTCGGAAACAGGAAAATTTCTCAAAAGGAGAATCGAGATGCTGAAACAAATCGGAACATGGAAACTTCGCTGGAAAGTGCTCGCCGTGGGCCTCGCGATGCTGATCGCCGCGGTCACGCTGACCGACGCGCAGGAAAAGAAACCCGCGAAGGATCAAACTTCGCAAACCGTCGACCAATTGCAGGCCGAAGTCGAGCGCCTGCAAGCGGAAGTCGAGCGGTTGCGAAAAGATAATCCGCCGAATTCGCTCAATAACAACAGGAAGCTGTTCACGGAGCTTCTCGGAATTTATACCAGCGACACGGAAAACCGGGAGGTCGTGATGACTTTCGCGGATAAAGACAACGCCATCCTTGATTCGGCGGGGGAAAACGGCGTCAGAATACGCGAAAAATATCAGCCGAAAAATCCCGACGCCGCGTTTGTCGCGATGGTTATTGTGAGGGCAAAAAATCAAGGAACGAATCTACCGGACATCTATACCGGCGAAGTGTCGTTTGTCGATGAAAACAAGCTGAAAATCGCCTTTAACAGATCCAACGACAAACCGTTTCCCGAATCGCTGAGCAGCGTGACGGCGGAAATCATCCGCGAGGACGGTGGCATCACGCTTGTCATCCCGAAAACGCAGGTCTGGGACGAAATCCGCGTCACGAAACCTTCACCTAAAACAACATTTGATAAGGATGAATTACCCCATACCCAAATCCCCCCCGAGGAGACAGCAGCACCTGATAACGGACAACCGCGGGCATATCCACCCCACTATCTGAAGGCCAAAACGTCAATGGTTCGCCAAGACATCGACAACATGAAGCAGTTGGGGCTGGCCCTTCACAATTACCATGACGTATTCAGGTCTCTGCCGAGTGCTTCGACGGCGGACAAGGACGGCAAGCCGATGCACAGTTGGCGAATGACCTTGTTGCCGTATTTGGGACAACAGGAACTTTATGCAAAAATCCGCCACAACGAACCGTGGGACAGCGAATACAACCGCCAATTTCACAACCAAATGCCGGACGTTTACCGGACACCATCCATGACAGGTGACAATGAGAAAAACGGCAACACTTTTTACGCCGTTGTCGTTGGGGACCGCAAAGCGGACGGCACGGAAGGAAACTTGCAGAAAATTCTTAGCGAACCGGTTTTTGCCGGTCCCAACCATTGGGCCGGAATGGGACGCGTCATGGACGGCACATCGAATACCGTGGCTTTTGTCATGCGAGCGAGGCCGGTCTGCTGGATGGATCCGAATTCAGATATTCCGTTTGACGTCGCCATGCAGGGCATCAACGCCAATCCCAACGGCATTGGTGCACAAAATGTGCCCGAACTTTCAGACAAACCGCTCACGCCGATGGCCTTCTGTGACGGCAGCGTGCAATTGCTTTCCGCGTATCTGCCAAGGCAAAACCTGCGTGCGATGCTCACCTGCAATGGCGGGGAAAGTGTGTCTTGGGATGACTGGCTCGTCGATCCGGAGCCGAAAACGACCGTCGTTTATGAACTGCCTCCTTCCGCCGATGCGGACAGGGTTTTGAAAATGTTCGGAGCCCTGGTGGATGATAATGAGAACGACATGTCGAGGCTTTCCCCCGACAAAAAAAAGATCACGATCCATGGCCGCGAGTCCGCCCATGAAAAAATCAAAATGCTTTTGGATATGTTCAAATCGCCGCCGCCTGTAGGAATCCAACGCAAAGAGATGGCCTATCGCCTTCTCAACGTGAATGCCGTGGAAGTGGCCAAAAACATCCAGCCTCTTTTGCCGAATGCCGTCATAAAACCGGAAAACGATACCAACTCGCTTCTCGTCTCGGCCCCGCCGGAAGAATTTGAAACCATTCGCAAAATGATCGAAATGATGGATCAGGCCCCGGCAAAACAAAATGAAATTCCTACCTTGAGAATGAAGCTGGCCGGACCGGATGAAGTGGAGCAGGGAAAGGAAGAGACATACAGACTCCACCTGACCAATGTGGGCAAAAGCGACCTGAAAGACTTGAAAATGACCTTGATACACAACGGTGAGGTCAAGGGAGAAACGTCAATTCCTGAAATCAAACGCGGGGAGGATCGTATTCTTGATTTGTTCATTGCCCCGCTCGAAAAGGACGAAAATGTCACACTGGAAATTCGCGTTGAAGTCGCAGGTCGCACAGGCACGTTGAAAAGAACGATCAAGGTCGTCGATCCGGACGTGTTCACGGTTGCGGTTTACAAAATCGCGCACGTCGACGCACAAATCGTTTTGAATGTCCTGCAAACCGTACTCAAGGATTCACCGGACGTGAGGTTGTCATTCGACGCGAGGACCAACAGCGTCATTGCCGTCGGCAAAAAGCCGGACCACGAAAAAATCCGCGAGATCGTGGAAACATTTTCCCCGCCCGCTTCGCCGGAGACGCAATCGCCGTATGGCAATCCACCGTCACAAGTCAACCCGGGCGTCGCATCGGCTCCGCAACCGATTCCGGTAGCGCCCGACCCGATTGTGGGGAGGTATCTCGCGGTCACGGAGGCGGACGAACGCATGGGAATTGAGTTGACGCGGACCGGTGAGAACGACGTGTTCGCACAGGGTTGGCCCATTCCCAACCAGTCGCCACCTGCACCGAAGTATCGCGTCGTCATGTATCACGGCGGCTTGCCGGGCGACGGCTACGAAGAAGGAATGCCGCGTGAAATCGGCAGCGCCACGCTGGACGGCAGCCGACTCAATATCACGCTGGAACTTGTCCACGACGGCAAACGGTATTTAACCATCCCGGAAACCAACATGACCTGGAAGCTCCTGCTGGACGGTGATGCCACCCTCCTTGTCGTGGGCGAAGAAGGCGACTCCAAACCGACCATCGCCGTGAAAGTGAAGGACAAAAAAACTGCCGAAATTCAGGCTCAATCATACAGATAAGAGTTTCGCCGAGAAGCAACGCACAAGAACATCGCTGCGTTCCCGGCTGCTGTTCTTGCGGAGGACTTATTGGCGAAAGCCCAAGTGATTCAGTCACCCGAAAAATTTCGACGGTCGCGTTTTTTTTGCGAATGGCGGGCCTTGGCGTTGAGCCGCCGTTGGACGGACCCCCGGGTCGGTCGGGTGGGAATGCGACGTTTCGGTTTTTTGATCGCGACGAGCAGCATGGCCCGAAGTTTTTCGAGGCAGTCGGCGCGATTTTTGATCGCGTCGCGGGTCAACTGGCTTGTGATGACCAGTTCGCCCTCTTTCGTCAGGTGCGTCGGGAAGGAAACGGCCAGCCGGCGGAGCGAATCGGCGTCGAGCAGCCCGCTTGCGGTCGCGTGCCAGCGCAAAACCGCCTTGCTCGAAACCTTGTTGACGTTCTGTCCGCCGGGGCCGGAACTCCGCACGAAGCTGAAGTGCAACTGCGAAACCGGGATGTTCAGTTCCGGCGTGATTTCAAAAAATTGCGACGGCATGGCGGCGGACTCTTTCTTTGCGATATAAAAAAACCCGGCCGTGTGAGCCGGGCAAAATCAAAAAAACATTTTCCGATCGGACAACCCGCTAAAACCGGGGCACGTTCGGCGGGACGTTTCCGCGGGAATCGTTCGGCGATTTGTTATCCGCCTGTCTCTGCTGCGACTTCAGGCGTTCCTGTTGCTGGTATTCGGACGGCTTGACCTTCCATGCGAATTTTGTTTTTTCGAAAACCTGTTTCACGGCGCCTTGCCGGGCCTTGACCAGGCGATCCTGCACCGCGGCCATGTTGTAAATCGCCTTGTTGTCCGGCGAGGTCATCGTGTAGGATTCGAAGGCTTCATCGTCCGTCGGAGTGACCTCGGCCAGTCGCACGACGTAAAACGTATTTTCCGGCCTGTTGTGCGCTACGGCGATTTCTCCAGGCGTCATATTGTATACGGTTTGCATGAATTCTTCACCGATGTCACGCAAAACGACGTTGTTGCGTTCCGCTTCGTTCGGCAGGACGCCCGATTCACGAACTTCGCCCAGGAAAATGTCCGGGGGGCGGTTCATGTACTGGTAATAGTACGGATTGTTGAAATCCATCCATGTGAAAAATTCCGTCCCGACCACGGTCTTGACTTCCTTGTTCGGGTTGGCGGAGAAATATTCGATGAGCGAGCCATCCGCCTGCTTGACGGATTTGGCCAATTCGTCGGCCTTGGCACGGGCAAGCGACCGGGCCTCGACCTGGCGCCAGCGGGCTTCCACCTGTTCGGCGATGCCGGGAGTGTCGTAGGTCGGAATTTTCGGTTCGGTGATTTCCGTGACCCAGAACAGGTATTCGGTTCCGTCGCGTCTGTCCGATGAACGGTATTCACGGTTCTCGTTCACGACGCCGCGATCCAGGAACATCGCCTGGGCCACCTGATAACTTGTGTTGTTGGCGGAGATCGCGGAAGCGGCGAAATCGTAATGCTTGTCGATCAGGTCGAAATAATCCAAGCGACCCAGGTCGACGTACTTCAGTCCGAGGTTTTTGGCCTGCGCCGCCAGGTCAGGCAACGGCGTTTTGGCTTTTTTCTGCTGGAGTTCCTTGATGTATTGCCGACGGTATTCGCTCATGGTCTCCTGTACCTGCTTGAGCTTGTCGTTCATTTTTTCGCGGGCGATGATTTCGCGGATTTCCGCCTTGAGGGTATCGTCGAGCGGTCGATAGGTGACGGGCATCTGCGGTTGCGGAACGCCGGTCAACGCCGGGCTGGTCGCCCCGCCGCCAAGGTTGGGGAGTACCGTCCTGCCGAAGGGGGACGTGGTGCCGCCCAGTCCGCTGCCGAGCCCGGTTCTGCCGCCGAGCGCCGAGCCGCCGATTCCGCCGCCCGGGGGCAGGGTGATGACCGGCGTTTCGGTCGCGGGTTCCGTCTGCGCACCGGGCTGCGTTTCCACCGGAGTGGTCGTGGCATCGTCGGTTTTATTTTCCGCCGCGGGAGCCGCATCGTTCTGAGCTTCGGCGTCCTCCGACTGATAGGACACCAGGCGAATCGGCAGGTTGTGATTGAACAGAGATGACGTTTCCGCCGGAGGCGTTGTCGATTCTTCGTTCGCGGGAGCGGGTTTCTCTTCCGTCGCGGGCGCCGGTTCGTTCGCCGGCGTTTCGGTTTGTTCGGGAGTTGTCGGCGCCGCTTCCGGGGACGGCTCGACGATTGGCGTCGTGGTCGTATCTCCGGACGGCGTTGTCGTTTCGTCTGTCGCGCCCGGGACGGTCAAGGTTCCGATGCCGCCGGGGTTCGGGATGCCCGTCATGCCGGGCGTGGTCGTCATGGGCCGTTCGACGTAAAGGTCCTTCTTGTTGTCCTCGTAGTATTTTTCAATTTCCGCGTCGGTGACCTCGTCGGATTTGAGCATGCTCTTGTCGAAGGAAACGTATTCGCCCTTGACCATCATGGGAATTGCGAAACCGCTTTCCAACGCCCGGGGGTTGCGGTCGCGGAACTTGTTGTCCTCGAAAAATTTCTTCAATTCCTTCTGCGACGGTTCGGACACCTGCGCGGTGAAATCGCCGACCGCAACCGGGATGGCCTCGATTTTCATCATGCGGTTGAAGCGGTTGTACCAGTCGAATTCGGTTTCCGGGGTCAGGGCCCTTACGTTCATGATCGACATGTTGTAAAACTGTTCCAGCAGCATTTGGTTGCTCACCAGATAGGTCACGTATTCGTCATTGAATCCGCTCAACGCCTTGACGGCTTCGCGAAACGTCTCTTCCGTGGCATAGCTCTTTTGGGCCGTCGGGTTGAAAGTCATTTGGGACAGATAAGCGCCGACATCTTCACGGCTGACGGTGAAACCTTCCTCCCGCATATACCGGGCGATCAACCATTGTTCCACCGCCTGTTCTTCGGTCACGTTGCGAAGCATATACGCGGCGTTTTCCAGCGGAACGCAACGCATCTGGTCCTTGATGATGATTTCCCTCGCAAGCTGCTCATAAAACTGGGCCAGGTTCGACGTTTCCGTCGTAATGCGGTTCAGTTGCATTGCGTCGATTTTGCCGAAACGCGACGTGGCGAAGGTGACATCGACCGTACCGCTGCCGCCCATGTACTGCAGGATCGCCGGAAGTACGATAAAACTGACCATCGCCATGACGCCGAGGATAACGAAGGCGGATTTCTGATATTTACGAAACAGCTTAAACGGGCTGGCCATGGACAAAATCCTTCTTATGACAATTTTTCGATGCGTTGCGAAAATGATTCAAGAATCAAAAATTTCCACTCAAGGCGATTGGCTGGTTCCTGATTTTTACAACCTCTTCCCGGCGGAAACAATAGCCGCACATTATAACGAATTTTCTGCGATAACAAACATCATTCCACAAAATTTCTTTACGCAAATTCCAAAAAGTACGTAGATGAGTAGAGAATCCGGTTAAAAGAATTGTAAAACTCTTGCTGTCTATTGAAATTTGCGTAATCTTCCCGTTTTGTTGTCATGAGGCGGAAAATTCGGTAATCATGAAGAAAATCATACTCATTTTGCCCCTCTTGCATTGACAAAATGAAAAGAAGCCAGTATTAGCTTTATAGTCAAGTTACATCAAAGCGATTATTCTTGATTTTTCATGTTTTCACAATAAATATGAAAATTTCGTAGCAGGACAAAAAGTTTGTTCATATAAAATATTGTCAAGCCGATGAAGTTTTCATGTTTTGTCGATTCCATAAGCTTTACATTCGTTATATAAATTTCGCACATCATGGTTGAAAAAACGAAATCCTCGCAAGGTCATTCGCTGGTCATCGTCGAATCGCCGGCCAAAGCTCGCACGATAAGTCGTTATTTGGGAAGTAATTACACGGTTGAGGCCAGTATCGGGCACATCCGCGATCTCCCCAAAGGCGCGAAAGACATGCCGGCTCAGTATAAGAAAGAAAAATGGGCCCACCTCGGCGTCAACGTCGACTCCGATTTCGAGCCGGTGTATATTATTCCTGGTGATAAGTCTAAACAGATCAAGAAGTTAAAGGATGATCTCAAACACGCGACCACCTTGTATCTCGCGACGGACGAAGACCGCGAAGGGGAGGCGATCAGCTGGCACCTGTGCGAGGTGCTCAAGCCGAAAGTGCCCGTCCGGCGGCTCGTGTTTCACGAGATCACCAAGCCGGCCATTTTGAACGCCCTGCAAAATACGCGCGACATCGACGAAGACCTGGTGCACGCCCAGGAAACACGCAGAATTATTGACCGGCTCTACGGTTACGAAGTTTCGCCGCTGCTTTGGCGCAAAATCGGCAACAATCTTTCCGCCGGTCGTGTACAGAGCGTCGCCGTCCGATTGATTGTCGAACGTGAACGCGAACGCATGAAATTTCATGACGCCACGTTTTGGGACCTGCTCGGTACCTTTTCTACCAAATCGGAAGCCAAGCCGTTTCAGGCGGCGCTCATTTCGGTCGGTGATCGCAACGTCCCGACAGGTAAAGACTTCGATTCGTCGACCGGAAAGCTGATCGACGCGAAAAAACTGCTGCTCGACGAAAACAAGGCCAGGGAACTGGCCGCCAAGCTGCAATCGGGCGAGGCGAAAGTCGTCGGCATCGAAGACCGGCCCTACACGCAGAAACCCTACGCGCCGTTTACGACGAGCACCTTGCAACAGGAGGCCAACCGGAAGTTCGGGTTTACCGCCCGGACGACGATGAGTTTGGCGCAAAACCTTTACGAAAACGGACATATCACCTACATGCGTACCGACTCGACGACGCTTTCGACCGAAGCGATCAAGGCGTCGCGCGATCTGGTCCGTTCGCAATACGGTGACGAATATCTGCCGGCTTCGCCGCGAATTTATCAAACGAAAGTCAAAAACGCGCAGGAGGCGCACGAAGCGATTCGACCGGCGGGCAGCCAGTTCGACCTGCCCGGCGTGTTGCAAAGCAGCCTCTCCTACGACGCATTTCGTTTGTACGACCTGATTTGGAAGCGTACCGTCGCCAGCCAGATGGCCGACGCCCGCGGACGGAGATTGACGATCACGATTCAGATCGACGATGCGAAATTCGAAGTATCCGGACGCACGATCGAGTTCCCGGGCTTTTTGCGGGCTTACGTCGAGGGTTCGGACGACCCGGACGCACAACTGGCCGATCGCGAAGTGATTTTGCCGCAAGTCAAAGAAGGCGAAGTCATTAACTGCCTGCATCTTGAAGCGAAATCGCACACGACCATGCCGCCGAACCGGTTTTCAGAAGCGTCGCTGACGCGAACGCTCGAAGAAAAAGGGATCGGTCGTCCGAGTACTTATGCGTCGATTATTGAAACGATACTCAACCGGCATTACGTTTTCAAGAAGGGTACGGCCCTCGTGCCGACCTGGACGGCCTTTGCCGTGTGCCAGCTTTTGGAAACCCACCTGCCCGGCCTGGTCGATTACGCCTTTACGGCTCAGTTGGAGGATCAGCTCGATGCCATCAGCCGCGGCGAAATGGGGCACGTCTCCTACCTGAAAAACTTTTATTTCGGCGATGAGACGCCCCTCAAAGGCAAAGCGGAAACGGAAAACGCAGGGTTGAAAAAAACGCTCGAAAATAAAATCGGCGAAATCGACGCCCGGGACATCAGTCAGATCGAAATCGGCACGCCTGAAGGAAGCGAGGAGCCGATCTACTTGCGTGTCGGGCGATTCGGTCCGTTTTTGCAGCACGGCGAACGCAAGGCCAGCGTTTCCGACACGATCCCGCCGGATGAACTGACCGTCGCCGCCGCGCTGGAACTGCTGGCCAAGGCGGAACAGGGCGACACGCCTTTGGGCGTTTGTCCCGAAACGGGCAAGCCGGTTTTCATCAAGGTCGGGCGCTTCGGCCCCTACGTGCAGCGGGGAACGGCGGAAGATGACGAAAAACCGCAAAACGCCTCACTGCTGGCCGGCATGACGATCGAAGACATGGACCTGGAAACGGCCTTGAAATTATTGAGCCTGCCGCGCATCGTGGGGACAAGCGAATCGGGCGATGAGATCGTCGCGTCGAACGGGCGGTTCGGCCCCTACATCAAGTGCGGAAGCGACACGCGTTCGCTGCCGAAGGACGTTTCGCCGCTCGACGTGACCGAGGCCCAGGCCCGCGAGTTGCTGGCCAAACCGAAATTCCAGCGCGGCGGTCGCGCTTCGGCGGCACCGCTCAAGGAGTTCGGGGAATCGCCCGTCACGGGCAACGCGATCAAGGTGTTGAGCGGTCGGTTCGGCAATTACATCACCGACGGCGAGACCAACGCGACGGTGCCGAAAGACGTGGAACTCGACGACCTGACTTTTGAA
>JAVBQX010000276.1:0-2717 GCA_031548645.1 Thermoguttaceae bacterium
GTTGACCCAGGTGACGCAGGGATGTTTCTCAAGGAACTCGGCGACTTTCTGCGCGTTTTCGCAATGCCGCGGCATGCGGAGATGCAGCGTTTCGAGCCCTTGCAGGAGCATGAACGAGTTGAACGGGCTGATGCAGCCGCCGAAATCGCGGAGCCAGTGCGTGCAGCACATGACGATGTAGCAGAGCTGGCCGAAGGCTTCGCGGAAATTGACGCCGTGATAGAACGGGTCGGGCTGCGTGAATTGCGGCCATTTTTCCGGTTCGCGGGTCCAGTCGAATTTGCCGCTGTCGATGACGACCCCGCCCATGACGGCGCCGTGCCCGCCGATGAACTTCGTGGCGCTGTAAACGGAAATATCGGCCCCGTGATCGAAGGGTTTGAACAGGCAGGGCGTCAGCACCGTGTTGTCGCAGATGACCGGCACGCCGTGTGCGTGAGCCTCGTCGGCGATGGCCTGGTAATCGAGCACCGCGTTTTTCGGGTTCGCGACCGTCTCGACGAAAACGGCCCGCGTATTCGGCTTGACGGCCGGACCGATGTTTTTCGGGTTCCGCATGTCGACGAGCGTCGCTTCGATGCCGAGCCGCTTGAACGTATTTTTCAGCAATGAAAGCGTGCCGCCGTAAAGCGACTCGGACGCGACGACGTGATGGCCGCTGTGGACCAGGTTCAGGATGGCAATCAAAACCGCCTGTTGGCCGCTCGAAAAGGCGAACGCGCCGATCCCGCCGTCGAGCATGGCCATGCGTTTTTCGAACACCTCGGTCGTCGGGTTGTTCAGACGCGTGTAGATCATGCCCATTTCGCGAAGGGCGAATCGCTCGGCGGCCTCGCGCGAGTCCTTGAACTCGTAACAGGACGTCAGGTACAGCGGCACCGTCCGGCAACCCGTCACCGGATCGACGACCTGCCCCGCGTGAATCGCTTCGGTTTCAATATGATATTTTTTCTGATCGTCGGCCATGGCTTTCCTCCCCGGTTCTAAATATTTTGCCACCGCCATTCTCTTTTTTCCACAGATGCACACAGATTGCACAGATATTAATTCATAAAAATCATCCGTGTCATCTGCGAAATCTGTGGAGAAACAAAAAAGAGACGGCGGATATCGACCATGATAAACGCTCGGCGGCGATTGGCAAGTACGGGAAGCCGGTCCGAAGGCGATCAAAGCTCCGGCGCGACCGTTTTCCGGGCGCGGCGTTTTTTCTTGACGGCGCTCCATTCCTTGGTCAGCGATTCGAAAACCTCGGGCGATTCGTACCTTACGATGTTCCCGGTTTCCGGCATCGGGCCGATGAGCCCCCGAAATACTGGTCGTCCGCGTAAACTCAGGTCGGTGCTGCAATCGTCAATCCCGATTTGAATGTGGCGCCGCATCAGGTCTTCTTCCGAATCGAAGTCCCGGATTTTGAGCTCGCCGTTTTTATCGCGCGTCACAACACGAAATGTCTGTTTTTTCATAATGCCCCCTGTTTTTGCAGCCTGTTGGGGCATCCGTACCCGTCTGTTTCGCGCCCCCGCCAACCGCGCCGTTCCCTGGGGACGCTTTTTGTTACGCTTTTGACAAAATCCTCCGGTTTGACAAGATCGCAATGGTGGTGTCGCGCACAAATCAAAACCGTTTAGCTGACGATTTCATTACGCAACGACACACGAGACGAGATTATCATTTTTATCGACCGACGGGGAAACAGGCTTCGATTATATTCCGCCGGTATGAAAAACCGGCATTTTTGGGATAATATGACGAACGAAAATTTTGGTGTCACGGAATTCGAGAAAGTTTATGTCGGTCGGGGATTGCGCTGTGCTCCATCCCCGGCTCATGATAACTCCACATTCCACACTCCAAACTCCACACTTTTTAATGCATTTCCACCTGGCAGGTGCCGATTTTCGGGCGGAGGTAATGAAATTCGACGTTCGGGTGGTCGGCCAGCAGCGACATCGGCACGGCGGAATCGGCGAGGCGTTTCGAGATCATCAGCGCCGTCAGTCTCATGCCGAGCGGGTTGTCGTGTTGGCCAGCGTGCCAGATGGACACCTTTTCACATTTCCAGGTTTCCACCGGGCCGACCGTCACGGCATTACACGGGACGTCCTGAATAACCCCGCCACCGCTGGTTCGCGCGTTTTGGATCAGCGTCATCGGGTGCAAATCGACGACCCGGGTCCCCAATTTCCGGTACTCCTCCGGCGGGGGCGGTGCGTCGACGTATTGCCCTTCGCGTTTCGGCGGGTCGTTGAAGGCCCAGTGCTTGACCTCGCCCTGCCCGCCCTGCATGAGCAGCGGTCGTACGCCGTCCCAGGTTTTCTGGAACGCGGCCGTGTCTTCGGTCGGAAAGTGCAGGTTTTCCTCCGGCATGCGCAGTTTCGGGTCGATCCGGTTGAAGCAAAGGTCATAATCCGCCTTGGCGAATCCGAGCGGGAAATCGCGCCCCACCGCGCGACCGTCCACGATCCATTCGTCCATGCCCCAGAAATGTGAATGCCGCAGGTCGATGCCGAGCGTGTTGACCAGCCGGGCGACGAGCGGCAACTGTTCCGTCGGACCGATCGGCCCGCACACGCCGCAGGGATTGTCCGGCGTCGACTGCCGCCACGCGGTGACGTACTGGAGCGCCTCGGCGAGATAGAAATCCTCGACCGTGTCATGAAAAACGACCTGGAAACCGGGCCGCGAAAGCTGCAACAAATCCTCCGGCGACAGCC
>JAVBQX010000015.1:0-16492 GCA_031548645.1 Thermoguttaceae bacterium
TCTTCGCAAACATTTCGGCTCGGATCAGCCCGTGTTGGCCGATGTGACGTTCCAGGTTTTTCCCGGCCACAAAATCGGCCTGGTCGGCCCGAACGGTTGCGGCAAAACGACGCTGTTGAACATCATCGCGGGGCGCGAGGAACACGAGCGCGGCAAGATCGAAAAGCCGAACGACGTGACGATCGGGTATCTCGAACAGCGGCCCGAACTCACGCAGGGGCGGACGGTCATCGAGGAAGCCCGGCACGCGCTCGCGCCGCTGATCGCCATGCAGCGCGAGGCGGAGGAAATCGCCCAAAAAATGGCCGTCGCGTCCGACCCGCAGGATCACGACCGGCTGGCCGCGCGTTACGATCATTTACACGAGCAGTTGATGCACCGCGACGCGTATCATCTCGACCATCGCATCGAACGCATTTTGCACGGCGTCGGATTCGTCGACGAGGAATTCGACCGCCCGGTCGAAAAACTGAGCGGCGGCGAGCTGAACCGCCTCAGTCTGGCGAGCCTGCTGCTGGCCGAACCGGACGTCATGCTGCTCGACGAACCCTCGAACCACCTTGACCTGGCCGCGACGGAATGGTTGGAAACCTTTCTCGCCGGGACCGACGCGGCGGTCATTCTCGTCAGCCACGACCGCTATTTTCTCGACCGCGTGACCAACCGGACCTATGAGCTGTATCACGGGACGATTGAGGAATACGTCGGCAACTTTTCCGCCTACACGATGCAGAAGGAGGAACGCCTGCTCGTTCAGACGCGGACCTACGAAAAGTACGTCGAAGAGGTCGAAAAGGCGAAGGATTTCATCCGGCGTCATCATTACGGCCAAAAGGCGACGCAGGCGGAAGACCGCCGCAAAAAGCTTGAGCGGCTCGAAGAGGAACCGGTCGCGGCCCCGCGAAAAATCGATTCGCCGCCGATGAGCTTTCCGAAACCGACCCGGGCGGGCGACATCGTGTTCCGGGCCGAAAACCTGGCCAAGGGCTTCGGCGGGGCGCCGCTTTTTCGCGAGACCGATTTCATGATCGAACGCGGCGAACGCTGGGCCGTCATCGGGCCGAACGGTTGCGGTAAAACGACGCTCATCCGCTGCCTGTTGCACCAGTTGAAACCCGACGCGGGACAGGCCGTGCATGGGCAGGGCGTCAAAATCGGGTACTTCGACCAGCAGTTGCACGTGCTCGCCGACGACACGCTCGTGGTCGACGCGATCCGCCCGAAAAACCGCAAAATCATGGAAGACCTCGAACGCCGCAAACTGCTCGGGGCCTTCGGACTGACGGGCGATCAGCAGTTGCAGACGGTCGGCAGTCTCAGCGGCGGGCAACGCTGCCGCGCGGCGCTGGCGAAACTCGCCGCGGAAGAGGCCAACGTGCTGATTCTCGACGAACCGACGAACCACCTCGACCTTTGGGCCCGGGCCGCGCTCGAAAAGGCGATCCGCGATTTCGAGGGCACCGTCCTTTTCATCAGCCACGACCGCTATTTCGTCGACCACGTGGCCGACCACCTGCTGATCATGCAGCCCGACGGCCGCTTCAAAAAGCTCGAAGGCAATTACACGACCTATCGCCACATGGTTTCGCGCGGATTGATCGCCGATCCTTTCGCCAAAAACGCCGAGCCGGTTAAAATGCCGCAAACCGCGACGCAGCCGACAACGTCCAAACCGGTAAGGCAACAACCGAACAAATCATCGTCAAACAAATCGCAAAACAGGCACACGGCAAAACCATCGTCGCAAGTACCTCAGCCAGTGCAAACGCAACCGCGGCAGGCGTCGCCGGCTCACAGTCCGCCGGGCAAATCAGGCGTCCGCGGCAAAAACAAGAATCGGCACGCGGATTTCGACCCGGATCGCCCGATGTACGGGACGCACAAATCGACCGGTGACGAGTCGCCGGAAAAACCCTTCGTCGAAACGCACGTCAAGCCGCGGGAAAACAAACCGAAACGCAAGCGAAAGTTTCCCTACCGGAAGATTTCCGATCTCGAACAGGAAATCGCCGACCAGGAGAGCATGGCCGAAACGCTCGAATCCATGCTCCTTTTGCCCGAAACGCTGCGGGACGGACAACGCGTCCGCGAAATCACGCAGGAACTCGACGAACTGCGGGCGAAACTGCGGCAATTGTACGACCACTGGGACGAAGCGTCCGAATTGAACTGAGTGTTTGTCGATAATTCGGTGTTGGAGGTGCCCATGGCCGACAGGAACAATCATTACGAGGCGGCATTCGAGGCCTATCTCCGCACGTTGCGATTGCCCTACGTTCCCTCGGAGGAAAATCGGCGAAGTTTGCTCGCCGACGGCACGACGATCAAAAATTTCGATTTCATCGTGACCGTTCCCGGCGGTCTTTCCTGGCTGGTCGACGTCAAGGGGCGGCGTTTTCCCGGCGGCCAAAAAAATCACACCTATTGGAAACAATGGTCGATGTTCGACGATCTGGTCGGCATGGACGCCTGGGAATCGCTTTTCGGTCGGGGATTCCAGGGGATGTTCCTGTTCGCCTATCACGTGGTCGGGAGCAAATCGCCCGTGCCGTCGGAAAAACTCTTCGTGTTCCGCAGACGGATTTACGCTTTCATCGGGATTCGCTTCGCCGATTACGTGGCGGAAGCGAAACTCATTTCGCCGCGTTGGGGCACCTATTCCATGCCTGTCCGGCAATTTCGGCAACTGGCCCGGCCGTTCGACGAAATGGTGTCGCGATAAACGTTGCCCGGCGTCATCATGCGCATCCATGATGTCTCCCCCCTTTCCAACGGAAGCCGTCAGATTTCCAGCAGCCGCAAGAGCACGTGATTGGCCGCGGTCAGGCCGAAAATCCCCGTCAGGGTCGGGAGACTGCCGAGGGAGGCCCGCTTCCGGCCCTGGGGATAAAAATTGTCTTCCGACATTTCCGGCGGCAGCACGGCATCGCGTCGCAGGCGGCGCACCGGTTCCGGAGAGTACACACAATCGAAGTCGATCGAAACCTCGCGGCGGCGTAAATATTTTCGCAGAATCGCCGCCAGCGGGCAATGCGTCACTTCGCGCAAGGGGCCGATGCGCACGAGCGTCGGATCGGTTCGCAGGGCGGCGCCCATGCTCGAAAGAAAGGGCAAGCTTGAGGCGACCAGGGCCGCGACCAGTTCGATTTTGGGGTTCAGCGAATCAATCGCGTCGATGACGAAATCGGGATTCCGCCCGTCGTTCGCCGGGCCCAGCACGCGCGGCATCGTGTCGACATGCACGAACAAGTCGAGCGTTTCGACGTGACAACTCGGGTTGATCGCCGCGACACGTTCGGTGGCCAGTTCGCACTTTTTGCGGCCGACAGTCTGCCAAAGGGCGTACAATTGCCGATTGATGTTGCTCGGACGCACATCGTCGTAGTCGATCAGCCGCAATCGCCCGACGCCGGAACGGGCCAGCGCCTCGACGGCATAACTCCCGACGGCCCCCAGTCCGACGACGGTGACGAAAGACTCCTGCAAACGCCTGAGTCCCGCTTCACCGACCATCTGCTCCAATCGCTGAAACTGGCTGCCTGTTTGCATGGCGGGTTGCGTGTTTTTTCCCAAATATTATGGTGTCGATAAAAAGGCGAAAGAATGCGATGTTCGTTAATATTGAATCGTGAAGCGACAATTGTGCAAGAATGAAGCGGTTTTCACGATTCACGGTCCTTCTTACTACGCAAATTCGGGACGGCGTTCGAGCAGTTGTTTCTGCAGGCGTTCGACGATGCTGCTGTGCATCTGGCTGACACGGCTTTCGCTGAGCGCGAGCGTCATGCCGACCTCTTTCATGGTCAGTTCCTCGTAATAATAAAGGATGATGATCAGCCGTTCGTTCCGGCTCAGGCCCCGCGTGACCAGCCGCATGATGTCCGATTTCTGGATCCGACCTGTCGGGTCTTCGCCTTTCTGGTCTTCGATCATGTCGATTTCGCTGATGTCCTTCGAGCCGTCGGTTTCGTACCACTTTTTGTTCAAGCTGACGATGTTGGCCGTATTGGCGTCGAAAAGAATCTTGTCCAGTTCGCCGGTGCTGAGCCCCATGTGGTTCGACAATTCGTCATGGGTCGGAGGGCGTCCCAGCTCGTCGCTCAATTCCTTGCTCGCTTCGGAGAGTTTTTTCGTGCGCGAACGCACGAGTCGCGGAACCCAGTCCATGTTGCGCAGTTCGTCGAGCATGGCGCCGCGAATTCGCGGCACGCAATAAGTCTCGAATTTCACGCCCCGCGAAAGGTCGAAAGCGTCAATCGCGTCCATGAGGCCGAAAATTCCGGCGGAAACCAGGTCGTCCAGTTCGACTTCGTCCGGCAGGCGGGAACACACCCGTTCGCCGTGAAACTGCACGAGCGGCATGTACTGTTCGATCAAAACATTTCGCAGTTCCTGATTGGAACGGTCTTTGACAAACTCTTCCCACAGCTTCGCCACATCTTCGGCACTCAACTGTGCTACAACCATGTCATCCTCCATGATTCCTTGTTCGATTGTTTCCTTTTTTTGGGGGGGAAGGGCATACGGCCACGTTACGCCGCCGGTCGTCCTACGTTGGCCCGGACCGCGTTCACCGTTCCCGGTCGCACTCTCGCACAATCCCTGCGCAAAATACGATCGTGGCGACGGTCTCGCCGTGTCAATTCGCTGATTGTCGTGGCGCGATCAAGACAGACGGACAAATATCATCCACACACCGGTATGCGTGCGAAGCATTGTCGCAACGTGTTGAAAAGCCATGTTACGCTCGCCAATGGCGTATCCCTAAACGCCGGCGCACCGGAAAACGGATTTTCCGGTCACCACTCGCAGGAAAAAACATTGGTGATTCTGTCATAAGACAACAACGCATCCCGCCGAACTGCGGTCACCGCAATTCGACAAAAATGCCCTTAACAGGTTTATCGACCGGAAGAATTGATTTATTGAATAAAAAAGTTAAAAGCGTTATATTACGTATAGATGTTGTTTGCGCGACAAGTTTGAATCTTGAATTTCAACCGTAAGTTGTGGTAATAGTGTGGTTAATTACAAATGAAAAAAGTTCACTCATTCTTTTGCACCATCTGGAATTTGTTCTCCCGCTTTTGGGACGGCAAGGCACGAAAGTTTCATGCAAAAGATAAGTTTGGTGAAAAAGGGGAGAATAGGGCGACGCAATTTTTGAAGTTGCGTGGTTATCAAATCCTGACACGCAATGTACGTTTTTCGAAAGGCGAGATTGATATTGTTGCAAAAAACGAAAATAGCATCGTCTTCATCGAAGTGAAAACACGACATTCTGCCGAATACTGTCACCCGATCGAAGCCGTCGATAAGAAAAAGCAAAAGAAAATCAAACAAATGGGACTACGATATTATCGTGAAAAAAAATACGCCGGGCAAGGATTCGCCATCCGGTTTGACATCGTGACACTCATTTGGCCGGATGGCGAAGAACCTGTGATCGAGCATTTCGTCGACGCCTTCCGGTAATTCCCCGACAGAAAACAATCGTATTATCTTTATTTGATGCCGGACGAGATTTCGCTGGCGACGATGACGCCGGAAGAGAAATCGGCGTTGCTGTAACTTCGAGCCGATGCGATGGCGCCGTATTCGACCGGCGTCAGATCGGCCACGGTATTGAAAAGTTCCGAAATTTTCGTCCCGTCCAAAATCAATTCGTCGATTTTCAGCCAAAGCGACCGTTGTTGGGCACTTCGAACCATTTCCGAACCCGCGGGATAACCATCGTAAACTTCGTAGAACAAATTCACCGTCAAGCCGGGAAGTTCCGGGTGATCAAGCGACGCGAAACGAATGTTCAGGCGTGTCGTACCCGGTTTCGGTCGGGAAACGATGCAATACGATTTGCTGATAACCTCGCCCCACGCGTCCGAACAGAGTGAACGAACTTCGGACCATTCGACGTTTTGGCTTTCCGTCATTTGATTCCAAAGCACTTAACTTTTCATTCACTTCACATGGGACTCCACCACGAGACCGTACGCTCAAAATTCGACATGCGACGAGAGGTTCCACCATATCTCGAGGCATTCCGGTGTGAAGAAAAAGTTCAGTGTTTTGAACGAATATTTACTTGCCCCGCCGATATCCAACGGATAAAATGGGGGGAATTCTGCATGATCACAATATTGTGCCCTCATTTCGATTTGCATTTCAACCAAAACCAAGCGACAGGTTGACGAACGATGTCAGAAAAAAAAATCGAACGGCGTGTTTTTCTGTTGTCTTCAGGTTTGGCCTGCACGGCATTGGGACTTTCTCCGGGAAGTTCTGCGGCCTCGCTGACCGGAGCGGCACACTCCGCCGCTGACGTCACGAATCACGAAATGCCGCCGACCGACAAAGGCTGCGCCGCCAGGGTCAATCCGGTGGTGAAATTGACGGCCGATTATGTCGTCGTCGGCGGCGGCGTCGCGGGGACCTGTTCGGCGATTACGGCCGCGAGGGCCGGATTGAAAGTCATCCTGGTGCAGGATCGCCCGGTCCTCGGCGGCAACGCGTCCAGTGAAATCCGGCTCTGGGTTCTCGGCGCGACCGCCCACATGGGCAACAACAATCGTTGGGCCCGCGAAGGAGGAGTTCACGAGGAAATCATCGTCGAAAACCTCTTTCGCAACAAGGAGGGAAACTCCATTTTCTTCGACGCCCTGCTCCTGGAAAAAGTTTGGGCCGAGCCGAACATCACGCTCCTGCTGAATACCGCCGTCGACAACCTCGTCATGGACGCCCCGGACCGTATCGGAAAAGTGTCGGCCTATTGCAGCCAAAATTCAACCCGGTACGAACTTTCCGCACCGCTTTACTGTGACACGTCGGGCGACGGCATTTTGGGGTTCCTTTCCGGGGCCGCTTTTCGAATGGGGGCCGAATCAGCGGAGGAATTCGGCGAAAAATTCATCATGCCGCCCGATTACGGCAATCTGCTCGGGCATTCCATGTATTTTTACAGCAAAGACGCGGGCCGCCCCGTCAAATACGTCGCGCCGGCATTCGCGCTGAAGGACATCCCGAAACACGTGCCGCATTACAAGAGAATTCAGCGCGATTCGAGCGGCTGTCGGCTCTGGTGGCTGGAATGGGGGGACGAATTGGACCGCGTATTCGATTCCGAAAAAATCAAGGAGGAACTCTGGAAAGTCGTTTACGGCGTTTGGGATTACATCAAAAATTCCGGCACGTTCGAAAATGTGGACAATCTCACGCTTGAATGGGTCAGCACCATTCCCGGCAAGCGGGAAAGCCGTCGTTTCGAAGGGGATTACATCCTCAAACAGCAGGACGTCCTCGGCCAGGTTCCGTTCGAGGATGCGATCGCGCACGGCGGCTGGGCCATCGACCTGCACCCCGGCAAAGGGGTTTACAGTCAATATCCCTGTTGTACGCAGTATCACGGCAAGGGGGTTTACACGATTCCTTACCGTTCGATTTACAGCCGAAACATTTCGAATCTCTTTTTCGGCGGTCGTCTGATCAGCGTTTCCCATGTCGCGTTCGGGTCGACGCGGGTCATTTCGACCGGAACGCTTTGCGCCCAGGCGGCGGCGTTGGCGGCGACGATTTGCCTGAAACACGGTCTCACGCCGCGTGAAATTTTTGCGCAAGGGCATGTCAAAACGCTCCAGCAAATGTTGCAACAAACGGGGCAATACATCCCGACACAGCAGCTTGTTCAGTCGGCGGATTTGCTCGGCAAAGCGAAAATCGTTCCGTCCTCGACGATGGGACTGGAGGAACTTCCCCCGTCCGATGACGTGCGCCGCAGACTCGACATGAACTGCGCGATGCTTTTGCCGTTTGTCCAAGGGAAGATTCCGCAATTGACGTTTGAGGTGCTTGCCGCGAAAGCGACGGATTTTGAGGTTGAGTTATGCGTCAGTTCGCGCAAGGGCAATTTCACGCCCGATGTTGTGCTCGTAAGTCGGAGAATTCCCGTCCAGGCGGGAACGCAATCCGTGACGGTCGATTTCGAACTGGAACTTGACGCGCCGCGTTACGGTCTCGTGATTTTAAAAAAGAATCCCGGCGTATCGGTTCCGCAGTCCGAATTCCGAATGACTGGCATCCTGTCGGTTTTTCATCGGGGAACTCAATCGCGAAACGATCAATACGGCATCGAAGAGATTCCCATGTACACGCCGGGACGCCGCCCGGCGGGCAAGAATATCGCCTGCCGCTTCTCGCCGCCGCTTGGCGGATTCGGCGTGGAGCAGATGCGTCGCGGGATTTATCGACCGGCCGCCGATTCCGCCAATGCGTGGATCGCTTCCGTTTCGGACGAGGCGCCGAAACTGGAGGCGAAATGGGATTCCCCGCAAACGATCCGCCGCATCGTCCTGTGGTTCGACACCGACTTCGATCACCCGATGGAATCCTGTCTTTACGGTCATCCGGAGGATGTCGTTCCGTTTTGCGTTCAACGATTCCGCATCGCCGACGATCAGGGACGCGTCGTTTACGAAACGTCGGACAATCACCATTCGCGTTGTGAAATCCGACTGGACGAACCGGTCCGCACCTCGGCATTGACGCTGGAATTGCATTCCGCCAACGGTGGCATTCCCGTTTCGCTTTTGGGATGGCAGGTTTTCGGGTGATTTTTCGTTTCCCGCAGGGATGCAGATGACGCAAGGAACTCGCATCGACCGGGGCAACCGCTGGCTGGAACGATTCTGGAGCGTCCTGGCCTCATGCGAACAACAGGCAACGAACGTCATGTCGTTCCCGAATTCCTGACTCGAATCGTCTCTTCGTGGCCACAACCCTCCGTCGCTCATTCGCAATTGACGCTTCCCCGTTTTTATCCTTTTCAACCGTACTGGCTCAATGGCCGTAAACGGATACGAATTTCTCAATTTACTTCCAGCAGTACAAGTAACGAAAGCGCATTTTCTCGCCGCTTTGGGTATAGTTCATAGGTGAGCATTTGAAATTATTTGGCATTCTCCAAAAAACAAACACAGCAAAATCGCACAAGTTCCATTTTGCTTTTTCCACGTATTGACACGATTTCGTTATTCATTCAGATAAACAGTGACATATCGGATTCTTCCGCATGGGCGAGCATGGCCGCGGCGCCACCGGGTTTGACACCGTCGATCAATTCCTCCTGTTTGATCCCCATCACGTCCATGCTCATGGTGCAGGCGATCAGTTCGACGCCTTGTGACTGTGCCGATTTGATCAGTTCCTCCAGCGATGCGATATTTTTTTTCTTCATGATGGCACGAATCATTTTCGCGCCCAGTCCGCCCATGTTCATTTTTGAAAGCGGCAACCGGGTCGAACCTCGCGGCATCATCCAGCCGAACATTTTCGCGAAAAAATCTTTCGGTACGGAGATTTTTTCCGGCTTGCGAAGCAGGTTCAGCCCCCAAAACGTGAAGAAAATGCTTGTCTTGCGTCCGAGTGCCGCCGAAGCGTTGGCCATGATGAACGCGGCGATCGCCTTGTCGAGATCACCGGAAAAAAGGATGAAATTCTTGCCGTGCAAGTTGGAATCGTTTTGCGTTTCAAGCGGCCCTGTCCCTTTTTGAATCTTTGCGATGAGCGTTCCCTTTTGCGAAGTCGTTTCCAGCAACTTGTTGCCCGTGCGACGGCAAAAGCCTTCGATGTCGCTGGCAAACGCCGGATCGGTCGTCGAGATTTCGATCACGTCACCGTCTTTCGCCTCGTTGACCGCGGAGGAAAGTTTCATGATCGGCCCCGGACATTGAAGGCCGCACGCATCAATTTTCAACGTTTGTCCTGAGGATTTCGTTTCCATGGTTTTTGCTTTCGTGGGTATTGTCACCGGTGTTTTCGGTCCGAAGATCGAATGGTAAAGCCGATAACCGCCGTTCAAATTGAACGCATCGAATCCGTTTTGCGTCAAAATGCGAGCCGCGGCGTAACCACGCACGCCGATCTGGCACGTCACGCAAATTCGCTTGGTTTTATCGATTTCACCGAGTCGTCCCCGCAGGTCGTCGAGCGGAATATTGATGAACCCGTCGATATGCCCGTTGTCATATTCCAATTTCGTTCGCACGTCAATGAAAACGATGTTGCCATCTTTACGCAACGATTCGATGTCATGCCAATGCACGGACGCGACCTTGCCGGTCAGCATGTTTTCCGCCGCGAATCCGACCATGTTGACCGGGTCTTTGGCCGAAGAATACGGCGGCGCGTAACAGAGTTCCAACCGGGTCAAGTCCGTTACGTTCATCCCCGCGCGGATCGCCGTCGCCATGACGTCGCACCGTTTGTCGACGCCTTCATAGCCGGTGATTTGGACGCCGAGAATTTTTCCCGTCGTTTTTTCGAACAGCGTTTTTATCGCCATGTTGACGGCCCCGGGATAATAACCGGCGTGACTCGCCGACCACGTGAACGATTTTTCGTAATCGATTCCGGCGTCTTTTGCCGCACGTTCGTTGAGGCCCGTCGTCGCGACCGTCATGTCGAACACACGTAAAATTGCGGAGCCTTGCGTACCGGTGTATTTCGAGTCGATGCCGCAAATGTGATCCGCCGCGATGCGGCCCTGTTTGTTCGCGGGCCCGGCGAGCGGAATGAACCCTTTATGCTTCGTCATGAAATCGACGATTTCCACCGCGTCACCGACGGCGTAAATATCGGCGTTCGAAGTCCGCATGTTCTCCGAAACGACAATCGCACCGCGCGGATTGACCTGCAAACCGGCACGTTTCGCGAGATCACCGTCGGGAAAAACGCCGACGGAAAGAATCATCATGTCAGCGGAAAATTGCCCGCCATCTTTGAGCGCGACCTGCAACTGCTCCTCTTTTTCCACGACGCTTTGCACGTCGCTGTTGAGCAAAAGTCGCACACCCTTGCTTTCGATGTGCCGGTGTACGTCGCACGCCATGTCGAAGTCGAGCGGCGACAACACATGCTCGGATCGCTGCACGATGGTGACATTCAATCCGGCGCGGTGAAGGTTTTCCGCCATTTCCAGACCGATGTATCCGCCGCCGATGACGACGGCGTTTTGCGGTTTGTGCATGTCAATGAACTCGCGAATGCGGAACGTATCAGGCACGTTTCGCAGCGTGAAAATTCGTGCCGATTCAAAACCGACTGGGCGAATCGGTTCCGCGCCGGGCGAAAGAATCAGCTTGTCGTAACGCTCAATGTACTCTTCGCCGGATTGCAGGTTTTTGACGGTCACCGATTTTTCCGCGGCGTTGATGCTCACCGCTTCATGCCCGACCCGCACGTCGACGTTGTAACGCTTGCGGAACGCTTCGGGCGTTTGAAGCAACAGAGCCGACTTTTCCGTGATCTCGCCGCCGATGTAATACGGCAATCCGCAGTTCGCATACGAGATTTCGTTGCCGCGTTCCAGCAAAATGATTTCGGCCTGTTCGTCAAGCCTGCGAAGCCGTGCCGCCGCGGATGCGCCGCCCGCCACGCCGCCGACGATCAGGATTTTTCTTGTTATGTTCATGGTTCTCTCCTTCCAATGTGGTCAAAGTATTATACCACACGGACTACAATTATTTCTGCTTCCCCGTTAAGAGAGTGGAAAAAAGCTGAAAGAAATCAATTTTCCACAAGTTTTTGGATGCGATTTCAATCGGGAAGCGATTTATAAAGAGAGTCTGCCCGAATGGATTTCGGCCGGTCTTCACCGTTTGTTCGGTGATTCCTTGCTCAAACTGTAAAAGCAAAATTGCGATAAAATCCATCGGTCGAAAAATATTTGCGTTCACTCGGCGGCCAGTTCGGTGAGCGTATTGTATTCGACCGGTTTCGGCATTCCGCCTTCATTCCGGCAATTGTTCCTATACAGGTTGAAAGTTGCGAAATCTCAACTTCCGCCGGTCAGATCGTGCAGCCAGGCGTCGATGATATAAGGCAGTTGGGCGTTTCGGTCGATCTGTTCGAGCGCGTCATGCGTGCGTTCGGCCGCGCGGTTGACTCGGGACACGTCGCCGTGATAGGCCGTGACCGCCGTTTGAAGATAGGGCAGCAGGTCGCGGTTGCTGAGTTGTTTCGGATCGACGCCGCCGGACATCCGTCCGAGGTTTTTGTAAAAATCGAGCGCCATCATCAGCAGGAGCCGCAACCGCTTGCGTCGCAAAATCGCTTCCTTACCCGCCGCATCGACGAATTCGTTGAGCCGGATCGCGAAGGGCACCGATTGCGGCACGCCGCGGGCCAATTCGCGAAAAAACGCGTCGCGTATTTCGTCGATCGAATCGTCGCAAAACGCCCGGGCCGAATCCAGCCCGCCGTCCGAACTCTGCGCCAACCGCAGGGCCCGTTCCGGCGTTTCGGCCACGTTTTGCGTTTCGAGCAGTTGCGCCAGCTCGTGTGCGGTGAGCGGGAAAAACCGGATCACCTTGCAGCGCGACCGGATGGTCGGCAGTTGTTTCGCCGCGCTCGTGCCGATCAAAATGAGAATCGCGTGCGGCGGCGGTTCTTCGAGCGTCTTGAGCAGCGCGTTGGCCCCCTCGGCGTTGAGCGTGTCGGCGTCGTCAATGATCGCGATTTTGTAACCGCCCGCGTAGGGCTTGCGGGAAATTTCGAAACACACGCCGCTGCGTCCCCGCTGCTCCTTGCCACCGATGAGCAGTTCGAGCGGCAGTTCCGATTTGTCTTCCGGCTTGGCCACGTAATACACGTCGGGGTGATTGCCCGCGTCGACCTGGTGACAGGCGGCGCAGGTTCCGCAGGCGTCGAATTCCCGCGGCGAACGGTTTTGGCACAGCAGCGATTTGGCCGTCGCCGTCGCAAAGGTCCGCTTCCCGACGCCGCCCGGTCCGACGAATAGAAAACTGCCCGCCAGCCGCCCCCGCGTCGCCGCCCGACGAAACTGTTCCGCGACGCGGTCATGTCCGATGATGTTCTGCCACATGGTTGGTTTTTTACTGCCTTCGAGAATTTTTCGTAATTGTAGCTGTTTCCGCCAACGTCACTTGCCGAACAGCTTCTCCAGTTCGGCTTCGAGTTTTTCACCGCGGGCTTCCACGGAAATCACCTTGCCGTCACGGTCGATCAGGAAACAACGCGGGATACTCCGAATTTTGAATCGGTCATACATGGATTCCTGACCGGCGATATCGCGTTTCTTATCCGCAAGGATGGTCCACGGGAATTGAAATCGTTCCATGCCCCGTTTGAGTGAATCCAAGTCCACGTCAATGCTGATGCCAACGATGTCAAATCCATGATCATGATATTTTTCATACATCGCTTTCAAGTTTGGTATTTCCAGCAGGCAGGGGCCGCACCATGTCGCCCAAAAGTCGACCAAAACGACTTTTCCTTTGTATTTCTTCCAATCGAAAGCATGGTCGTCAAGAGTGATTCCTTCGATTTCCAAATGTTGCCCGATGAATTTTTCCATCATGTTCGGATCGAGAAATTCGGATTCCTCCAGTTCGATCACACCCAAATCAACAGTGGTATCGGGCGTTTCCGCAATGAACGTCAAGATTTTATCATCGGTACTGCAACCGTTCGGGTCAAGAGGGTTGCTGAACCGGAGAGTCGTTTCACAACCAAGGAAGAGATTTGGAACTTCAAATTTTCCATTTTCGTCCGTCATGACCATGTCCATATAGTAGGGACGAGGCTGACATGCAAATTTGAAATTGGCAAGCGGTTTTCCCGTCGATTTTCTGACAAATTTCCCACTTGCTGAAATCGGCGTATTCAGATGAAAAGTGGAATGATTTGGAAGTATCTCTTCGTCGTACTTTTTGAAAAACCATTGATTTTGAGTCGGGGTATCGACAGTGATACGTTCCATTTTAAGCGGTTTGTAAACCATGAATTGGCCGTTTTTGTCCGTGATGCAATGAAAACCACAATCAACGGCCGCCACTTCAATCGGATAAAACGACGCCGGAGTCCCGTCTTTTTGAAGAACTTGCCCGAACCAGGGTGATGGAATCCTGAATTCCACATGCAGCGGTCCGTTTGTTAAATGAATGAATCGGGCATAAAGATCAAGTTCCCCCCCTTGCGGTACGGGACGATACGCCCCAAAAAAACGGTTGAGCGAAATCATATACTCAAGCGGCAAACAGGTGAAGCGAAATTTTCCTTCCGAATCGGTTTTGACTTCCCGGGCACATTGTTGCGTTTTTTCATGCTCGAACATGTTTTCCAAACCGCCGAATTCCTTGACGGAAGTAAAAACAGGCTTGTGAATCAGCCACACGGAAAGTCCGGCGATCGGCTCGTTATTGTCTTGATCAAGAACCGTTCCTTCAACGGAAATGCCTTTTTGGAGTTGAAAGCAAATCGTATCGGTTTCCGGCTGTTCCGTTAATTCGAAGTGCCGGTCGAAAGCGACATAAACATCGTCAGGATCGGTGATGGACACCCAATAAGCAAACGGTCTGTAAACATCAAGGGTAAAACGACCATCCTGATCCGTCGTTGTCGCAAAATCGTCGAACCCGTAATTGGCATGAGTCAGGCAACGACTCCAGCCTCCGATTTTAAAACCGACGGCCGGTGAACCATCGGGAAGTACGGCTTTTCCCGTCACGACCGTTGGAATATTACCGTCATCCTCAACGAATTTCCTTTGTTTGGCGACGTCTTCCAGATGCTGCTGCTCCGCAACGGTGATTTCCTGCCCCCAAAGTTGTGATCCCAGACACAGGAAAGTCAGAAGCCCAATGATCATTTTGCCGAAAGGAGATTTCATGGTGATTTTTCCAGATTGTTTTGAAAAGAAATTGCCGTTTATCATACAGACAATTCAAAGACCGGTTTTTCCCAAGAAAAACATTATTTTCGACAAACATTTCGCCCTCAGGGAAAGAAGGGGTTCTTTCCCTGAGGTGTTGAAAAAATCGAACAAAATGTTCTCAGGGAATGAGTTACGTCAATAATTCATTCCTGGGATGGCAAGATGTCGCGATGTTATTATAGCAGATGTTTGGTGTTTGAGGCTATCGATTCTCATGTGGGGGGAGGAAAATAGTTTTAAGGTTCGCGGGGCTCCAAGGTCAGCAGAATTCCGGCTCCCGGGGCAAGCCAGTGCTGCTCGCCACCGAACGGGATGATTCCGGGAGCGTATGGACTGACCATTTTCACCGTCCCCTCCTTTTTGAACTTGATGTTGATCAGAGCGGATGATTGCATATTCTTGTTGACGACCATCACAAAGGGATTGCCCTCGGGGTCGACAAATTCGCCGACAACATATGTTCCGCCTTCAATCTTTGAGAGGTGAACGGAGGATTCGATTCCTCCTTGCGCGTTTCGCGGGACATGCCCGGTATGAAACACATTCACGCTTTTCAGTTTGCAGTAAACGGGGGCAATGGCGTGGATTTGCAGGTTGACTTGTCTCATGTGATCCCAGGTCTTCGTGCGGTGGCCGTACTGGTCGATGGGGCCGAGGCGGTAATCGCCGATTGGAGGCGAATAGTGCGTGAAATACCCGATTCCCTTGCCGCCGTAAGCCAACGTGGCGTACGCCTGGATTCTCAGCGTGACGTCCGACGGCTCGGCATAGTGGAAATGCGTGTTTCCCAGCACGACATTCCAGAACGGAATCCCGTGTTTCAATGACGCCTTGCGTGTCGTTTCGAGGTTCGAGAAAAATCGGTCTTCGTCCAATTTGCCGCCGGTGAAGAGCGAGTAATTATCGTAGGAAATGTACGGCGGCGAACAAGTTTCGACAAAAGCGTCGATATGGCTTTCATAGTCTTTCGATCCCAACGTTTCCGGCCCGGCGTAGTCTGGGAAAAGATTGATATAAGGTATGACCGAAGGGGCCGCCTTTCGAACGGCTTTGGACCAACGATCCAAAAGTGGGAACAAGCCGGCATGAGGTTCGTCAATGATCCACATGGCATATACCGCCTCGCGCAGCTTGGGATCGGTGATCTCGCAGAACACCTTTTCCATGAGTTCGTCCGCTTTTTCCTGGGTAACATCAATGTTGCCATAAATATTGGGCCAATCATGGACGATCACCTTCAGGTTGTGCTTGACCGCATGCGGAACGTACTTTGCGGGAACGAAACCTGTCGTGTTGTAACCGCAGTCGTACAGGTCCTTCATCATGTCATCCGCGTCGGTGAAATCGCCCCATGGACCGTTTTCGATTTCCCAAACCGGCATGCGTCCCCAGGGAAAGATGACGAACTCTGAAGTGCTAACCCGTTTCGGAAAGGGCTCGGAAACATTTTGCTGGGCTTCGGAGGGCGTCGCAAAAAAAGCAACACAAGCTGCACAAACAAAAATCGCATGGAGTGAATATTTCATATTTGTTCATGGGGTTTGGGGATGGGGTTGTAAGCATTCGCAATATATTTTACTTGACAAGTGTTCGCAGTTCAATGGCGTTGTCGACGATTTTTTCAATGGCCCGAGCGATTTGCCGTCCTTTTTCCTCGTCGCCGAGCAGGTCGGCCTGCGTGATCCAGACGGATTCGCGGCAGCATTGCTCCACGCCGGGAAGGGAAAGCGTATTGTACGGTCCTTGATTTTTCGGTTTGGGAATCGT
>JAVBQX010000127.1:0-10802 GCA_031548645.1 Thermoguttaceae bacterium
ACTTCGACCTGGTCGAGCCCCTGGTCGCGGGTGAGAATGATCTGGTAGTGCGGGACGGTTCCCTCGACGGAAAGGAGCGCCGATTCGATCTGGCCCGGGAACACGTTGACGCCGCGGATGATGAACATATCGTCGGAGCGGTGGCTGATGCGCGCCATGCGGCGAATCGTGCGGCCGCAGGGACAGGGTTCGGTGACCAGGCTCGTGATGTCGCGGGTCCGGTATCGCAGCAGCGGCATGCCCCGTTTGGAAAGCGTCGTAAAGACCAGCTCGCCTTCGCGCCCGTCGGGGAGCGGTTCGAGCGTGTCCGGGTCGATGATTTCCGGGTAAAAATGATCCTCGAAAATGTGGGCCCCCGTCTGGCTGGTGCATTCGGCGGCCACGCCGGGACCGGTGATTTCGGTCAGGCCGTAAATGTCGAACGCGCGGATGCCGGCCCCTTCCTCAATGCGGTTTCGCATGGCCTGCGTCCAGGGTTCGGCCCCGAAAATGCCGATCCGGATGGGCAGCGTCTTCAGATCGACGCCCATGTCCGCGGCCTTGTCCAAAATGTGCAGGAAGTAGCTCGGCGTCCCGGAAAACGCGGTCACGCCGAAGTCGCGCATCAGCATGACCTGCCGCTCGGTGTTGCCGCCCGACATGGGGATGACGGTCACGCCGAGCGATTCGCCGCCGTAATGCAGCCCGAGCCCGCCGGTGAACAGCCCGTAACCGTAGGCGTTTTGCAGGATGTCGCCTTCGTGAACGCCGTAGCAGAGCAGGGCCCGCTTGACGACTTCGGTCCAGACGTCGATGTCGCCCTGCGTATAAGCGACGACGATCGGCTTGCCCGTTGTGCCGCTGGAGGCGTGAAATCGCACGACCTTTTCCAGCGGACTGGCGAACAGCCCGAACGGATAGGTGTCCCGCAAATCCGTCTTGACGATGAAGGGCAATTTGTGCATGTCGTCGAAACTCCGGACGTCGGACGGGGAAACGCCCATTTTTTTCATCCGGTCGCGATACCAGGAGACGTTTTCGTAAGTGTAGCGCAAAACGGCCTCGAAACGCGCCCACTGGAGTTCGCGGAGAAGGTGTTGCGGGATGTAGTCCGGGGCACTGGCGGCGTGATAGTAACTCATCGTCAAAAATCAATCATCAAAGGGACAGGGCGGGCGAATTTTCGCGGACGGTCGCGACGAACATTCCATTATATTCCGGGGGCGAACTCCTGCAACGGATGCGCTTGGATTGGCAGCCAATCGGGAAATTCCCGGGAAACGCAACAATTTCACGCAATTTCGGCTCCACCACGGGAATAAGATGGTGAATATTTTTGTTTTTTTCGATAAAATGCACAGTTTTTACGGGGCAGCCTCTTGCAATTCAGTTATCAATTTGACAAAATAGTGAATAATGTCATTTTGAATAAAGCAAAAGTTACTTTATTCCGAAACAAACTATACTTGAAGATAGGCTTTTATCGGAAAATGACAAACAAAAATCAAGGTGGTACAAAGTTAATGAAATAAGTTCCAACATGTTTTGTCTTGTACTGAAGTGACCCCGTAGGGGTCAAATATTGGTAGAAAACGATGTCCCAACACAATAACCATCAACCCTGAAAGGGTTGCACAATAATGATATTTCGCGTATATGTCCAAACCCCTGCGGGGTTGCAGAAAATGGGAGGGGGAGGCACGCAATCTACCAATATTTTGCCCCTACGGGGCAACAATAATACTGGCTCTTACGGGACAAGTCCTGTATTTCGCCAAAACAAACGAACTTGATTTCAATAACTTTGTAGTAGGTCTTTGTCCATCTTTAAAAATGGAATTACATTTTGGCCACACCGCGGCGGTCTCGGCGAGACCGCCCTACCTTGATTTCTCGAATCATTCATTGAATGGCAACGGCCATCGGAAGGGACGGCACAGTGCAAAAGGAACAGAATGGGAACGACACGCGATACGGCCATGCCGGAGAAGAAGAGGCGTATGTCCCCTCGACGGCGAAAACCTCCTGTTGGACGCCGGGTTTTATCGCCCTGCTCGTGACCC
Source organism: Thermoguttaceae bacterium (assembly GCA_031548645.1). Taxonomy (GTDB): domain Bacteria; phylum Planctomycetota; class Planctomycetia; order Pirellulales; family Thermoguttaceae; genus WRMR01. Next base: position 2,043 of record JAVBQX010000127.1, read on the forward strand.
AGTTCACCGTCGCGATGAACGACAACGTCTTCCGCTGGCTCATCATCCCGATCGGCAAGCATTACATGACCACGGAAGGCGGCAAAGACCTGATCCGCAATCTTGGCGCGGTGTTTCTCGTCGTTCCGTTCATTCTCTTTGTCGCCATCGCCGGTTATGCGACCGACAGGTACAGTCGCCGCAGCGTCATGATCTGGTGCAAGTTCGTTGAAATGGTGCTGCTCGGCATCGCGGTCCTGGTCATTTGTTTTCTCCCTCCCGGGGTCGGTCCGACTGTCCGGATTGCGATTTTGCTCGCCCTGCTCTTCCTGCTCGGGGCCCAATCGGCGTTTTTCAGCCCGTCGAAATACGGCGTCATTCCCGACCTGGTGCCGCAAAACCAGATTTCCTACGCCAATGGAATTCTTTCCATGCTGACGATGATCGCCATCGTTACGGGGCAGGTTCTCGGCGGTTATCTTTTCGCCTGGACGACGCTTTTCGGCGACAGCAGCCGCGACATCATCATCGGTGAACCCGGCGCGGCCAACTGGTTCCTGTCGATGGCCGTCCTGGTCGGCGTCGCTCTGATCGGGTTCATCGCCAGCTTTTTCATTCCGAAATTGAAGCCGACGGCCCCGGACGTCAAATTTCCGGTCAACATATTCAAGGAAAGTTTCCAGAACATAAAGCTGCTCATTTCCTATCGTTCGCTGTTTTGGGTCGCCATCGCGAGTTCGTTTTTTTGGGGATTGGCCGCTCTTTCACAGACGAACATCGACAAATACGCCTGCGATTTCCTGAAGGTTCCGCAGGAACATGTCACGCCGCTGGTCGCCATTCTCTCGCTGGGCATCGCGGGCGGCGCCATTCTCGCCGGTTGGCTTTCGAAGGGACGCATCGAACTGGGGATCGTTCCCATCGGGGCGCTCGGGATCGGCATTTTCGCCGTCATGCTCGGTTTTACGCCGGCCATGCCTGAAACCGTCGCCCCAAACATGGGGACGATGACTTCGGGCAGCTATATCTTCGGCGCTTTCGGCCTGATGATGATCGGGCTTGCCGCGGGGCTGTATGACGTGCCCTTGTCCGCCTACCTGCAAAAGGAAAGCCCCAGGGAGAAACGCGGGCGCATCATCGCCGCCTACAATTTTTTCTCGTTCAGTTTCATGCTCGCTTTTTCCGGGTTGAACTTCGCGCTGGCTTCCTTTTTCGGGCTTTTTGAATCGACCCGCGCGACGGCCAGTCTTTGGATATGGCTTTCCGTCGGCCTTTTGGTGCTGGTCGCATTCGTCATCATGATGCGGGCGCTGCTGTTTCCGGGGATCGTGTTTTTCGTGCGTTTCGTGTTCCGCTATTTTTACCGCGTCGAAGTGCGCGGCGAGGAAAACATCCCGCAGGAAGGCGGCGTCCTCATGGTCGCCAACCACGTTTCCTTCATCGACGGCCCGATCATCTACGCCTTCAGTTCGCGACCGGTCCGCTTTTTCGCGCACAACGATTACATTCGCGGATGGCTGCCGAATTACGTCGCCCGGAAAACCCGCGTGCTGCGCATCGTGCCGGGTAAAAAATCGGTCGTCGAGGCCATCAAGCAGGCCCGCAAGTCCCTCGCGGAAGGCGACATCGTCTGCATTTTTCCCGAAGGCGGACTGACCCGCACCGGGCAGATTCGCGAGTTTGAACTTGGCTACACCTCGTTCCTCAAGGGGAACGAAAACGTGCCGATCGTCCCCGTGTTCATCGGCGGACTGTTCGGCAGCATCACGAGCTACGCCGACAGAAAACGCAAAATTTTCAGTTGGCCCCGCCCGCTGCGACACCGCGTACTCATTCAATACGGCAAACCCGTCCCGGCCGACACGCCCACGCACGAACTGAAACACATCATCGACGAAATGGGCGCCGAAGCCGCCATGCGAGAACAGGGACGAAAATTCATCCCGCCGCGCCAAATGATCCGGCAGTACAAGAAAGAGCTGTTCGCAAAATTCGAGCAGTTCGTCGATTCGACCGGCGCGAAATCAATCCCGCGCGACTTTTTCGTCAAGACGCTCGTCGCTCGCCGCATCTTGCGACGCGAAGTGCTGGGCAAGCGCGAAAAGAACGTCGCCGTGCTGACCCCGCCTTCGGTCGGCGGCGTGATGATCAACGCGGCGCTGGCCCTCGACTGCCGCACGACGATCAACCTGAACTACACGTTCAACTCCGACCTGCTGAACTACTGCCTCAAACAGGGCGACGTCAAGCACGTGTTGACCAGCCGCAAGGTGCTCGAAAAACTCAAATTCGATCTCGACGCAGACGTCGTCTGCATCGAAGACGTCGTCAAAAAGGTGACGCTTTGGGACAAGATCGCAGCCGTGTTGCAGGCTTTCGTCGCCCCGGCCTGGCTGCTCGAACGCATGTTCGGGCTTCACAAACTGAAGGCCGACGACATCCTGACGATCATTTACACGAGCGGCTCGACCGGCAAGCCGAAAGGGGCCATGCTCAGCAACCGCGCCGTTTCGGAAAATATCGACGGTTTCCGCAGCATCATCAAGTTTTCGTCCGCCGACCGCCTGCTGGCCGTGCTGCCGTTTTTTCACGCCTTCGGTTTCACCATCGAAATCTGGGTTCCCATGCTCCTCTCCGTGCGTTCGGTCTATCATTTCACGCCGCTCGAACCGAAGACCATCGGCGAACTGTCGCGGAAATACGACTGCGACCTCTTCGTGGCCACGGCGACCTTTACGCGGACTTATTTGCGCAAATGTCCGCGGGAGGACTTCGAAAGACTGCACACCGTCATTCTCGGCGCGGAGAAAATGCCCGTCGACCTGGCCGACGCCTGGCAGGCGAAATACGGCGTCCGGCCCGTCGAAGGTTACGGCACAACGGAACTCTCGCCCGTGGTCGGCACGAACATTCCGCCCGTGCGGCAGCATGACGATTACCAGCCCTGCTATCGCGAAGGGTCGATCGGGCGACCGCTGCCCTACCTGGCGACGAAAATCGTCGACCCCGAAACCTGGCGCGAGCTGCCGCCCGATACGCCGGGCATGCTCCTCGTCAAGGGCGCGTCGGTCATGAGCGGCTATTACAAGGAGCCGGAACTGACGGCCAAGGCGATACGCGACGGCTGGTACGTCACAGGCGACATCGCCCGAATCGACAAGGACGGCTTCATTTTCATCACCGGCCGCGAGAGCCGCATCTCCAAGATCGGCGGCGAAATGGTGCCGCACATCATGATCGAGGAAACGCTCCTGAAACTGGTGCAAAAACACGAAGGGGAATTGCGCGAAGACGATGACGGCAAGGTGACGCTCGCCGTCGCGGCCCTGCCCGACGAAAAGAAAGGCGAACGCATCATCGTGCTGTACACGGAACTGCCCGTCGAGCCGGACGTGCTCTGCCGCGAGATGCTCGCGACCGGCTGCCCGAACATCTGGGTTCCCTCGCCGCTGAATTATCACAAGGTGGACGAAATCCCGCTTTTGGCAACGGGCAAGCTTGATCTGGCCCGACTCCGCGACATGGTCAAGGCCGTCGCAAAAAAAACCGGTCCGTCGGATGCGTGAGAAAAAAATATGAACAGTGGCGTCACTCCCGGCATCCGGAAAGCCCTTCATAAGCTTCGCGAATTTCCGGCGATGATCGGCATCGACGGTTTTATCGTCGCCATCGGCGTCGCGATTTTGCTGGCCTGGCTCGTTCCCGGGCCGGGTTCCCGCGAAGGTTTGCTTTCGCTGAAGACGGCGGCCCATTACGGAATTTCTGTCGTGTTCTTCTTTTACGGCGTCGGATTGAGCCGCGCGAAGCTGGCCACGCATCTCGGCAATTTCCGGCTGCACGTCGTCATCCAGTTCAGCACCTTCGTCGTTTTTCCGCTGATCGTGCTGGCCGCGTACTCGCTTTTCGGCGGCGAAAGCGACCGCGAATTGTGGCTCGGCACGTTTTATCTGGCGGCGCTCCCCTCGACGGTGTCCTCGTCGGTCGTCATGGTTTCACTGGCCCGCGGCAACATCCCGGCGGCGGTTTTCAACGCCAGTCTTTCCAGCCTGCTCGGCATTTTCATCACGCCGGTTTGGATGAGCCTGTTCCTTTCCGTCGAAACCGCCGATTTCAGCCTGCTCGGCGCGATCGTCGACCTGTGCTTCATCGTCGTGCTGCCGATCGCACTCGGGATGCTCTTCAACCCGACGCGATTCGGCGCGTGGGTCGCCCGGCACCGGAAAACGATCAGCCGCTTCGACCAGTTGATCGTTCTTCTGATCATTCACACGTCGTTTTGCGATTCCTTCGCCCTGAACGTGTTCGCGGGATACACGGCCTTTCGGCTCGGCATGCTTTGCCTGCTGATGGTTTTGCTCTTTTTCACCGTGTACGGACTCATGTCGCTGACCGTCCGCGTGCTGAAATTCAATCGTGAAGACCGCATCGCGGCCCTGTTCTGCGGGTCGAAAAAATCGCTCATGCACGGCACGGCCATGTCAAAGGTGCTCTTCCGCGGCAGCGCATCGCTCGGCGTCATCCTGTTGCCGCTGATGCTTTATCACGCGTTACAACTGATCATTGTCAGCGTCATCGCGCGGGCCATGCAGAAATCCCATGACGCGAATGCCTGAACCGGAGATTGCCGGACAGATATTTACAGCAGACTTTCAAGCAGAAGACGCATTTTTCGCATTTCCGCGTCTTGGTCGAGGCCGGGCAGCGGGGCGAGATCGACGCACAACGCGCGGCGGTAATTGACCTTGTTGAGCTGGATCACCAGCTTGTTGTATTCCTGAATGCCTTGCCCGATCTGCACTTGCATCTTGTTTTTGGTCGTGTCGCGGAGTCGGACGTGGCTGACGTACTCGAAAAGATGATCGTATTCCCGAGGCTTCGAGTGACCGAAGATGTAATGACTCGGGTCCAGCGTGATCGAAAGATCGCGAACGCTTTTGCACAGGCTTTTCAGGGAATCCGGGTCTTCGCTCATGCGGCCCGTTTCCGTCGCAACGCCGATGACAAGTCCGTGTAAATTGCATATTTGAACCAATTTACGCAATCTCTCAACTTCGGCATTAAATGGCGTTCCCGTTTCCGACGACTTGACCGTAATTTGCACAATTTTGGCAATTTTAGCCATGTGGGAACAGCGTTCAAAGCTGTTGATGAACTGCGGATCTTCCGGCTCATAGTCGAAATAAATGGCGACGGGCATGATTTTCCGCGACATGCGGCAAAACAGCACGATATCGTCGAACTCCTCCTGCGATTCGGGGAGAACCAAATGGGATTCCGCGTTTTTGCCGACGACCAGTTCGGCGGCGGTGTATTCCAAATCCGCGAGCTTGTTCAGCGAATCCTTAACCGGCAGATTGGGAAAGCAGCGACTGGAAGCGGCGACAAACACGATAAAAACTCCTTTTATTCTCACTCACCACAAAATCAGGGTAAAACACTCGATGTTCCATGCTTTGATTTTGGGCCACTATCGACCAAAGCATTATTATCCATAAAAACCGAAAAAACTCAAGGTCTCTTTGCCGGACGCGGCAATCGCCAACGGGGGATTAGCGCTTTTGCGAAAAAATGCACAAAAACAGTCTGTCTTCATAAAAAAATTATAAATCGCTCTTTTCTCAACGACAAAAATATTATATCCTACGTGCCGTACCCCAAGATGGAGTACGATCAGGCAATAGGTGTGTCAGTCCCAGATGTAAGAATCGAAAACAGGCATTAATATCAAAGATGAGAGGCAAGGACGTGCAAATTCATCCGCTTTCTTCCGTCAGCCCCAAGGCGAAAATCGGTCACGGGGTCGTCGTCGGTCCCTTTTGTGTCATTGAGAAAGGCGTCGAGATCGGTGACGGGTGCATTCTCGAATCCCGTGTCAGCATCAAGGAAGGGACCATCGTCGGCGAGAACAATCATTTTTGCGAGGGGACCGTCATCGGCGGAATGCCGCAGCATCTTGCCGTGCCCGAGGAATGCGGACTGGTCGTCATCGGTTCGGAAAACACCTTCCGCGAAAACGTGACGATCCATCGCGCCATGAAGGAATCGAACGCCACGATCGTCGGCGACAACAACCTGCTCATGGTCAACGTACACATCGCCCACGACTGTCGGTTGGGCGACAACATCGTCATGGCCAACAACGCGATGATGGCGGGACACGTGACCATCGGGAGTCGGGCGAATATTTCCGGCGCGGTCGGCGTACATCAATTCTGCCGCGTCGGCGGCTATGCCATGGTCGGGGGGCAGGCCCATATCACGCAAGACATTCCGCCCTTCGTCACGGTCGACGGCCTGAGCAGCAACATCGTCGGGCTGAACATGATCGGGTTGCGACGCGGCGGTTTTTCCGCGGAAGACATCAAGCAACTCAAGGAAGCCTATCAAATCGCGTTCCGCAGCCAGCTCCCCTGGCGGGAAATCCTGAAAACGCTTGAAGAACAGTATGTCAAAGGGGCGGTCGTCGAATTGACGCGTTTTTTGGCCGGCACGACCCGCGGAATCGTTCGTGAGGGTCGACACCGGTCGGTCGTTCCCAACCTGAGACTGCACCGTACCACCGACGACGGCGAAGACGAAGTCACGACCATCCGGCTGAATGTCGGCTGAGAACCCGCGGATGCCTGGCGGAATGTTCACGAAATCCTGAATCACGAAGCAAGCCGATAAGCGATAACGCTTGTCGGCTTTTTTGTGCGCCGGGAACAAAAGACCGATGACAAAATCGGCACAGTCGCAACAATCCGCAAATTTCGCGACAACGCGGCGTTTTTTCCGTTTTTCGCCAATAACCCAAGCGTCACCGTCGCGTTATTTTCGCCGACTGCACCCCGGCGAGATTCATCGTGTCACCTTGCGGTTTTCGCGGCGGCCAGGAAATCAAACGTCAATCCCGTCTTTTTCCCCTCCTACTCATGCAACTGAACAAAACACGGCCCGTCTTTTCGATGGCGGCCATGGTCGGCGAATGCGTCGACGACTGCCATCCCGAATGGTGCGATCATTACATGGTCGCCTACGCCGACACGAAAGGCGAAACCTTTCGCCAGTGGCTCCCCAGCGTCCTCGGCCTCGAAATCCGCCGCGGCGATCTCGTCCTCATCGCCAAACCGGTCAATTGGGCCACGCCCGTCATCACGGGAATCCTTCCCGCCGCGCCGTCGAGTTCGACGAGCGTTTTTTCGCCCTGGGAGCTCAAGTCCGCGTCCTCGGAGCACGACTTTTCCGATTCCGAACCGCAAAAATCATCGCGGTCCTCCTTCGAGGTTCGCCCGAACAACACGGTCGCGCTCACCGGCGAAACGCCGATCCAGGTCGTCTCGCACAACGGGCGGAAGCTCGTCGAAATCGGGCTCGGTCCCGACGGCCCGACCGTCCGCATCTGCCAGCGGGACGCGGTCATTGATCTGCCCGGCAAACTGGCCATCACCGCCGGCGAACTGGAACTGAAATCTCGCTCCGGCGACCTCAAAATCGAAGCCGACCACGACGTTGTCGTCCGGGGCGATCTGATTCGGCTCAATTGAATTGTTCCTCAAAATGGCAAACGTGTTATCCGGTCACTCCGTTCGTTTCACTCACTGCGTTCCCGGCTGCTGTTCTTGCTCGTTGTTTTTCGTCATGTCGACGATTATCATCAACTTGCAACTTGCGAGCTTTCCTGTTATGATGAAATGTGTTATTTTTTATCATTCCCTTATGGATCACCTTTTTGGCGATAATACAGGGAAATTGACACGGCGCTCCAGACTTTTGATTTACGAAACACAACCGCCACCATCATGCAGAAAATCACCGAACAATCCTCGCGGCACGACCACCTCGAACACATGAGCGTGCACGACCTTTTGGTCAATATCAACAAGGAAGATCAGGGCGTACCGCTCGCGATTGAAAAATGCCTCCCCGCCATTGAGCGGCTCGTGACCGAAATCGTCCCGCGCATGCGCGAGGGCGGCCGCCTCTTTTACATCGGGGCCGGCACGAGCGGACGGCTCGGTATTTTGGACGCCTCCGAAATTCCGCCGACCTTCGGGGCCCCCTTCGACCTGGTCGTCGGGCTCATCGCGGGCGGCGATACGGCGATCCGCAGGGCCGTCGAATCGGCGGAAGACAAACTCGACGGGGCCTGGCGCGACCTTTCCGAATTTAAAATCGACGCACGCGACGTCCTGGTCGGCATCGCCGCGTCGGGGACGACGCCCTATGTCGTCGGCGGCCTTCGCGAGGCGAGAAAACACGGCGTCCTCACCGCGAGCATCACCTGCAATCCCGGCTCGCCCGTCGCACAGGAGGCCGACATCGCCATTGAAGCGATCGTCGGGCCCGAATTCGTCACCGGCAGCACGCGCATGAAGTCGGGCACGGCGCAAAAGCTGATCCTCAACATGATTTCCACGTCGGTCATGATCCGGCTCGGCCACGTCAAGGGCAACAAGATGTTCGACATGCGATTGAGCAACGCGAAACTCGTCGACCGCGGCTCTCGCATGGTCGCCGAAGCGACCGGACTGGATTACGAAACCTCGAAAAAACTGCTGCTCGACCACGGTTCCGTCCGCGCCGCCGTCCGGTTTGTTGAAGACAACGGGCGGTAAGGAGTTGTAATGAAAAGTCATTTCCAATGGTAGCCCGGAGCGTCAGCGACGGGTTAAAAGTATTCAATGCTTTTAAATTTCAATACAACCGCATGAAAAATTCATACCGTAACGCTTATGGCACAATTAAACCCGTCGCTGACGCTCCGGGCTGCCATTTTTTGATGAAAACTCACTGACATAT
>JAVBQX010000019.1:0-11002 GCA_031548645.1 Thermoguttaceae bacterium
ATAAATCAAACTGGCGTTCTAGATATTTATTGTAAATATCAATATCTTATAATTATATAACTCGAGAGCACGCTTTTCAATACCACGGTTATTGCTTTTCAATAAAAAAGTGTGGAGATACACTATAAAAACAATCAAGAAAATATTGAAGTTTTTTTATACTGATGGGCGACTGTTCCCGTTCTGAACGGTCTGTTCTTACAGGGGCATTCTTTGATTCACGGAATCAACAATTGACAAATCCAGGATTATCGTATATTGTTTTTATGTAATGGCTTCCCAAAAATCATATCCATTGCCACTGCTGATTGACACCGTGATGACGGCCCGCTCATCTTTGCGTGTGTTTGATTGTTCCCGTTCACCAAACCTTGAGATTTGTCGTCATGGGAAGACTTTTTTTAAGACAATTGGCTGTGTGTTGTGTTATTTTTATTTTCAGCCATTTTTTTGCGTTTTCACAAAATTTTGTTGACAGCGATTACGTTGTTTATCGCACCGAAACATCGCAAGATCAACCGTCGGTTGGCGCGGACGTTGTGCGTCTCGAAGGCGAAATCGTCAATCTGACCGGCAGGGGCGGCATGACGTTTCGTCCGAACGGTGGTCGCGAAACGAAAATTCCGCTTACAAAAATCGTTGACTTCGGGACGGTTAAGGAAACTTCGCAGGTCAACGCTGAACTGGCGATGCAAAACGGCGACTTTCGCGGGGCCGTCGACGGCTATCTTGCGGCGAGAAAATCAGAAAAACGCGACTGGGTCAAACGCCAGCAGACGTCGATGCTCGTGCAGGCCTATGTCGCGTTGGGAGAACAGGATCGAGCCTGTCGCGAATTTTTTACTCTTGCGGAATCGGACCCCGAAACCCCTTATCTTGCCTGCATTCCGCTGCCGTGGTACGTCGATTTGTCGCAATCGCTTGCGTACCAAAAACTTGGCGAACCGTGGCTCAACCGCCCGGAATATCCCGCGTGTCAACTGCTCAGTGCCGGGCTTTCGCTGACGACGGACAATCGTGCCAGAGCGGCCGAGGTTTTGCGGGTGCTGGCGAAATCGGACAATCCGTCGATTGCCGCGCTGGCAACGGCCCAGCTTTGGCGATTGCGGCTCGCCGAAGCAAACGCAAGTGAAGCTTTGGGTTGGGAAAAACAACTCGACGCCATGCCGGAAGATTTGCGGTCGGGCCCGCACTTCCTTTTGGGCGAGGTTTTCGCCCGGCTCGGCCAGACGGACAACGCCCTGATCCATTGGCTGCACGTGCCGCTGGATACGCCGGACATGCGACCGCTCGCACGGCTGTGCCTTCAACGGGCGATTGAAACGCTTGACAAAAATCGCCGAACCGCCGAAGCCGAAACGCTGCGTCTTGAACTGCAACGGTTTTCCGACGATAAAAATCCCTAAGGCGGCGTATGTCAAACGGATGCGTTGTGCTATAATCAGGCGGGAAATTCGCAAAATCGTTGGGGATTATTACCACGAAGAACAACGAAGGATCGGCCATGAAATTATCGACCTATTGCACAACCGTTGTCGTCCTGATGTGCCTGGCGCTGGCCGCGGGACGCTTCGCCCTTTCGCAGGATTCGGGCAACTTGAATCTTGAAAGAGTGGCCGATTCCGCCGCCGTGTCGACGGAGCCTGACGCCTCAAACGCCCCGGATGCCGGCGTCGCTGCCGATGGCGAGATCATTGCCGACGAAGCGCCGAAACAGGATTCGATCTGGTCGATCATCCGCGCGGGCGGAATCGTCGGTTGGGTCATCATCCTGCTTTCCGTCGCCGCCGGGGCGCTGGTCATTGAGCATTTGGTTACCATCCGCCGCAGCACGATGATCCCGCAGGAACTCGCCGACCGACTGTTCCAAATCGTCAAAGCCGGCGACCGCGCGAAGGCCGTCGAACTGTGCCAGGCCAACCCGGGCTTCCTGTCGAACGTCGTGCTGCCGGCATTGATGCAGCCGTGGTCCCGCTGGGAATATGTCGAAAAGGCCGCCGAAGACGCGCTCGCCGAACAGGCGGGCCGCTTGTACCGCAAGGTTGATTGGCTTTCGTTGATCGGGAACATCGCGCCCATGCTCGGGCTGCTCGGAACGGTCATCGGCATGATCGTCGCCTTTCGCGAACTGTCGCTGTCCGATGGCATGGCAATGGCACGCGGGGGAGGCAGTCTGGCCGAGGGCATTTACCTCGCGCTGGTCACGACGGTCGAAGGACTGGTGGTCGCCATCCCGACGCTGGCGGTTCATTCGATGCTGACCAACCGAATCACGACGCTGTCCGGCGACGTCGCCTTCACCGTCGAGCAGATTTTGCGCCCGATCAAATTCGCCGTCAAAAAACCGGAACAGCATTGATATCGCAACATTGAACCATCCCAACCGAAAAGAGAAATTCGTGTCCGAAACCGACCCGATCCCGCTGAGCCGATATGATTTCAAATTGCCGCACGAGCTGATCGCGCAGACGCCGGTGGCGCATCGCGTCGACGCGCGGTTGATGGTCGTCGATCGCGCCGCGGGCGAAATTTCCCATCACCATGTGCGCGATCTGCCCCAGTTTCTCCGGCCGGAAGACTGCCTCGTCTTGAACAACACGAAGGTGCTGCCCGCGCGGCTGATCGGTCGCCGCACGCAAACCGGCGGTAACTGGGAGGGGCTCTTTCTCGCCTCCGAAGGGCACGAATTCTGGAAAATTCTCAGCAAGACTCGCGGCAAACTGACGCCCGGCGAACAGGTCGCCCTGCAAACCCCGGAAGGCAAAGTCGGCATTTCGCTCGAACTGCTCGCCCGGCAGGACGACAATACCTGGCTCGTCAAGCCGCTTTCGGACGAGCAAACCCCGGCGATTCTCGACCGCGTCGGCTGGGTTCCGATTCCGCCCTACATCCGCAACGGCCGCATGATTCCTTCCGACCGCGAGCAATACCAGACGGTGTACGCCACGAAACCGGGCGCCGTCGCCGCGCCGACGGCGGGCCTGCATTTTTCGCCCGAACTGTTGGGGCAGATTCAAAATCTCGGCGCCGATCTCGTGCCCGTGACGCTGCATGTCGGAGCCGGAACCTTCCGCCCGATTTCCGCCGAAACCGTCGACCGGCACGTCATGCACTACGAATGGTACGAGATCACCGACAAGGCCGTCGCGCGGATCCAGCGCCGCAAAAGCCAGGGCGGACGCGTCATCGCCATCGGCACGACCTCGGTCCGCGTCCTCGAATCGGCGACGGATGACGGGGGCGAACTGCGTCCGTTCTCGGGCGAGACGAATCTGTTCATCAAACCGGGTCACGCGTTCCGGACCGTTGACGCGATGATGACGAATTTTCACCTGCCGCTTTCGACGCTCCTGATCTTGGTGCGGACCTTCGGCGGCGACGAACTGATCCGCCGCGCCTACGACGAGGCCATCAAGGAGGAATACCGCTTCTACAGCTACGGCGACGCCATGCTCATCCTGTGAAGACTGACCGGGGAGAGGGTTTTCCAACCGGGAAGACGTGATAATCGCAAGATATAAGGTAGGGCGGTCTCGCCGAGACCGCCGTTGGTATCGGGAATGAAGTGTTGCCCCAATACAACCGCTCCATCACTGTCGCGGCTCTGATTGCAGCGGTCACGGCGTGACCGCCCTACCTTCCCGGCTGCTGTTCCTGTTGTTTGTTTTCCGGCGAAGACTTGCGGGTCGCGATGATCGAAAGGTGCAGCAGCAGAATCGCGGCGACGATCAGCAGCGGCAGCCAGGCGACGTTGCGGTAATCGTTTTCGAGCGTTTCCCGGTCGAGCCATCCGCCCCAACGACCGGTCGCCGATTCGGTCAGGTTCGACTCGTCCGAGGCCGGCGGCAGCGCGGAAAAACGATATTCGCCCGACGCGGCTCGAACCGTGTAAACGCCGACTTCGTCGGCCGGGACGGCGGCCCAATTCGAGCGAACGCTCATCGTCCGGTTTTCGCCCGACGGCGTCGTGATGCGCAATTCGTCGTCGCCGGGAAAGGGATTGAACGTCGCCGCGGTACCCAGCCGCACGTTATTGACCCGGATGCCCGGCGATTGCGCGGCGCGATACTGCAAAACGTTCCAAAGCAAAACCGGCCAGCCCGGCGAGATGGTCAGCGTCGAAAGCTCGGGGCGGATCTGCAAATGCAAATGCTTCGTGCGGTTCGGGCGGTTCAGCTCCGAGACGAGCGGCACGTTGCCGACGGCGAGCAGCGAATAGCCGGGCAGCGAAACCTCGTGCGCGGCGGCCCAGACGACGCCTTCGAGCGAAAGCCCTTCGGTCAGCGGGTGCGTCCGGTCGACGATGAACGGCCCGACGAAGGCTTCGGTTTTGTCATCGGCCGTCGCGGTGTAAAACCGCATCAGCCAGCAACCCTCGGGCAGTTCGGGCGTTTCCTGTTCCACCGCACCCAGACTGCCGCCGGTAAAACAGATTTCGGGGTTCAACTCGTCGAAATTCGCGATTCCCGTCGCGGCCAGCCCACGGCGCAAGGGCGCGGCGATCGACTCGGGCAAATCGCGAATCGCGACGCGCACCGGCCGTCGGTTCGGCGGCAACAGCGTCGCATAATTATCGAGCGGCAGCACATCGTCGGCGATGCGGGCCTCGATATCGCCCATCCCGTCGGGCAGGGTCAGGTGAAAACGCCGCATCGCCATCGGGCCGATCGGCTCGTCGATGTTTTGCAGCGTCGCCCCGTCGGCCAGGGCGGTCAATCGCATGCGCAGCGTTTGCGTGTCGTTCGAGAAATTGGTCGCTTCGACGAGCAGCTTGTCCTTTTCGCCCTGATAAACGCGGCTCGCGCCGGTCAGGGCCATGTTGTCGAGCGGGAGACCGTAGGCCCGCCATTCGATTTTTCCGACCGGCAGTTCGGTTTGCGGGAGTTGATCGGTGACGACGAGAATTTTGACGTCGGCGACCGACATGCCCGTCGCATGGCTGATCGCGGCGTCGAGTCCGGCGGTCGCGGCGCGACATTGCCAATTGGCCAACATGCGTTCCGCTTCGGCGACGTTCGCCGCGCGGCCGGAAATCGTGTCGGTTTCGGTCCCGGCAAGCACGAACTGAAGCGGGAACGGCTGTTCCTGACGAAGGAACGCCGCCAAATCGTCAAGGGCGCGTTTTTGCGGCGTGTCGCCGTCGGTTCCGGCGGTCATCGAATAGGAACAGTCGAGTACAACGACCGTCGGGTGCGAAACGTTTTCACCACGAAGATTCGGTCCCGCCGCCGCCAGGGCCAGCAGGGCCAGGGCCAGCAGTTCCAGGAAAAACAGGAGCGGCGTCTGGAATTTGCTGATCCTTCGCCCGCCCTGTCGCGACTGCTGCTGGTCGACCCAAAGAAAAAGGCTTGACACGACATAGCGCCGCGACCGCGTGCGGAACAGGTAAATGCCGATCAACACGGGAATCGCGGCCAATGCGATCAGGGACAGCGGGGAAGACAGCAGCCACATGGGATTCTCGGAAGTTGAGGGTTGAAAACCTGCGTCAATTCGTGATTTTGCCACACATCCGCCGTCAAGTCAATTCAATGATAAACGCCCCCGCAGAAAGTCAATTCGAATCAAAATTCGCACGAAAAACAATGAGCAAAGAATTCCGCCATTTTATTGTAATTTGGAAAAAATATACAAAATTAACAAAATAAGTGTGACTATTGTTCATTTCATTGAAGTTTATTAAAATGTGTATGCGGAATGGTGTTTTCAAAGCACGCTTTTCAGGATGTCTTATAATTTCAGGTATTGTCGCATTTCCATTTCTCATCGTTGTTGATTTCAGACGCTGTGGAACGTTGGGATGTCGCGATGACCAAACCGTTTCACATCAAAAAGGAACTGGCCGAATGACCAAAACATACCGACATCGATTTATTTTCCGCTTGATGGTCATGGCGCTGGCGAGTTGGGTCGTTTTTCCGGCTGTTGCCGCCGTGGCCCAGTCGAAAGCGGACGACTGGCAGACCGTGGCCGTTTTTTCCATGGTTTCGACCGACGAAGGCGCCCCGCTGATCAAGCAGGCGCTGACCGCGGCGAATCACCCCGGTTTGCTCGACGAATTCGAAAAGGATCAACGGGAAGCTTATGCGACGCTCGATTTTTCGAAACCCAAGGGAATCCTGTGCCAAACGAACGGGCGAAATTTCCGATTTCTCGCTTTCGCTGCGATGAGCGACGTGACGAAACTGCCTTACGGGATGGGCGAAAAAATTTCCGACGCGGAAAAAAATCGCGACGACTGGTACAAAATTCCGCTGTCGAACGCGAACCAAATGCCGGTGATGTTCCAAAATGTGTTCGTCAAACAGCACGGCGATTGGGCCTTTGCGTGTTACGGCACGATTCAGCCGCCGAAGGAACTGCCGGACAACCCGGTCGAATTGCTCCAAGGGCTTGAAAAGGAATATCCCGTTGCGCTGCGCTTCAACTGCGGGGCGATGCCGAAAAGCCTTGTCAACGGCTATGCGACGCTCGGCAAACAGTTCATTCCCATGCTGCAAATGTTCATGCCCATGACGCACATGCGGGAACAGGAACGCTGGGCGACCGCGGCCGCGCTCGATTTTTTCTCCGTTTTTGCGAAGGAAACGATCGACCAACTCGCCAAATTCGTCAATGAAACGGAAACCGTGACCTTCGGCCTGACCGGCAACGCGGAAAGCGACCTCATCACCGTCTGCAAATACGTGGCCAAACCGGGCACGGACACGGCCAAAGCGGTTGAACAGATGGGCGGCTGCACGACCGACCTGATCGGGTTTTACCGGCCGGACGGCGCGATTTTTTCCCAGCTTTCCGTGTCGCCGATCCCGGAATACCAGCGGGGTTTCTACAAAAACACGCTCGACGCTCTGGTGAAAATGATCAACAAGTGCAGCGACGAGGTTCGCAAGGAAATGGAGCAATTTGACACCCCGCCGGAAATCCAGGAGGCTTGGGAAAAAACAATGACCCTTGTCAACAAGGCGCCCGGCGTTCTCCAGGCGACAATCGACAACGGAAAATTCGATTTCGCCGAATCTATCGCCGCGGACGGGGCGACGCTCATGGCCGTGAAAATCGCCGGGGGAAACGCCCTCCTGGAGTCGGGCAACGCGCTGTTCGATTTCGCCCAGTTGATGATGGCCCAGCAATTGGCCGATAACAATGACCCCGACGACGCCCTGTCGATGCCTGTTCTGGGACGGGAGAATTACAAGGGAATTCAGTTTTGGACGATCACCATCCCGATACCGCTGCACGTGTATTATGACGATGAAGACGTCATTGATGAGATCAAAAACGACGACCAACGCCAATTGATGGGCCCGCTCACCTATGTCATCGGGTTGAGCGACGACACGTTCATTTTGGCCAACGGTTTCACCCCGACGGTTTTGGACACGGTCAAAAAGGCCGTCGACGGGTCGGGCAAGGCGGTTTTGGCGCCGAAGGAAATCATGGTCTTTTCGCCGCATAATATCGGGCCGATGATCAAAAAGTTCGCTTTGGATACCGCCGACGAAAAGGATGAGCGGGCCGTGCTGAACATCGTTTTCAACATTCCCGAAGACGCGAACGTCGTCGTCACGCAGGAGGTCGACGGGAACGCCGCGACCTGGACCGGCGTGATCGACGGCAAACTCTGGCCGACGATCGGCGCGATGATCGAACAGGCTATCGAACAGTCGGGCGGCGAATTGCCCTTGCCGGTTTTTTGAAATACCATAAGACTTTATTTTGACAGTTCACTTTCAATCACCTGAGGATATTTAACATGAAAACAGTGAAATCGTGGTTTCGTTGGAGCGTCGTGGCTTCGTTTCTCGCCGTCGTCGTTCTGGCCGTTGCGGCCCGGGCGGCGGACATGCGCACGGTGGCCGTCGTTTCGATCGCCGATCTCGACACGGCCGTCAAGGCCCTGAAAACCGTCACCACGCAAGCCGGCTATCCCGACGCGATGGCGCAGGCGGAAGCGACGCTTTCCGCGTTGCAGGGCTTCGACCTCAAACAGCCGATCGGCATCGTCGTCCAGGCCGACGACGAATCGTTCGGCGGTTATGCTTTCCTGCCGATTTCGGACATATCCGCCATGCCGGGCCTGACCGACATGGTCGCGATGGGCGAAAAACAGTCGGACGGCTCCGTGCTGCTCCCGCAGATGAGCCCGTTCATGCCACAAATTTACATCAAACAGTCCGGAAAATGGGCCTTCGTCTCGATCAAGGAACTGCCGAAAAATCTGCCCGCCGATCCGGTCAAACTGCTCGAAGGCATGGACAAGCAATACCTGCTCGGCGTCAAGGCCAATGTGGCCAATCTGCCGAAGGAACTTTGCGTCGACGCCTTGAACGGCATCCGTGCGATGGCGGAAATGAACGCGCAAACCGAAGAAGATCTGGAAGCGATCGGGGCTTCGTTCGACCAGATCGAAACGGCCATGAACGAATTGAAAACCGTCAACTTCGGCATTGCCGTCACGCCGCAAAACGACATCGTCATTGAAACGGCGGCGGAAGCGGTCGCCGGATCGGTCATGGCCGCGGACATGGCTTCGATGGCAGCATTCAAGACCGGCCAGATCGGGTTTTACCAGCCGAAAGACAGCATTGTCGCCTTCATAGGTGCGGGGGTTCTCAATGCCATGATCAAGCAGCAGTACGTCGCCCAAATCGACAAGTTCTTTGAAGGCGCCCGCGAAGGCGTCGAGGAAGGCGATCTCGGTAAAGACGAAATGACCGCGGCCATGTCGGTGCTTGACAACGTCGAAGCGATGATCAAGAGCACGATCGAATCGGGGAAGGTCGATATCGGAGTCACCTGGCAGAAGAACGCCACTCTGCTCGCCGGGGCCGCCATCACCGACGGCAATAAATTGCAGAAGGCCCTCGAAGAGAGCCTCGTCGCCGTCCCGGAGGAATTTCGTCAATACGTGAAGATCAACGCCGAACAATTTGAAGGCTTTGCCGTTTCGACCATCGCCGTGCCGACGAGCATCCTGCCGCAGGAAGGCATGTCGAAAGACCTCGCCTCGCGGACGATGACGCTGCAAATCGCGATCAAGGACACGGCCATCGCGCTGGCTTTCGGGCTGGATGACACGGTTTTGGCCGACCTGAAAAAGGCGATCACCGCATCGAAAACGCCCGCCTCGATTCCCGAAACCGCCTTTGTGTTCGCTCCCGGCAACCTCGTTGATTTCCTCACCCTGATCGGTCCGACCGAAGGGGACGAGAATTACGACCAAGTCATGACCGTCATCCGGGCATGCCCGGCGGACGCACAAATTTCGGGCTCGGCCACCTTCAGCGCCACCGGCCAGAAGAGCAAAATCGTCGTCGACAACCGGCTGTTGCCGACTTGCGGCGAATTCGTCAAAATGATGATTGAAGCGCAGAACGCCGCGCGGGACGCCGCCCGTCGTTATTATGAAAACAACGGAGACGATGAAATCGACATCGACGAGTTCGATTTGTAATGAGTTTGTATAGTTTTGATCACGAAACGTTTGTATGACAGTGCAATGAATATTTGGAGAATATCATAGAAACAACAGCCGGAATGGAGCGAAGCGCAATGACGGGATTGTCAAACCAATACGACATCTTCATCCCGTCATTTCGGCGTTCCGCCTTCATTCCGGCTGTTGTTTCTTGCATAATTGCGATTTCATTGCACTGTCACGTTTGATACCATTGTAATTTCAGGAGACAACCACCTCATGGCGGAAAAAGTCATCATCATCGGAAGCGGTCCGGCGGCTTGGGCTTCGGCCATTTATACGGCGCGGGCCCAGTTGCAGCCGTTCGTCATCGAAGGAGCCATGACGGCGGAAAATCAGGCGAACGGCACCCTGCCGATGGGGCAGTTGTCCCTGACGACGGAAGTTGAAAACTACCCCGGCTTTCCGTTCGGCGACCTCGAAGCCTATCTCGCCAGCTCGGTCGACAAATCGCGGCTTTCGATGCTCCCGCCGCACCGGAAGGAAGGCGTTTCCGGGCCGGAACTGGTCGAACTGATGCGCCAGCAGGCCGTCAACTTCGGCACGCGAACCCTGATGCAGGACGTGCTCGATATTGACGTTGCGTCGCGTCCGTTCAAGCTGGCCGCGTCGGACGGAAAAACCTATGAGGCCGAAACGGTCATCGTCGCGACCGGCGCGAAAGCGAATTATCTGGGCCTCGAATCGGAAGACCGCTTCAAAAACAAGGGCGTCAGCGCCTGTGCCGTGTGCGACGGCGCCTTGCCGCGTTTCCGGGATAAAAACCTGGTGGTCATCGGCGGGGGTGATTCGGCGGTCGAAGAGGCGGATTATTTGACCAAATTCGCCAAAAAAGTGTACCTCGTGCATCGCCGCGACGAACTTCGTGCGTCGAAAATCATGGCCAAGCGGGCGCAGGAACACGAAAAAATCGAAATTCTCTGGAACCGCATACCGCTCGAAGTGCTGGGCGACGATCAATCCGGCGTGACCGGTGTGCTGCTCAAAAGCACCGTCGGCGAGGCCGATTTGCAGGTCGAGGCCGCGGGCATGTTTCTGGCGATCGGTCATACGCCCAACACGGCGTTTTTGAAGGGTAAGCTCGAACTGACCGCCAAGGGTTACATCGCCCGACCGCTGCCTTTCCGCTGCAACACGAGCGTCGAAGGCGTGTTCGCCGCCGGCGACGTGGCCGACGATTATTACCGCCAGGCCATCACCGCCGCCGGAACCGGCTGCATGGCCGCCCTTGACGCCGAACGGTATTTGGCGGCAATGGAATGAAGGATTGAAGGGAGAAGGAAGAAGAATACAGAGCCTTTTCCCTTCAACCTTCACCCTTCCTCCATCGTCCTCCTTCAACCTTCTCCCTTCAACCTTCTTCCCAAAAACATAATGCAGGATATTGTCAAAGAACTTGATTGGCGTGGTGCGATTCACCAGAAAACGGACGAAAACATCGGGGCCTGGCTCAACGAAAAGCCGCGCACGGTTTATGCCGGGTTCGACCCGACGGCGGACAGCCTGCACGTCGGTCACCTG